>NZ_JBFTZE010000011.1:0-216136 GCF_056406935.1 Pseudomonas sp. P1_A1 | reverse complement strand
GATACACCGCATGTTCTGGTTTGACGACTGCTGCGCAGCCGAACGCAGCCTCGCAGGCTCGCAGGCTCGACAGCTGCTACGGGTGAACGCAGCCGTTGGCAGGCTACAAAACAGAGGGCGAATGGGGTGAGGCGGGGAGATAGGCTCGGGCAGTCAGAGATCTGACTGCCCGGACTGCGGCTCTGTTAGCCACAAGCTGAAGAACAGGCGGGGGGAATCGCAGCGGTTAATAGATGTCCTTGGAAAAGAGCGTAAAGGGTGTCTTGATCAGGATCTTGATGTCGAGCCACAACGACCAGTTGTTGATGTAGTTGAGGTCGATCTCCACGCGCTTTTGCATCTTGTCGAGGGTCTCGGTTTCGCCACGGCAGCCACTGATCTGGGCCAGCCCGGTGATGCCCGGTTTGATTCGATGACGGGCCATGTAGGCCTGGATCTTGCCGGTGTAGTAGTCGTTATGGGCAATCGCATGCGGCCGCGGCCCGACCAGCGCCATATGGCCTTGCAGTACGTTGAAGAACTGCGGCAGTTCATCGATGGACGTGCGTCGAATGAAACGGCCAACCGGGGTAATGCGAGGGTCTTCACGGCCGGCCTGGCGGACTTGATGGTCGTCGTGCAGGCGCATGGAGCGGAACTTCCAGACCTTGATGATCTTGCCGTTCCAGCCGTGCCGTTCCTGTTTGAAAATGATCGGCCCCGGGGAGGAGATCTTCACTGCGACGGCGATCACCAGCAGCAGTGGACTGAAGGCGATCAGCGCCAGGGCGGCGAGACCTCTGTCCAGCAGGGTCTTGCTGAGCGCCGCCGTCGGGTAGCTGGTCAGCGGGCTTTCATTGAGGTGGATGGCGGGCAGGCCATCCAGCTCGCTGACGGAGTGATTGAGCAACGTCATGCTGCCCAGGTCGGGAACCCAGACCACATCCACATTCGAATCGAGAAGGTCGATATACAGTGCTTCCACCTGTTTGGCTTCGCTCAAGGGCAGCGCGATGTACAACCGCCGGACATCGTGCACCCGGATCAGCTCGCGCAGCTCCTGCAACTGGCCCACGATCCGGTGGGTATTGAGGTTGGTCGACAGCTCGTTGGGTTTCGAGCTGATCAGACCGACCAGCGGTGGAAACTCGGTTTTGGCCAGTTTGTCCGCCAGATTCACCGCCAATTGATCGGTGCCGATGATCAGGGTGTTGTATTGGCTGTGCAGTTGCCGATGGTAGTGCCTGGAAAAGCTGTGCAAAGGCAGGTACAGCAAGGCCTGCACGCAATAACCTGCCACAGCCCAGACCATGATGATTTCCCGGGAGAACAATTCGCTGGTCTTGCTGAGAAAGCCAATGCTGGTCATCCCGGCCAGCGTCAGCAGCCATCCCAGCAGCAGTCGGCCCAGACCGGAGAGGTATCCATGTTGCTTGTGATAGACCAGCAGCAGCGAGTAGGAAGGGACCGAGCCCAGGAAAGTCAGCACGGCAAGCACACGATAATGAGCTTCGATTTCTCCTGTCTGGTACAACGCCAAAGCAAATAACAACACATTGACCGAAGTGATGGCAATTATCCATTGCCCCCAGAAGGTCAGTCCTTTGGATATGCTGTTTCGATTAATACGATTATGTACCATCGCGGTGTCCCTCGGGCGTGCGCCACGTTGTGTATCAGTCGACGGTTAATAAATGGCAGCCGCGCGCAAAGGCTGAGCGAGCGCAGTTCGGTCAGAAGTTATTTTTATTATTGGAAGGGAATAACGCGGGCTATGGCTGGCCATCCGAATGTTGTGTTCAAGTCAGCTGATACGGTTGTCTCAGTGTCCGGTTTTTATACTAGTACCTTAATCTTTGTGGGTGTCTGACGAATTATAACGGACACTACTTCCAGTGCCCCTGTTATAAAAGGTCGTGCTCTTTTGTTAGGAGGGCATCGCTAAATCGTCTATAAAATTACAGCATTCCGATAAGCGCTTGCCCGCCATGGGGAGGACCCCGGCAGGAACGATGGAGAGAAAGATGTGCGAGGGGCAGGCGGCAGGAAGTACAAGGCGAGGTGGTTAGGCAATCAAGCGGTATTGGGTGGGGTGGAAAATCGCATTTATTGTTATTGTTCTTGCGATCTCACTCAGTAAGCGATTCTGATCCTTTGTGCCAGGCAATAACCACGGTTTCTGACCGAACGAATCAGACGTTCCCCGTTGGCGGCCGTCTTGAATTTTTTCTGCAGCCGGCTCAAGCACATTTCAAGGCCGCTGTAATTCTCCGGATCTTTATCGATGCGTAGAATAAGATCGTTTTTGCTAAGTACCCGTCGATCACTGATGACCAGTTGGGTGAGCATTAACGATTCGGTTCCGGTCAATGGGATGGTTATATCTTCCTTGATTAATGTTCTATCGTCGGCATTAAACCACCAGATGTCGGGGTTACCCTGAGACTCTTTAATTCGGCTGACTGCAGAGATGAACTCTTCGTCTGCCACCGGTTTCTTGAGAAAACCATCAACCCCGAAATGCGAAAAGTGATGGAGTTCTGAATGCTCCGAGTTGGGAGTTATGAGTATGATTTCCGCATCTTTTTGATTCTTGCGGATAAAGCTGACATCGCTTAGCGAGATATCGGCCTGGTCGAGCAGGATGTGCGTAAATCGACTCTTTCGGATGCGTTCGCTGCTGAGTTTGCCAGATTCGATTTCAAAAGATAAATACAGGCGTTGTGCGAGAAGCGATTCTATAGCTTGTCGCGCCAGTTGATCTCGGGTGAAAATTAGAAAGCTGTTGTTTGACGTATTCACAATAAGGCTCCTTCCTAGTTTGGTGAAATTTTTAAAGCTTAAATAACCTCGGTCGGAGAGTAGTATCTCCCCTGGAAAAAATCGAAAGGCATGCTGCGGGCCAGTGTGTGCAGTGCTTTGTGCTCGACCCGGTCCGCGATGAATCTGATCTTACTGTCATGGATCATGCTGCTCAGGCAGTCGTAAGATCTGTTGAAAAAGTCCTGGCTGTTGTCGACCATGATGTCGAAATTGGATCGGGTCAGGTCCACTTTTATGTAATCGAACAGCTTCGGGCTGATCAGTTTTTCAGCGCTGTCATCGCTTAAGTCATAGCCGTCGAAAGCAATCTCGATCCCGTTGTCCTTCAATAAATGGATGTGATTGATAATGGTTCTTTTTTCTTTGAGATTGAACGAAAGGAGCGAACTGCCGTTAATGCTGGGGATTAACTGTTGTTCATGCTTCTTGAGTGTCGTTTGAGCGTCGTTCAGTTCTCGGATGAACGCTTTATCCAATAACGCGGATTGGTTCATGGTCACGAATAATTTATTGGGTGTCTGTACGGATGGAGACGACGTGGCCTCGATCTGTGAAAGGGCATTTAATTGGATCCGCATCAGTACTTCACGATAAATCGCCAGTGGGTGATCGGGATGCAACGGCTGATACCCCTTGTTCAGAGGTGTCTGTTGTTTGGTCGCTTTGGCATAAATCTCACTGCCGAACAATTCATCGTTTCGCTTGAGGATTGATTGCCTGAAGAAAACCAATGCGAAGTTATCTTGCACGGTATATTGCCTGCTGGACTCCATCGTTTAGTCCCTTTAAGAATGAAAGTTTGCTTGCTTTACTGAGACGACCCCTCGAAGTAATCGATAGCCATAACCGCGAACACTATGAATGATGTTAATGCCGAAGTGCTTTTTGATTTTGTTTCGAAGGCGGCTGATGGATTTCTCCAGAACACGTGAGTCATAAAGCTTGATATTCAAACCCATGGATTCGGCCATGCAATCGTGGTGCAGGATATTACCTTCCGCATTAATAAGCGCATCCAGGGCTTTCATTTCCTGATAAGCCAGATCCAGTTTGAACTCATCGTTGTATAAGTGCAGGCATGTTTGGTCCAGGGTCAACTTAATGGCGGACTGCCATTCAGGTGTTTCGAGCAACTCTGAAATTAACCTGGCTTTTTCATCCTGGTCGTTAGGTACATTGATACAATGATCGGCGCCGGCCAGGTAACATTCAATTTTTGTTTGCGGAGCACGAAAATTGATTGCAACGATAATGGACAGTTCTGTTGGGCTCGTACGTAATTTCTTGATGAGCGCCAGGCAGTCATTAAGAATGGAAGGGCTTTCAATGTCGATTAGTACGGCATCGTGGGCTTGAGCTTCGTTATCTGGGCTTAATGGGTTTGTATAATCTAATGTATATATAGGCGTGAGATTGGGTGCAAATAACTGTCGAAGTTTCTCTGCCGAGCGCCAAGTGCGCCCAATAGCGAGAATACCCCTCTGGCTATTTTCGATTTTGCTCTCAGTACTCATCGTGCAAATTACTCATATGTGCTGGCGTTGCAATCTTAATACACAAAATACTGAAATTATCTGACTTTTTATAACATTTTGAGCTTGTCAACAGGTGCCATTCTATCGCCAGTAGTTTCAGTTGATTCAATGACATAGCCAACTGTGGAGGCTTTAGCCAATTTGATTTTCTGATATCCGAATTAGTTGGTGAGCGCCTTTGCGTCGGACTAGGCCCTCGAGGTTGACTTTTCTATGATCAACACTGAGGCGTGGCTGATCCGCGGATTGGGCTACAGAACGAGGCATCACTGAGATGTCTTGCGTATAAATTGTGCGGAAGTCCGCATTTTTGATATCTGGAGTTGATTTATAAGGATATTCCACGGTGTTCTATGGCAGTTCAGGTGCGCGCTCGAAAGGCGCCAGTTCAACTGTTGCCTCTTTTTAGGGCGAATGAGAGCGGGGGGGGCATATTAATTGACTCCTTTTGCGTTGTATTCGTAATATTTTATGTCAAGAGCTGATTTTTTGAACGATGTAGTTGTTCCGTCTGGTTATTGAATAAAAAAAGCTAAGATTGATATCAGGGGGCCATTATACTTAAGTATTAGTCTTGGGCCCATCATTGGCCCTTTTCGCAATTAATCATCCATGACACGCCAAACCGATCGACCAGCATCCCGAAGCGTGCCGCCCAGAACGTCGTCTCCAATGGCATTTGAATACTCCCGCCTTGCGCCAATGCCGCAAACACTCGCTCTGCCTCAACCACACTGTCGAAATTCAATGACACCGAACAACCGCTCATGCCGGCGCTGGGGCGATCGGGTGTGGTATCCGACCCCATGATCGACTGATCCCCGACCAGCAGGCGCGTATGAATGATCAGGTTGTGGCAGTCCGCCGGCACATGGTCGCGAGCCGGGGTTTCGCCGAAGGTCATCATGACTTCGATCTGGCCAGGCAGGCTTTTGGCGTAGAAGTTGAAGGCATCCTGGCAGTCGCCGTTGAAGATCAGGTAGGGGGTGATTTTCATGTTCTGCTCCCGGTGATGGAGTGGGGCACATTGGTTGGACGTTCAGGTTCGTCTTCCAATCCCGATAGGCATTGACTCCTCATAGCAAAGCGCTAAAACGTGGTGAGCGACGATACTTTTTTAGATGTTTTTCCTATGGGCGAGGCGAGGCTTATCGCCTCATATCCACGTAAAGCGGGCGTCGCTCATTCCCCATACAGTATGACCTGCAGCGCCCCTTTACATCCGCCACCGAGTCCATCGCCCATGCCTGTCCTTACCCGTTTCGCCTCTTTGCTCGACCRGGCGAGGCGTGCCTTGCTGCTGGTCTGGGGAACGTCCCGCGGGCTGTTTCTGGGGTTGGTGCTGGGGACGCTGATCGCTGGTGTGCTGCCGGCACTCGCGGCCTGGTTGGGGCAGCGGATTGTCGACGCGGTAGTTACCGCGATGCAGTTGCACGCGCAACAGGGCAGCGCACCGTTGTGGCCGGTCGTGCGCTATGTGCTGTTTGAAGCGGGCGTGCTTGCGTTGCTGTCCGGGACGCAGCGCGCACTGTCGGTGCAGCAGTCGCTGTTGCGGGTGCAGTTGGGGCAGAAGGTCAACACGATGATTCTGGAGAAGGCCCAGACGTTATCGTTGGTGCAGTTCGAGAACTCCGAGTTCTACGACAAACTGGTTCGGGTGCGGCGCGAGGCATCGACCCGGCCATTGGCGCTGGTGATGAAGTCGCTGGGGCTGATCCAGAACCTGATCGTGTTGATCAGCTTTGGCGTGTTGCTGGTGCATTTTTCGCCCTGGGCGCTGGTACTGCTGGTGGTCGGGGCATTGCCGGTGTTCTTTGCCGAAGCGCACTTTTCCGGGGATGCCTTTCGGCTGTTCACGCGCCGGGCGCCGGAGAGTCGGCAGCAGAACTACATCGAGACACTGCTCTCCCATGAGGGCTACATCAAAGAGGTGAAGCTGTTTGGCTTCGCGCCGCTGTTGTTGCAGCGTTATCGGGACACGTTTGCTCGTCTCTACGCCGAAGACCGGCGTCTGACGTTACGTCGCGATGGTTGGGGATTTGTGCTGGGACTGCTGGGCACCGCGGCGTTTTATCTGGCCTATGCGTGGGTCGTGGTCGATACCGTTCACGGCAGCATCAGCCTCGGGCAAATGACCATGTACCTGGTGCTGTTCAAGCAGGGGCAGACGGCGGTGAGCAGCAGCTTGAGCGCGATCAGCGGTCTCTATGAGGATGGTCTTTACCTGTCGAGCCTCTATGAGTATCTGGCCGAACCGGTGGTGGCCGATGCCGGAAGCCTTACAGTGGGTGCGGTGCCCGGCGATGGGTTGCGTTTCGAGAGTGTCGGTTTCCGTTATCCGGGGGCGAGCCGCGCTGCTTTGCAGGGCATCGATCTGCACCTGTTGCCCGGACACAGTGTCGCGCTGGTGGGAGAAAACGGTTCGGGCAAAACCACGCTGATCAAGTTGCTGACGCGGTTGTATCGCCCTGATCAGGGCCGCATTCTGTTGGATGGCAGTGATTTGCAGGCCTGGGAAGAAGAGGCGCTGAGACGGCGCATCGGCGTGATTTTCCAGGACTACATTCGCTACCAGTTCTCCGTCGGCGAGAACATTGGTGTGGGCGACACCCTGGCGTTCAACGATGAAACCCGTTGGCAGCAAGCGGCCGCCGAAGGCATGGCCGCGCCTTTCATCGAGCGTCTGGATCGTGGTTACGCCACGCAATTGGGACGGTGGTTTGCCGGTGGGCAGGAACTGTCCGGTGGGCAATGGCAGAAGATCGCCTTGTCTCGCGCCTACATGCGCCGCGACGCCGATATCCTGATCCTGGACGAACCGACCTCGGCCCTGGATCCGGCGGCGGAAGCGGCGGTGTTCGAGCATTTCAGCCAACATACCGAAGGGCGCATGACGTTGCTGATTTCTCACCGCTTCTCCAGCGTGCGCAATGCCGACCACATCATCGTGCTGGATCAGGGGGCGATCCTTGAGCGAGGCGATCACGACAGCCTGGTCGCGGTGGGTGGGCGTTATGCGCAGTTGTTCAACGTGCAGGCGCGTGGTTATCGATAGCCGCAAACTTGGGCGATCATGAACAACTCACCGGCATCATCCGGTCGCGCAGGTTCAGCAAGCGCAAGGCCTGTTCCAGCAAGAGCGCGACGACGATGGCCCCGGCCGCGATGACGAACAGTAACCCGTGATGACCGCCGCTGGCGTTGAACAGCGCCGAGTAGGCAAACCCGGCGATGGCCTGAAAGGTTGCGAATGAAACCGTGGCTCGGCTCCAGGCCACTTGCTGTTGATGGTGTTGTGGCACCAGCTCATGCACCCGGGCCAGCGCCAGCGGCACGATGCCCGGCGGGAACGAACCGAGGATGACTGCCAGCAGGGCCAGGGCGGTGAACGAACTCGATATCGCCAGCAGGCCGACGGCAATCGCCTGCACCACCAGCACCAGGCGGATGCTCAGCTTCGCCCCCAGTTGATCGGCCAGAAAGCCATAACTCACCGGCCCGACTATCGCGCCGAGGCCGTACATCAGCCAGATCAGTGCACCGACATGGGGCCCGGCACCGAGGCCGCGTGCCACGTAATCCACCAGAAACACCATGGCTGGCACCAGCCCGGCAGCCATGAACGCGTACTGTGCAAACAGCAGATAAAGGTTGGGATCAAACGGCGATTTGGTGTGCTGAGCGTGTGGTGCAGCCGTTTCATTGGCAACGGATGACGGCCAGCCAAACCAGCTGGCGGCGGTCAGAATCAAGGCCAAGGCGCCGAGCCCAAGCCAAGTGTTCTGTAAGCCAAGGCTCAGCAGCGGTGGAACGAGGGTGCCTGAGCCGGCAATGCCCAAGCCGATGCCAAGGAAAATCGCACCGCTGGCCAGGCCTCGGCGCGAGGCGGGCACATGGGGCAACACGGTCGACGCCACCAGCACCATGATCGCGCCACCGGCAATCCCCGACAGCAAACGCCAACCGAAGAACCAACTCACCGATAACGGAAAGGCACAGGCAAAAAACGCCAGTGTCACCGCCAGCATCATCAGCCGCAAAGCGGTTTTGTTGGATGTGCGACGGGCCAGCGGATGGCCGATCAGTGCGCCGATCAAGTAGCCCACCAGATTGGCGGCGCCGAGGTACACCACGTCGTTGGCGGAAAACCACTGGGCCTGAATCAACGACGGTATCAACGGCGTGTAGGCAAAACGCGCCAGACCAATACTGACCAGGCTGGCGCAGAGGCCGGCGAAGATCGGCAGCCAGATCGCGCTGCGCCCAGTGTCGAGGGATGTGCTGTGCATGGGAGCGGTCCTGTGAGTTTGTGTTTGGCCTCAAGCATATCGAGGAACACTGATGCAATATTGCTGCGATTTCGCGCTACGATGATGCGTATATGCATCACTACAGGAAACGCTATGAATTGGGATGATGCGCGAGTGTTTTTGGCGGTTTGTCGCGAATCGACATTACGCGGTGCAGCGCGGGTGCTGAAGGTCGATCAGGCAACCGTCGGCCGGCGAATCGCCGCGCTGGAAAAATCGTTGAGCGCGACCCTGTTTCTGCGCACCTCCGAGGGCTATGCGCTGACCGCGGTCGGCGAAGCGGCGTTGCAATCCGTGGAAAAGATGGAGCACTCGGCATTTGAGCTGGAGCGACAGATTCAGGGCCTCGACGAACGATTGATCGGCAATGTGCGCGTCAGCACTACCGATTCTCTGGCCATCGATTTTCTGATCCCGGCCATCGCTCGTTTGCATGCGGTGCACCCCGACGTGCGGGTGCAGTTGGACGCCTCCACGCAAATCCTCAGCCTGGCCAAGCGCGAGGCGGATATTGCCGTGCGTAACACCCGGCCGGACAATCCCGACCTGATCGCCCGGCGCATCGCGCGCTGGCCGGTGGGGCTGTTCGCCTCGCGAAGTTATGTCGACGCCAACGGCATGCCGCAACCGGGCTCGGCCTTCGAGGGGCATGATCTGGTGGTGTATCAGCCGTACTTGCAGGGCAACAAGAACATGACCCTGGTCTCGGAACCCCTGAGCCGCGGGCGGATTGTCGCCAGCCTGAGTTCCAGCCTGCTGGTGCGTCGTTCGATTGCCGCAGGTCTCGGGGTGGGGGAGATCCCGGTGTACATGGGCGAGCGCGATGGGCTGGTCAGGCTCTGGCCGGAACGCACGCGCCCGTTGCCGTATGAAGTGTGGCTGGTGACCCATGCGGACCTGCGCCATACCGCGCGGGTGCGGGCGGTGATTGAGCAGATTGTCGAGGCGTTTGCACTGGAGAATGAATAAGTCAGGTTGTTCGTGTCGGTGCCCATTCAGTCAAAACAAATCACCCATCCTGCCTGCCCCCGACCATTCACAGCCTTCCAGCGTCAGCAACCGCTCTTTGGCCTCAAGCCCCCCGGCAAACCCCGTCAATTTCCCCGACGCCCCAATCACCCGATGACACGGCGCGACGATCGATATCGGATTTTTGCCGTTGGCCGCGCCCACCGCCCGAACCGCGCTGGGATTGCCGATCTGCCGGGCTATCTCGCTGTAGCTGCGCGTCTCGCCAAACGGAATCGTCAGCAATGCCTGCCACACCTGCTTCTGAAAGTCCGTCCCGGCAAAGTCCAGTTCCAGCTCGAAATGATTACGCGTGCCGGCAAAGTATTCCCGCAACTGCTGTGCGGCGCGTATCAGGATCGGGTTGTCCGCCGCTTCACTCATCGGCCCCAGTCTTACCCGGCCGGGTTTGTCGTTTTCCCAGAGGATGGCCGCCAGACGCGTGCCTTTCGCGACCAGCTTCAACTCGCCGACCGGCGACGCCAGGGTGGTGAAGGTGTAGGTCATGCCGGCGGACTCCGCACACGTGTTGAACAGGGGCCCAGCATACTGCCTCACCGGGGAGGCGCAATACGCAATTGCAGCCATACTTGCCTACTGCTTTTGAACCGTTCCCTCTGTTTCTGCACAGAGCCTAAAAACAAAAAAGAGACCGACTCATGAAGTTTGAACCTTTTGCCAAATCGCTCATGGCGACCACCTTGGCGCTGAGCTGCCTGATGGCTCACGCGGCCTCCGTTGCCCCGGTCGCGGCCGAAAACGGCATGGTCGTCACCGCCCAGCATCTGGCCAGCCACGTCGGCGTCGATGTCCTCAAGAATGGCGGCAATGCGGTCGATGCGGCGGTGGCGGTGGGTTATGCGCTGGCGGTGGTGTACCCCGCTGCAGGCAACCTGGGCGGCGGCGGCTTCATGACGATTCAATTGGCGGACGGGCGCAAGACCTTCCTCGACTTCCGTGAAAAAGCGCCGCTGGCCGCCACGGCCGACATGTACCTCGACAAGCAGGGCAGCGTCATCCCTGATCTCAGCACCCGCGGCCACTTGGCCGTCGGCGTGCCGGGCACTGTGTCTGGCATGGAGCTGGCGCTGAAGAAATACGGCACCAAACCCCGCAAGGAAGTGATCGCCCCGGCGATCAAACTTGCTGAAGACGGTTTTGTGCTGGAGCAGGGCGATGTCGATTTGCTGGAGTACGCCACAGACGTCTTCAAGAAAGACCTGCGCGACTCGGGCTCGATCTTCCTGAGCAACGGTGAGCCGATGCAGGTCGGGCAGAAACTCGTGCAAAAAGACTTGAGCAAAACCCTGCGGGAAATTTCCGAGAAGGGCGCCGACGGCTTCTATAAAGGCTGGGTGGCCGACGCCATTGTCACCTCCAGCCAGGCCAACAAGGGCATCATCACCCAGGCCGACCTCGACAAATACCAGACCCGCGAACTGGCACCCATCGAGTGCGACTACCGCGGCTACCACGTGGTCTCGGCGCCGCCGCCAAGCTCCGGCGGTGTGGTGATCTGCGAGATCATGAACATCCTCGACGGTTACCCGATGAAAGACCTCGGCTACCGCTCGGCGCAGGCCATGCACTACCAGATCGAAGCGATGCGCCACGCGTATGTGGATCGCAACAGCTACCTCGGCGATCCGGACTTCGTGAAAAATCCGATCGCCCATTTGCTGGATAAAAACTACGCGACCAAAATCCGCGCCGCCATCGATCCGCAAAAGGCCGGCGTGTCCCGCGAGCTCAAACCTGGTGTGGCGCCCCACGAAGGCAGCAACACCACCCATTACTCGATCGTCGACAAATGGGGCAACGCGGTGTCGGTGACTTACACCCTCAACGACTGGTTTGGCGCCGGCGTGATGGCGAGCAAAACCGGGGTCATCCTCAACGACGAAATGGACGACTTCACCTCGAAAATCGGCGTGCCGAACATGTACGGCCTGGTGCAGGGCGAAGCCAATGCCATCGCCCCTGGCAAGGCACCGCTGTCGTCCATGAGTCCGACCATCGTCACCAAGGACGGCAAAGTCGTCATGGTCGTCGGCACGCCCGGCGGCAGTCGCATCATCACCGCAACCCTGCTGACCATGCTCAACGTGATCGACTACGGCATGAACATCCAGGAAGCGGTGGATGCGCCGCGTTTCCACCAGCAATGGCTGCCGGAAGAAACCAACCTGGAGAACTTCGCCACCAGTCCGGACACCAAGAAGATGCTCGAAAGTTGGGGGCACAAATTTGCCAAGCCGCAGGACCCCAACCACATTGCGGCTATTCTGGTAGGTGCGCCTTCGCTGGAAGGCAAACCCGTGGGCAAGAACCGGTTCTATGGGGCGAACGACCCACGGCGTAATACCGGGTTGTCACTCGGTTACTGAAACAGGCGATCATCGGCCACCTGAACTCCCTGGGTGGCCCTGATCCCCGTAGGAGCTGCCGAAGGCTCGGGCCGCGTTCGGACGATCTTTTGATCTTGCTTTCGCTGACATCAAAGGCAAAAGATCGCAGGCTGCGCCAGCTCCTACAGGTGCTCGAACGCAGCCTCGCAAGCTCGACAGCTGCTACACAGGCTGAAAGGGAGTTGAAATCCATCGTTCCAGCGACCTGTCTAAGGAAGGAAGCCATGAGCACCGCACTCCTGATCATCGATGTCCAACGCGCGCTGTGTACCGGCGAGTATGAATGCTTCGACATCCAGCGCGTCATCGACACCATCAACGGCCTCAGCTCCAAAGCCCGAGCCGCCAATATTCCGGTCATCCTGATTCAGCACGAAGAAGAGGGCGACCTGCTGCAATACGGCACCGAAGGCTGGCAACTGGCCGACGGCCTGAAGACGTCACCCCAAGACCTGCGCGTGCGCAAAACAACTCCGGATTCGTTCTACCAGACCCACCTGCATGAACATCTGCAAGAGCTGGACGTCGACTGCCTGATTATCTGCGGCCTGCAAACCGACTACTGCGTCAACGCCACGGTCCGTGAGGCATTATCGCGAGGCTATGACGTAGTGCTGGCAGCCGACGCCCATACCACGATCGACAATGGCACGATGAGCGCCGAAGACATCATCACCGAACACAACAAGGTTCTGGCGCATCTGACCGGTTCCGTGGCGCGGATTGACGTAGTGCCGGCCAGCGAAATCAATATCTGAAAGCATCGGTAATTCCTGGATGTATTTCCCTCTCGCTTCAAATAAAACGGGCGCCGATCATGGCGCCCGTTTTTTGTTCAATCCGTCTGTAGCCGCCGCACCACCGCCTGAAAACGCTCCGACGCAATCCAGTCCGGATCCGCGTCCTCCACCAGCAGCATGATCCCCAGATAGTGTTCCAGATGCAGCGTAATCGTCTGCCCCTCGACGGCCAAGTCCCAATAACGCTGGTCCAATCCATTGATCTGTGCCGTCCAGGTCCCGCCCAGCCCTCGTGCCAATTCACTGGCGATGCGATTGAACAGATCCCGGTCGGATGTCTGCGAGAGATAAATTTCCCGTGGCGGCGGGGGCGACGGATCAGTCATGTTTTGCTCCTTGAGAATGAGCATGACTTTACGCTTCCTGCTGGATTTGTGGCGAGCGAGCCATACCAAAACAAGCGCCTTTTCACGTTTGTCTCGGCATACTGGCGCGCTCAAAGAATGGAATCTGCCCATGCCCCCGACCTTGTTCTGCTCTAACGCTCGCCGCGCTTTACTGCTGGGGTTTCTCGCATTCTCTGCCGCAGCCCATGCCAGTAGCTTCGATTGCACCAGCGCCGCCAGCTCCAGTGAAAAAGCCATTTGCGCCGACGCTTACACGTCGAAGCTGGACCAAAAACTGGGAGCGGTCTGGCGCTCGACGCTGGAAAAAGTCCCCGCCCCTAAAGTGTTAAAAGCAGACCAGCGTGAGTGGTTGAAACAACGTAACCGCTGCGCAGACCAAATCGATTGCTTGCGCCAACAGTACTTGATGCGCATCACTGAACTCGAACACGCGGCCATTCCGTTTACCTGGGACGCGACTTGGCAGCGCATTCCCTGGGGCGTTTCGACGGGAGCTGAGTTGAAGACAAAGCGTCGGGATTCGACTCATCTCGCCTTCGAAGTTTCTGCCGCGAGCGGCGCAAACTCTGGCGACCTGGATGGCGTCGCCAAACTGGATGGCACTCAGGCGCATTACGTCGAAGGTGCATGCGCGTTGACCTTCCAAGCCATCAACGGCGTGCTTGATGTCACCCAGGACGGCGCCGATGCCGATTGTGGTGCGGGCATGGGCGTGTTCTATGCCGGGCGCTATGTCGCGTCGGAACAGCCCTTGGCTCTGGACAACGATTTGCTGAGTCTGGGGTTGGCGCGTACACAGCAAGAAGACGATGCATTGCGGCAATTGCTCAAGGACGATTACCAGACGCTGGTGGACAGCAGCAGTTCCAGGCTGATCGGCGATGAGTCGAATGACCTGCCGGGCGCCGAAGTGACTGAAATGTGGGTACGCGGGCTGGGCAATACCAACGCCGCCATCCTCATGCGTACAGCGGACGTTCGATTTTGGCTAGTGCTGCTGGTGTTCGATGAGCAGAACAATTCCCGAGCCCGTTACTACACCAACGCGTCGGGTTGGAAAGGCCGCTTGCCCGATGTGCTGCAGCATTGGTATGACGAGCGAACGAAAGGGCAGGTGATGCCGTTGGATCTGATGCCTTAATGCAATCTCGTTGGCGACCACGCTAATGCGACGCTGCCGAGTAGTTATGTCTAGACTCGGTTGTTGGCTCGATAGAAGTGGGCGGTAACGGAACAACAGAAATAAAAGCACGCCCCAATGCCGGTAAGTTAAGAAATTTGAGCGACGAAAGCCTCGCTCCCACAGGTTCTGCACTTTGGCTCACTGGCATTAGCGTCTACCTCAATAAGAAGAGAACAAAAAAATGACCAAGGTCAGCGATATCCAGCAGCGAAGTCCCCTGATCGAGACACGTTCGATCGATTACATCCCCGAGGCCGAGCGCCATGGCAGCCTCTACAGCCAGTTCACCCTGTGGCTCGGCGCCAATCTGCAGATCACGGCGATTGTGACTGGCGCGCTGGCCGTGGTGCTGGGTGGCGATGTGTTCTGGTCACTCATTGGTTTGCTGATCGGCCAGTTGCTCGGCGGCGCGGTGGTGGCCCTGCACGCTGCACAAGGACCCAAGCTCGGGCTGCCGCAGATGATCTCCAGTCGTGTGCAATTCGGGGTCTATGGGGCGGCGATTCCGATTGTGCTGGTGTGCCTGATGTACCTCGGCTTCAGCGCCACCGGCGCGGTACTGTCGGGGCAGGCCATTGCCCAGTTGGTCCATGTCAGCGACAGCGCCGGCATCCTGATTTTCGCCTCCTGCATCGCGTTTCTGACCCTCTTCGGCTATCGGGTCATCCACCTGGTCGGCAGGGTGGCGAGCGTGCTGGGGATCATCGCCTTCGTCTATCTGTTTACCCGGCTGATGACGCTCAACGACATCGGTCTGTTGCTGGAAAACCGCCATTTCGGTTGGAGTACTTTCTTGCTGGCGGTGTCTCTTTCCGCATCCTGGCAGATTGCGTTCGGCCCTTATGTGGCCGACTACTCACGCTACCTGCCGAGCAAGACCTCGTCCTGGAAGACGTTCACCGCCGTCGGCCTGGGGACGGTGGTGGGGGCCCAGGCTTCCATGGTGCTGGGAGTGTTCGCCGCTGCGTTGGCGGGCGCGAATTTTCGTGGGCATGAGGTCGCTACCATCGTCGGGTTGGGCAGTACCGGGGTGATGGCCTCCCTGCTGTACTTGAGTGTGGTGTTCGGCAAGGTCACGGTGTCGACCCTCAACGCTTATGGCAGCTTCATGTGCGTGGCCACCATCATCAGTGGCTTTCGTCGTGGCTTCGAAATATCCGCCGGTAAACGCCTGCTGTTTGTGCTGGTGATTGTCGGCGCGTCCACCACGCTCGCGCTGCTGGGGCAGTACTCGTTCCTGAGCACGTTCAAGTACTTCATCCTCTTCCTGCTGACGTTCTTCACGCCGTGGAGCGCGATCAACCTGGTGGATTACTACTTCATCAACAAGGAGCGCTATGACATTCCGGCGTTGTCCGACCCAGCGGGGCGTTATGGCCGTTGGAATGTGTTGGGGATCAGTGTGTATGTGCTCGGGGTGTTGGTCCAGCTGCCTTTTGTCGACACTCACTTCTACTCCGGACCAATGGTCGCGCAGCTCGGCGGTGTCGATATTTCCTGGATCGTCGGGCTGGTGGTGCCGGGCATGCTCTATTACTGGCTGGCCAGGACATCAGCGCTTGCGGTGTCGGTCGAGCGCAGTTCGCAGGCTTGAATGCCCGGTCATCAAAGGGGGCAGGGCGGGCGCGCGGCTAACTACCGGGTCCTCGAGCGTCTCCTATACTGATCCGCGTTGACGGTTCAACGCAGACACCGAATGCCGCCGGAACAGCAGCCAGCGTTCCGGCGACTTCCCTACGACTCAACAGTAAGGAGAACGAACATGGCAATCCGTATTGGCGACGAAGCACCGGACTTTACTGCCGAAAGCACCGAAGGCCCGCTGCATTTCCATGAGTGGATCGGTGACAAGTGGGCGATTCTGTTCTCGCACCCCAAGGACTTCACCCCGGTGTGCACCACTGAGCTTGGCTACATGGCGGGGCTCAAGCCGGAGTTCGATAAGCGCAACACCAAAATCGTCGGGCTCAGTGTCGACCCTGTCAGTAACCATAAGACCTGGGCCAAAGACATCGAAGAAACCCAGGGGCATGCGGTCAACTACCCCATGATCGGCGACGAGAACCTGGTGGTGGCGAAGCTCTACGACATGATTCATCCGAATGCCAGTGGCGGCGCACGGACTGCCGTGGACAACGCCACGGTGCGTTCGGTGTTCATTATCGGCCCGGACAAAAAGGTCAAGGCGATGCTGATCTACCCGATGAGTGCCGGGCGCAACTTCGATGAAGTGCTGCGTCTGCTCGACTCTCTGCAACTGAACGCCAAGCACACCGTCGCCACGCCGGTGAACTGGCGTCCGGGCGAGGACGTCATCATTCCCACGTCGGTCTCCGATGAGGACGCCAGGAAGAAATACCCGGATGGCTTCAAGACGCTGAAACCTTATTTGCGCACGGTGGCGCAACCGAGGTAAGGCGCAGAACCTGTGGGAGCGTGGCTTGCCCGCGAAGAATGCACCGCGGTTTTTCAKGGATTACGCGTCATCGTTCTTCGCGGGCAAGCCACGCTCCCACAGGATTTTCGTCACTCGAATTTGCCGGCATTCACTCAAGGCGCCCCAAACAGCATCGTCCAATAAACCCCTTTGTTGCTGCGCGAATCGCTGGCATACGCCGCGCCGACCTGGGTAAACATCGGGTTCATCAGGTTGGCGCAATGCCCGGGGCTGGCCAGCCAGCCGGACATCGCCTGGCCGGGGGAGCCTTGCCCGGCGGCGATGTTCTCTCCGATCTGCCGGCCGCGGTAACCGGCGGCTCTGGCGCGATCCGCCGGCATGTCACCGTCGGGATCCTGGTGGGCGAAGTAGTTGCCGTAGGCCATTGCCTTGCTGTGGCCTTGAGCGGCGGCGCCAAGGGCGGCGTTCCAGGTTAATGGCCGTGCGGCGGCAAAGCGTTGGCGCCCACACATACGTGGCCTGGCCCTTGCCGCGTTGACCTGCGCCAGCAACGTCTTGCCCGCAGCGCGCGAATCGCCGATACGCCCATCGAGCACCGGTTGCGCCAGCACCACCCGCCATTCGCTGCGGGCACGAGTGACGCCGATGTCGGCGTATTGGGTATCGAGCAGCGCCCCACAGTAATCGCTCTGAAGCATGTCGAACGCCTCATCGGCGTCTTGCGCGCCGACCAGGCGGATGGTCCGCACCGTTACAGCCTGATAGCCGTTAGCCTTCAAGCCTTCCCGCAAGCCACCGCCATAGCTGATCGGCAAGGACAAGTCCGATTTCAGCGCCAGTGGCCGTAACGGCCTGACCGCACGCCCCGCGCAGCGGTCGGGATCGGCGCGATAGTCGTTAATGACTTCCACCAGTTGCCGTTCCCCACTGGCCTGGGCGGGGCTGGCGAACAGCGGAAACAAAGGCATCAGGCACAGCGAAATAAAGCGGCAGCAGCGGACAGTCGGGCGCATGAACAGACAGCTCTGATGAGTTGACGACGATAAGGGTGGGATAAAGATGAGCAATAACCGCATGAGCGCTTCTTTGGGCGAGCGTCTTTTACGGCACGGCTATGACTGCGGGTCTCAAAACTGGTTCACGAGGGGAGCAGACAAATTTGACGGCTACGCTGAGAGGCCCGATTCAGGCGGGTCACCAGCCTGGGACAGCAGACGCTCGCACTGGTAACGTACTGACATCATTCGAGTGGTACAGGGACATGACTAACACCAAGGGCGACAAGGATTGGGTCAAGCGCTCGGCACAGCCGTTGAAGATGGAGCGCATCGAAGCCTTTTTTGGCGGCCATGGCTTTACGCCGCATCGCCACGATACTTACGCGATCGGGCGAACGCTGTCGGGTGTACAAAGTTTCCAGTACCGCAAATCCCAGCGCCACAGCCTGCCCGGGAAAACCATCGTCTTGCACCCGGACGAGGTGCATGACGGTGAGGCCGGTACCGAAGCGGGTTTTCATTACCGGATGATCTACATCGAACCTGCCTTGATTCAGCAGGTGTTGGGCGGCAAGCCGTTGCCATTTATCGAGGGCGGCTTATCGAGCGACCCACGGCTGGGTGCCGCAACCCAGGTGCTGCTGCAAAACCTCGACGCTTGCATTGAGCCCCTGGAAGAAGACGATGCCATTTACGATCTCGCGCAGGCGCTGGATACGCTCTCTGGTCAGCGTGGGCGGCGCAAGTCATTTGATTTTGCAGCGGCCGAGCGCGCGCGTGCGCTGATTCATGACTCGCTGGATCGAGTCATTACCCTGGATGAATTATCCCAGGCGAGTGGTCGAGACCGGTGGAGCCTGAGCCGTGATTTTCGGGCGCTGTACGGCACAAGCCCCTATCGGTACATGACCCAACGCCGGCTCGACCTGGCAAGGGCATTGATGATTGGGGGCCACTCGATGGCAGAGGCGGCCGTATGCGCAGGTTTTTTCGACCAAAGCCACATGACGCGTCAATTCGTCCAGACCTACGGCGTCTCCCCCGGCCGGTGGCTGAAGAGGTTGGGCCTTGATTGAGCATGGCCCCCGCCAACTTGCACAATCATGCAATACGCAGCGTTAGGTCATCCCTAGAGTCAGGGCTCGATATCTTGTCCAATGAGGGTGACTTAAATGAATTCCCAGGCCTGCACCGCGATTAACTTTGCCGAAAAATATGCCTTGTTCAGCGAGCAATGGGCGCCAAAGGTGATTGCCGAAATGAACGACTATCAGTTCAAGGTGGTGAAAATCGAAGGCGACTTTGTCTGGCATTCCCATGCCGATACCGATGAAGCCTTCATCGTCCTTGAAGGCGAGCTTCGCATCGATCTTCGGGAGGGGGCCGTCGTGGTTGGGCGGGGAGAAATGTACGTCGTCCCCAAGGGCGTCGAACACAAGCCTTACGCTGAACGCGAGGTGAAGCTGTTGCTGATCGAGCCGCGAGGTGTGCTGAATACCGGTGATCAAGCCGGGGAAAGAACCGCAATGAATGATGTGTGGATCTAGACGTTTTAGTGGTTTTTGCCGGCCTTTTCGTTGAAACGATTCGATGGAGGCCGGCAGAATGCCTCTCGTCGGGAGATAAAGCAGCTATTGCGCGCTTTTCAGCTATTCTTGCGGCATCTGGAGGGTGCCATTACGTGATGGCACACGATGCACAGGGAAGGGAAAGATAAAATGGATGATGTGCATTGCGTGCAAGTTATCGCTGTGACCGGCGGCAAGGGTGGCGTGGGCAAGACCACGGTGGCGGTTAACCTCTCGTTGGCGTTGGCGAAAATGGGGCGGCGCGTCGTATTGCTGGATGCCGATCTTGGCCTGGCGAATATCGATATTCTGCTGGGGCTGACCCCGCGCTACACACTGGCCGATGTTCTCGAAGGGCGTTGCGAGCTGTCCGAGGCACTCATGCCAGGGCCTGGAGGCATTCGTGTGGCCCCGGCCTCTTCTGGTTTGCAGAACATGACTCATCTGGAGCCTGCGCAATACCGCGCGCTGATCCAGGCCTTTAGCGATATCGGCGACAAACTGGATGTGCTGATCATCGATACGGCCGCCGGTATCGGTGGCTCAGTGATCAATTTCATCCGCGCGTCTCAGGAAGTGCTGGTGGTGGTGTGCGATGAACCCACCTCGATCAGCGGCGCCTACGGGCTGATCAAATTGCTCAACCTGAACTACGGTTTGCAGCGTTTTCGCGTGCTGGCCAACATGACAGGCAGTCCGGCGGAAGGTCGCAATCTGTTTGCCAAGCTGGAAAAGATTACCGAAATGTTCCTGGATGTCTCGCTGCAATACGTCGGCGCGGTGCCGAACGACGAAAGTGCGCACAAAGCCGTGCAGAAGGGGCGTGCAGTGTTTGAAGCCTTCCCTCGTTCCAAGTGCGCTCAAGCTTTCCAGGCCCTTGCTCACAACGTCGATAGTTGGCCATTGCCGACTCATCCGAGAGGGCACGTGG
Organism: Pseudomonas sp. P1_A1; assembly: GCF_056406935.1. Classification (NCBI taxonomy): domain Bacteria; kingdom Pseudomonadati; phylum Pseudomonadota; class Gammaproteobacteria; order Pseudomonadales; family Pseudomonadaceae; genus Pseudomonas; species Pseudomonas sp. P1_A1. Next base: position 195,848 of record NZ_JBFTZE010000011.1, on the reverse strand, counting down.
AGTTCTTCGTTGAGCAACTCGTGCAGAATTCCGGCAGGTGAGRCTGTCGACGGCGGCAGCCCATCGCTAGCTCGGCAGCGAAACGTGTTTCACAGCTTGTAGCCAATCTGCCGCAACAAATTCTTGCGCCACAGGATGTCTTCGTCGCCTTCAATGCCATTGGCACAGAAGCCATCCACGACGCCCAGGATCGCGCGTCCCTGTTCCGTCTCGGCAAGAATCACTTCGGTTGGATTGGCTGTTGCACAAAAAATGCGGCACACCTCTGGCACCATTTTTACGACGTTCAACACGTTCAGCGGATAGAAACCGTCGCCGAGGAAAATGATGAAGCTATGGCCGGCGGCAATGGCTTGCGCGTTTTTCTGCGCCAGCTCGATCATGGCGGTATTGGTGCCAGACCATCGCACCAGGCATTTGCCGGAGGCTTCACAAAAAGCCACGCCAAACTGGATACCTGGCACGGCGTTTATCAACGCTTCGTGGATGTCTTCAACGGACTTGATGAAGTGCGTCTGACCAAAAATGAAATTCGTCGCTTCCGGTTTGTCGATTTTCAACGTGATGAGTTGCATCTCAAACGCCTCCTGTCACGATGTCGCGGACCGGCATCGGGCCTCAATTCAAGCCGGGACGATCTCCTGCTCCTCTGGCTGCGTCTCCGGGTGGATGCGAACATCCCCCAGTCTCCTTATGGTTGACTTGGGCAAGGTCGGGGCATCCAGAAGAATCGCATCGATGCGCTTGCGGATGTCCAGCACGATTGGGCCCAGGATAGCTTCGTCCTTGCCGCTGGCGATTTCGTCCTGAATCTCGCGAGACATCGCACCGAGCTTCTCGGAGGTGTCTTTGTGCCCGGCAGCCCGGGTATCAAAGTTCAGGAAGGTCTGCACTGAACTCAGCACCAGGGTCAGCAGTGAAAGGATGCCGGCTGCATATTGGAGCCATGCTGGCGATGAGTCACTGATTGAACCAAAGACGCTGGCGCTGACTATCGCCGACAACACCACGCAAGGGATGCCCAGTTTCCAGCTGAACTTCTCGAAATCCCGGGCACTGATTTCGTGCTCGATCTGCAACCGCACGATCATGCGATTCCATTTGGTCAGTAACTCGAGCCGGCTCATGATTGCAGTCCTTTGCAGAGGAATACAGATGAATATTAGCTCCTATTTGACCACCAGCCAGGGCGCCGGGATTCAGTCTGTGGGCTGTCGTCGTACCTTAACGTGGTTTCATTCGATAGGCCGTCGCGCTCCAGTACCGATTACCATTGCTGGTATGGCGAATCCATCCGGTAGCCTCCAGGTGCTTGGCAATCATTCGATTCATTATTCCATGACCGAGCAGTAGAACGGGCCCTTCGTCGGCAAAGGATTGAAGCCGTTGAGCTGCCGTATTGGCCCGCATTCTGGCCTTACTGGCAGACTCGACCTTCCCCGAGAAACCGCACAACCATAAAACACGAAGAATAAATGCCCACGTAAACGGTGAAAGGCGCGGCAGTGTCCATCGTCCATGGGGGAGCTGCGCTTCGCAGAACACATCATCGACAAGGCTGGCTTGCAGGCCTAGCGCTCGAACCGACGTCAGCGCCCGGGGCGCACTGCTCGACACGATCATTCTGGCGGTACGCGCCAGCGCGACACTCGATTGCGGGGCGGGTTGGTCGATGATTTCTGACAGGTCGTATTGCTCGATCCAGCGTTTCATATCGCGCGCTGAAACTTTGTCTTGCACGGCCAGATCTGGCTGGCCATGACGCATCAAGATGATTTCCTTTTCCACTGTTGTTACGTCCTTGTTTTGCTATTCCGTGAGTGGTTGCACCCATCGGGGATTTGAAGGCAAACGACTCGTTGTGGGTCAAACTACAATGCCTGCGTTGTAGTCCTGTCAGCGATACTCAAGAGGCAGGCGAGCGACAATCATTATGAAGAGGGATAACCACCATGAGCAAGGAGACGGCCGGTTCAAAGGACACTGAGGGGCAAGGCTCTGCCTCTGCGCTGATCGAGGCGAAAATCAAGGCACTGGATGATTGGCGGGGCGAGACGCTCGCTCGGGTTCGAACGCTCATCAAACAGGCCGACCCCGACGTGGTCGAGGAGTTGAAATGGCGGGGCGTTCCGGTGTGGTCGCATGCCGGCATCCTCTGCACCGGCGAGACGTACAAAAATGCCGTGAAGATGACGTTCGCCAAGGGCGCCTCGCTGGAAGACCCTTCAGGACTGTTCAACGCCAGCCTCGATGGCAACACCCGGCGTGCCATCGATATTCATGAGGGCGACCGGATTGATGAAACAGCCTTGAAGGCGCTGATTCGCGCCGCCGTGGCGCTTAATCTGTCGTAGCGCCGTTCAGTCGAGCACAGATTCCGGTTCATCCAGGTGATCGATGTGCTTGAACCGCTCGACCAGAAAATCGATCAGGCTGCGCACTCGCTCCAGGGAATTGCGCTTGATCAGAGGGGCGGTTGAGCAACCAGGCCTTCTTCCCCTCGCAGCTGACGGCTCATGTCGTCGCAGCTTTGCGACCAGGTTGTCAGCCACATCGACATCTCGGGTGACTGTTCGGCCAACCCCAGCTCGCGGACGAACTCGACCGGTGCAACCGTGCCTTTGGCCGCGCGGAACAGCCCCCGCATGATGACGACGCCAATTACCCGGCCTTTACTCACGAAGCGGTGTTCCATAAAGCTCCATTTATCGTCCCAGCCGAGTATGCGGGTATGAATCTCGAACGATTCGAACAGCTTCAGTTCACGACGAAACTTGCCCCAGGTATCGCCAACGATCGGCACGGCCTTATTGCGCAAGGCTACTCGAAAGGCGCCACTGCGCAGCACGAAATCCATGCGGCCTATATCGGCCAGAGTGAAATAGCGGCCATTGGTGACGTGGCGGTTGAGGTCGAGGTCGAGCGGCCAGACACGCAGGCGGATGACGGTGGTGGCCAGGCCGTCCACCGGTTTGCGCCATGGGCGACGGAACAGCATGAGGATAAGTCGGAACCAGAGATTCATAAGTACGCCGAGGATTGAATGACCGGTGAACTTTAGGGGGCGGAAATCGGATAAGGTAGGTGCACAAATGACTTTTTTCATGCGAAAAGCGCAATCTGGATGATTCATGCACGTCACCCTGTTACTGGCTGATCAATGTTCCGCCGCCAGCGCCACCCTGGCGCTGGAGGTCCTCAGTGCCGCCAACCTGTTCGCCGATACCGCCAGCGCGCCGTTTGAGGTGGTTGCCGCCTCGCTGGATGGCGCCAATGTCGCCGCATGGGGAGGGCAAACGCTGCGCGTGGACCAATCCATCGCCGACATCCCCCGAACCGATCTGGTGGTGGTCCCGGGGTTTCTCTTCACCCTGAAGGAGGCCTTGCCAGCATTTCCCGGTTATGGGCCGTGGCTGCGTCAACAGCACGCGCAAGGTGCCGTCGTGGCTTCCATGTGTACGGCGGCGTTCATGCTCGCCGAAGCGGGAATGCTGGACGGCATTCGTGCCACCACGCACTGGGCCTTCGCCGATTTTTTTCGGCGCCGGTATTCAGAGACCTGTCTGGAAGAGGCGCAGATCCTCTGTGAAGACAATCGCGTGATCACCTGTGGTGGCGCGATGGCCGCCATGGATCTGTTGCTGCATCTGATCCGCCGCTTCGCGTCACTGGAACTGGCGCAGAAGTGCGGCAAATACTTGCTGGCCGACAACGTACGCAGCGAGCAATCGGTCTATGTCATGTGGTCGATGCCGAAGAACCATGGGGATGGCGAAATCCTGCAGGTTCAAGCGTGGCTGGAAGATCACTTCCATCAGCCGCTGCTGATCAATGACATGGCCGAGCGATTCGGATTCGGCGTCAGGAACTTCAAAAGGCGTTTCAAGGAAGCCACCGGTTACACGCCGCTGACCTACCTGCAAACGCTGCGTCTGGAAAAGGCAAAGCAGTTGCTCGAATCCACACGAATGACCCTGGACAGCATCACCTACAAAGTAGGTTACGAGGACAGCAACTCATTTCGCAGGCTTTTCCAGCAGCGCGTGGGCCTGCTTCCGGCGGCTTACCGGAAGAAGTTTCAAGCGAGTGTGGGTTGAGTGACACGCCTGGTCCAGATCAGTGTTTCGACGTAGCAGCCAGTCATGATGAAATAGCCGCCCGCTTTTGCTGTCAGCAACACCTGATTTGGAGCCGAACATGAAAAACGCCGCCGTACTCACCTTGGCCTTGGTGCTCAACATGGGGTTGTTCAGCACGCAAGCAGCAGCGGCCGGCGATGCTGAGGCGGGTGAGAAACTGTTCAAGCGAATCTGCGGTGGCTGCCATCAGGTAGGGAGTTCGGCGCGAGGTTTTTTTGGTCCGCAACTCAATGCGATTTTCGGGCGCCCTGCGGGCAGCACGGCGGACTACCAGTACTCAGACGCGATGAAATCATCAGGCGTCGTCTGGACCCGCGAAACACTCACCGCCTACATCCAGGCACCGAAGGAAGTGGTCCCCGGCACCCGCATGATTTTCTGGGGCCTCAGCGATCCGGAAAAGATCGAAAACCTGTTGGCCTATCTGCAGACGTTTCAGCCGCAATGATCGGTGCCTCATCGATCCGCTTTTTTCAGTGCTGAGTGATATCAATGAGCCACTTCATCCGTTAGAGTATGCGCCGCCCGAGAGATGGATCCCGGGTATTTCTAACGGAGTGACACAGTGAATGACCTCAGCAAAGCGGTTGCCGTAGCCCTGTTTGGCCTGGTTCTGGCGGGTTGCACCGGCACCCCGATGAAGACCCAGCAATACGACAGCAGCCAGTACACCGTTGTCGGCCACAGTGAAGCCACCGCCACTGGCCTGCTGCTGTTCGGTGTCATCCCGATCCAGCAGAACAACCGCTTCATCCGCGCTCAAGACGCTGCGATCAAGGCCAAGGGCGGCGACGCGATGATCAACACCCAAGTGCAGGAAAACTGGTTCTGGGCTTGGGTCCTGACCGGCTACACCACCAAAATCTCCGGTGATGTGGTCAAGCTGAAAACCGTTCAGTAAGCGTCAGTGCTTCGCCTTTGTGGCGAGCGAGCATGCCCCCTCGCCACAGGTTTCTCACTCATTGATCATGCCTCACGCCCACGCTTTTCCGAGTTCCTCCAGACCGGCGTTTTGCAGGTCCTGCGGGTTCATGACCACACGGAATTTGCAGTTGGCCTGGAAGTTGAGGAAGAAGGGTTCCGCATATCCGGGGATTTCTGAGGGATCCACGATATCGATCAAAAAAATCCCATTTCGCATGCCATCTTGCTCAGTGAAATAAGTCGCCTCGGGCTTAATGGTGTCCAGGATACGGTTCATGATTTCGCCGATCTTCCCGGACCTGACAAACGCGTTGAAAGGCTCATGGGGAAACTCGACCATCAGTAGCATTTTCATCATTCGATACTCTGTGAGAAGTGGCGCACTCCTTACCCGGATCCTTACTCCTGGTTTTGATGCCGCAAGCCGTGCCCGCGGTGTGTGTGGTTAAGAATAGCGAAGGGTGAGAGGCCGTCGGGGCGGGGTTACGGACGGTCGTTGTTGATGATTCAGCGCGGGCGCTAATTCGCTGAAACCCGCATCTATGCGGCTTCGGGTGAACATCGATGCAGTCGGGTACTAAAAAAAGGCATGAAAAAACCCGGCTGATGAGGCCGGGTTCTTTGGTCGAGTGTTGCGGTAAAGCCACTCATTCATGCAGCACGGTTTTCGATCAGACGATCCGAACCACCTTCAGCGACGCGGTTTTCGATCAGACGATCCGAACCACCTTCAGCGACGCGATTCTCGATCAGACGATCCGAACCACCTTCAGCGACGCGGTTTTCGATCAGACGATCCGAACCACCTTCAGCAACGCGGTTTTCGATCAGACGATCCGAGCCGCCTTCAGCGACGCGGTTTTCGATCAGACGATCCGAGCCGCCTTCAGCGACGCGGTTTTCGATCAGACGATCCGAGCCGCCTTCAGCGACGACCGGGTGAGCAGGGGAAGCGGCGAAAGCGTTTACTGCAAAAACCGAGAAAGCGATGCTGAGAAGGGTTTGGCGTTTCATGATGGTGTGCTCCGGGGTGTTATTGGTTGGGTATGGAGCGGATGTTACGCCGAGGATTTTTTATGAGAACTTCATTGACGTGATGGTGACTATCGACGTCAGCAATGGTTGAAACGTGGTGGGCAACCCCAGCCAATCTGGCGGTGCTGGGAGTGATGCTCTATGCCGCTACAGCCAGGCTGACAACGGCGGTCAGCGGTGTAAAGAACCACTTACTTCAGCGTGAATGTTGCTTTGAGCGGCATGACTACCTTGCGCAAGTTGTCTTTGAGGGTGATTTCCAGCGTCCAGACGCCTACGGGATCGTCAGGCTCACCGATGAAACCGATCACGGGGGCGGCGAGATACATGTTGTTCGGGTCCCCTTTAAGACGCCCTTGAAAACAAACGGCATCTCGCTGATTGATCGATTCTGTACCGTTCGGCCTTGTGGCTTTCAAATCGCACGTGATGTTGGCTTCGTGATTGGCATTGAGCTTCGGGTTTGCAAAAAACGTAAGCGCGAAGATCCTTTCACCTCGGGTGACTATTTTGGCTTCGGTAAATACTGGAGTGGTTTCGGCCGGTGTATTCCACTTTTTCTCCCAATCGGGATCGGAAGTGATGAACAGCGAGCCACCAAACTCCCCGATGGTTCGTCTTGATTCAGAGTCCGGGATTGGATTGCCGTTTGAATCCTTCCAGTAGCCGGCCTGTGCACTTGCCCATGAAAGAGAAATCGCGATGAAAGCGGTGAGCAATCGACGGTTCATGAACGACCCACTCTCAATAGACGATGGAAATGGCGTAATGCCCATGTGTAATGCCTTGCTCCGCTTGAGTGTAGCGGCAGAAAACGCGCTTACACGAACAGGTCATAAGACAGTTTGCCGATCAGGATCAGCAGCAACACCAGGAACAGCGCGCGGACAAAGGGCACGCCTTTATGCACCGCCAGCCAGGTGCCGGTCAGCGCACCCAGGATGTTGAATGCAGCCATGGGGATGGCGATCAGGTAGAGCACGTTCCCCGTCGGAATGAAGAACATCAGCGCTGCTACGTTGGTGGCGATGTTCACCAGCTTGGCCGACGCCGAGGCATGCAGGAAGTCGAAGGCGAAGCAGCGGATGAACAGGAAGATCAGGAAGCTGCCAGTGCCGGGCCCGAACAGCCCGTCGTAGAAGCCGATGGCGCCGCCGATGACGATCGCCAGCAGTTTTTCCTTGGTGCCGATGTGCATGGGCTTGTGCAGGGCGCCGAAGTCCTTTTTCCAGAAGGTGTAGATCGCCATCAGCACGATCAACACCAGCACCGCTGGCCGGATCACCGACTGGGGGACGAACGACACCGTGGCCGCTCCGAAGAAGGACATGACAAACGCCGAACTGGCGGCGGGGATCACCAGACTCCAGTTGATCACTACCTTGCGCACGAAGGATCGGGCGGCGAATGCAGTGCCGCAGGCTGCCGCAACTTTGTTGGTCCCTAGCAGCGCCGCCGGTTGTGCCGTGGGCAGCACGTTGAACAGCGCGGGAATCTGGATCAGTCCACCGCCGCCCACCGCCGCATCGATCAGGCCGGCGGAGAAGGCGAATACGCAAAGGATGACAATATCGATCATGGAATCAGGCTCTGACGGTGAAGGGGGCAGCGGCTTCGACGTGTTTCATGGCATCGGCCCAAGTCATGGTCGATTGGTCACACCTTGGCGCATCCCGTAAAGCCTCAATTGAGTAGTCGAGAAATTGAATCAATCGTCCTGCTCCTTAATCAAAGTGAACCAGACCACGCCAACACCACGGATCGTTGCCATATTTCGGGCAAAGCGCCCATCGGCGCTGCAGTGCATTGCGCGAAGCTCATGCCCAAAATGCCGCGATAGCAGCTCGACGCTTCGCTGAGTGACGAAAATTTTATTGTCAGCAAGTACCAACGCCTTGATTGCAACTCCCGCCTCACGCATGTCGCGAGTCAGGGCATTGAAGGCCATCAGCTTTGCAGGAAACTCTTCAGTGAGAATGCTCAACGGTTCGGCCACTTGTGCGTGCCTACCGAGTACCGAGTACCGAGTGACCATGCCACACCTCCTTGACCACGATGACCGCACTCATACGGGCCGCTGATTACCCGACTATCTGGCCGCACTGGGGCCATGGGGAGTGCTCCCCCATGGCGATCTGAATGTCCCGAAAGCGCCGGGCTCATGTCAGGGTTGATTAGTGTTAAATCTCGGTTTGGTCCCTCGTCCGAGCAGGTTTCGGAGTAACTGCCTTCACCACATCATCAATCACCGCCTTACCCATTGACGTTAAATAATGCGTGGCCCAGGCATGTCGGTCAGTGTCTCTTTCGAAAGCTGCGTCTTCTGCAAGTACCTTGGCTAGGCACAGCAGATCGGAAGCCATTGCCAATGCTTTGTTAACGGGTACGCCAGCGCTTACATGGAACAGGGGGGGCTGAGCAGTAAATGCAGGGGGTGACGCCTATGGTTTTTGCTTCTGCTTGTTCGGTCATTTTCTGTTACTTACATCCTTGTGAATTGAGCGAGAAGGTTAACGGAAGCGTTTTTTTTGTGTTGCAATACCACGTTGTGAAAAGTGCAACGAGGTGGCGCATGGCATTGGATATGTTGGGGGAACTTGAAGCCTTCGCAACGGTGGCTCGTAAGCGAAGCTTCATCGCGGCAGCACGAACTCTGGGGCGCTCCCCCAGCGCGCTGACCCGCGCCGTTCAAGCCCTGGAGGAAAGTGTCGGGGTCAAGTTGTTCAATCGCTCCTCCAATGCCGTGAGCTTGACCGAGGCGGGTGAGCGCTTGTTGCCCCACGCCTACAAAATGCTGGATCTGCAACGTGAGGCGGACGAAGACCTGGCCGGCATCAGCGGCCAGGCCTACGGCTGGGTCCGCTTTTCCGCCCCCGAGTTTCTCGGGCACGGGGTATTGCCCCGGCTGATCGCGCAGTACGCCGAGCGTTATCCAGACGTGAACGTCGATGGGATTTTCACCGACGAAACCATCGACCCGGCCAAGAGCAAACTGGACTTCTCGATTCGCGGCGGGTATCCGCAATCCAGTGACCTGATCGGCTTTCCACTCTGGAGTTATTCACGTTACCTGTATGCCAGCCCCGGATACCTGGAGCGGTGCGGAATGCCCGACTCCATCGAGGCGCTGGAGTCGCACTCGCTGATCCTGCACACGGCGCCGCGGATTCTCAAGGAGTGGAATTTTCGCAGTGAGGCGCAGGCCATCAGCGTTCGGGCTCATCCCAAATTTCGCTTCAACTCCGGTTCGGCGGTGTTCCAGGCGGCCCTGGCAGGCCTCGGTATTGCCCGCCTGGCGGACTGGCTGGCAGAGCCCGAAGTGCAAGCGGGGCGCCTGCTGCGGGTCTGTCCCGAGTACAAACTCACCTCCAGCAGTGGTGAGAGCCCGCAGATGCACGCGGTGTACCCGGCCGGGAATCTGCCGCTGCGGGTGAAGTCGTTGCTGGAGATGATCCGTGGTTTTGGTGAAAGTCTTGATCGAAAGCATGCAGTAACGCTCCAGGGGGCCTGACGCATCACGAATCGCGGACATAAAAAAGCGGGCGCCACTCGGCTGCCCGCTTTCATTTCACTTCACCGCTTGCGCCCGCAAGCGCCAAACGAACGGTTTCAGCGCTTGATCCGGGAAATCTTGGTTCCTTCGATGCTGACCCCAGCCATTAATCCCTGCTGGTCGAAAATGAACGCGTAAGCATCGTCCTTCAGCGTGGAGCTGGACAGATTCTTCGCCACCCCTTCATCAACCACAACAACAGTGGGGCCTACGCCAATTTCCCAACCCTTGGTTTCACGTAAATATTTCACGGCTTTATCGGTCATCAGGAACACCGCATAGCCATATGACTGGGCGCCTGCCTGCAACCCCCAGGACCCGGTTACGGAGTTGTAATAATCCTCGACTTTCTTACCCATCAACAATTCGCCTTCGCCATAGCTGCCGCCAAACACCAGGCCCGCCTTGATGATTTTCGGGAAGACAAGAATCGCTTTAGCGTCGTGTGAGATTTTTTCGGCAACTGGTCTGGCCTTGTAGAGCGTTTGCAACGCTTGCCGAGAGTCGGTATTCAGATCCTCGGCGGTTGCCGCACCTGCAGTGTTCAGAAAGCTCGCCGATGCCAGTGAGGCCGTCGCAAGAACGATCGATAGGAAGAACCGCATTGACTGAGTCATGTTAGTACTCCGATACGGGAGCATGGGATGTGAGCAGCAGTCAGCACCTGCCCTCGGCAGAATCTGAGCCTGCTGAAATTATCCGGCGCACCCTAAAGTGTGTGAGCTACTGGCGTCGCCCTTGAATGAAGCAGGCCAGAGGCCTGTGATCAGTGGCAATGTCATCACTTGTTTCGACATCTGTGTGTTGGCGGGGTTCGAAAAAACAAAACGGGCGCCTGACAAGGCGCTGGCATCATTCAAGTACTGACAAACCGAGTACACACCTTGCCAGCAAGGTGAAATGATTTGAACCCAATGCGCTCCTTGTAGAGAATCGCCGTCTTTGCCTCGAAAGGATGCGCGGGATGAAGTTCGGAGGGACTTTCCAATACATGGGGACTCACGGGATCGTCTTCAACGTCTCGCAGATCACCCTCAACGACAGCGAACGTGGGCGCCTGCGCGAGTTGCATTTTGGCGAAGCGAAAAGCGCCCACTATGAGGTCAACAGCAAGGTCGTCGAGGTGTACGACAAGATGCAGGCCAAGAGCCTGCCGTGCGTGATGATGATCGGTATCTCCAAACCGCTGACCCGGCAACAGGGCGATACCCTCGATGCCCAACGCACCAAGCCCTCTCGACATTGATCATCAAGGCCTGACTGGAAACGTACATGTCCGTAATTACTCAATTGGTCATTGCCTTGGTGTTGTCCTTTCTGCTTGATCAATTCCTCAAACCGTACCTGCTACGCAAGTGGCTAGGAGTGGTGTTGGTGGTGGCGGGTGCGGTTGGCTGCGTTGTGGCAGGTCAGATCCGCTTGTTGGGGTTTGATCTGGGGTTGCTGTCGGTTTTTGCCGTGGCGATAGGGATGGGATTGTTCATGAAGCGGCGGCGGTTCGAGCAGATTGACTGAAGGGATGTAGGGATTTATCGCTACCAGGGATAAATCCTACCGCTATGCTGGGGCTGTACGACATCGCCATGAAGCGTTCACGCCATATCAAAAAAACGGGCGCCGGTCAGCACCCGTTTTCATTTACTCCGCCGCCTGCGCCCGCAAGCGTCGGCCAATCACATCCATCAAGTCACAGCCATCGCGCAGGGGAATGGCCAGCAGTTTGGCAAAATCCGACAGCACCACCGGATCGCAACCGATCTCGGCGCGGAAGGCGATGTTTTCCAGCACTTGGGTGACCGTGCGGATGCGGTAGTCGGCCATGGCTTGCAGGACATCGAGTGGGGCTTGGGTGTCGATGAGCAGGGAGGCCGGGATCAGGTCGATTCCGGTGAGGGGCATGTATCTATCCATAGGTGAAACTCCGAATCAGATTTAAAGGGACTGATCCGATCTGCAGGTCGCCAAACCTGGTCGCGTTGTGGGTGACGGGGTGACTATAGGTTTTTCCGCACCGGTGGTGATAGGAGCGATTTCCGAGGTTGGTGTAGGAACTGTATGCAAAGCAGACGTGATAGGAGCGCGTTATTCCCAGTGCCCTAGCGTAGAATTTCCAAAACGCCAGCCCCCACCCGAGACGGACCCTCAATGCAAACCCCAGCCAAACCCCAACACCCCCTCTGGCAAACCTACCTCCTGTTCCTCGCCCCCATGGTCCTTTCCAACTTCCTCCAGGCCATGTCCGGCACCGTCAACAGCATCTACATCGGCCAATTGCTCGGCACCCAGGCATTAGCGGCGGTATCGGGCATGTTCCCCGTGGTGTTCTTCTTCATCGCCCTGGTCATTGGCCTCGGCGCCGGTGCTGGGGTGTTGATCGGTCAGGCCTGGGGCGCCCGTGAGCCGCATCTGGTGAAGGCCATCGCCGGTTCGACGTTGCTGTTGGGGGCGATGATCGGCTTGGCGGCGGCGGTGTTGGGCAGTGTGTTTGCCCGGCCTGCGTTGCAGGGGTTGGGCACGCCGGGGGATGTGCTGGACGATGCGGTGGCGTATGCGCATGTGATGATGTGGATTTTGCCGTCGCTGTTGGTGTTTGTGTTGTTCACGCAGTTGCTGCGTGGGGTGAGCGATACGCTGTCGCCGTTGTTGGCGCTGGTGGTGTCGACGTGTGTCGGGCTGGCGCTGACGCCGGCGTTGATTCTCGGGTGGTTGGGGCTCCCGCCGATGGGGATTCAGAGTGCGGCGTGGGCGGGGTTGGTGGGTAACTTGTCGGCGATGGGGTGGCTGGCGTGGCGGTTGATTCGCAAGGGGCATCCGTTGGCGCCGGATCGCGAGATGTTTGCGGCGATGCGGCTCGACAGGGTCATCCTCGGCAAGGTGTTGCGCATCGGGCTGCCGACCGGGTTGCAGATGGTGGTGTTGTCGTTGTCGGAGTTGGTGATTCTGGCGCTGGTGAACCAGCACGGGTCCCAGGCGACGGCGGCGTACGGGGCGGTGACGCAGATCGTCAATTACGTGCAGTTCCCGGCGCTGTCGATTGCGATCACGGCGTCGATCCTCGGCGCGCAGGCGATCGGGGCAGGGCGCCTTGAGCGCATGGGGGAGATTTTGCGCACGGGGTTGTTGATCAACGTGTGCCTGACCGGCGGCCTGGTACTGTTGGGTTATCTGCTGCCGCACTGGTTGCTGGGGTTGTTTCTTACGGATGATTCCACCCGGGCGATGGCCGAACACCTGTTGCACATCATGCTCTGGAGCCTGCTGGTGTTTGGCTTTCAGGCAATTGTCGGCGGCATCATGCGCGCCAGCGGCACGGTATTGGTGCCGGTAGCGGTGTCGATCGTTTGCGTGGTCGGGGTGCAGTTGCCGGTGGCCTATTTGCTGGATACGCGCTTCGGGCTGCCAGGGGTGTGGATGGCGTTTCCGGTGGCGTATCTGGGCATGCTGATGCTGCAGACCCTGTATTACAAAATGGTCTGGCAGCATCAGAAGATCGAGCGGTTGGTGTAAGCCCTCGATTGAAGGTTAAACGCTGCTCTTGAGCCAGGTTTCGAAGCGCGTCGGCCCGACGATGGGGTGCTCTCCCGGCGTCAGTGAGTGGTCATCGATCGGCGCGCCGAAGTAGGGGACCGTGTCGTCCGGTTGGGCCTGGCGCGGGTCGTTGGTGTGTTGCAGAAACAAGCGCACGAACTCCACCAGCGGCCAGCGCTCGGGCCCGGCCACTTCCAGGGTGTTATTGCTCGGCGCTTGCACCGCGACTTTCGCCAGCGCCGTCGCAACATCGAACGCGGCAATCGGTTGCAACGCGGCGGAGGTCAAGCGCACTGCGTCGCCATCCTGCACGCCCGAGTACGAAATGGCCCCGATGAACTCGAAGAACTGTGTGGCCCGCAGGATTGTGTAAGGAATGCCTGAGTCCTTGACGAGTTGTTCCTGGGCCATTTTTGCCCGGAAATAGCCGCTGTCGAGCATGCGCTCGGTGCCTACCACCGACAGCGCGACATGGTGTTTGATGCCGGCGGCTTTTTCGGCGGCGAGCAGGTTGCGCCCGGAGGTTTCGAAGAACTCGAGCACGGCAGCGTCTTCGAAGGAGGGCGAGTTGGCCACGTCGACCACCACGTCGGCGCCTTGCAAGGCACCTTGCAAGCCCTCGCCAGTGAGGGCGTTGACACCGGTGCTCGGTGATGCGGCCAGGGTTTCATGCCCCAGGTCTTGCAGGTTTTTGCAGAGCTGCTTGCCGATCAGCCCGGTACCGCCAATCACGACGATTTTCATGACGAGTCTCCCGATGCGTGTGCAGTGGGGTGCGAGGTGTCAGCCCCGCTTGGACGTCGTGTTTCTGGTGGGGGTGGGGGCTGGCTTGGAATCCTGCAACCATTAAAGACCCGGAATCGGCTTAATGGCGCAAGGGGTGGGAAGTTGTCCGATAGGTGGTCAGTACAGACGTGATCCGATCCGTAGCAGGTAAGGTCGGAGGTTGGAGGAGCTCGCGTGCCCCATCCAACACAAAACCCACTATTGCTTCTGCTGATTCTCTGCCACAGCAGCCTTTGATTTGCTGAACCGATAGAACAGGTTGGGCTCGCTCACAATGTAGAGCTCGCCGGAAGTGTCCATGGTCATGCCTTCGGCTTGCGGTATGGTTTTTTTCAGGTCATTCAGGCCGAGCAGGGAGCGGAAGCTGACGAAGTTGCCGTCCTGGTCCAGTTCGGTCACGTTGCTGGATTGCTCGCTCAATAACAGCAAGTGACCGGTCCGCGGGTCGTAGTAACCCTCGGAAAGATCCAGGCCGAAGACGCTACGGTCGATCCAGTGGGTCAAGTCCTGGATGTGCACCTGCAACGGGCTGCCGATGGACGCCAGCATGCCCGTGACCGTAAACAGCTGCCGCGGATCGCGCTCCTTGATCGCAAAGATACGATCATTGGCCGCGTCATAGGTCACGCCTTCAAAGCCCTTGTTGTGTTCGCTCAGGTTGATCTCGATGGCAACAAACGGGGCGTTCTCGACATGGATCGGGCCAGGGCTGTCCGGCAAGGTGACGACGTACAGTCGCTGCAACTGTTCATCGGCGATCACTACACGTCCGTTGCCTATGTAAGCAAGGCCTTCGGTGTCCTGGAAGCCGATCAGCGGGTAACGTTCAAGCAGATCGCCGTTGCGGTTCATGGCCACAATCTGCATGGGCCCACCATTGGTGATGCCCAGCAGCCGATCATGGTCCGGGTCATAGGCGATGCCGGACAAATTGGTGATGTCCGCTACGGGCTTGGCCTGGATCACGGCTTTATAGTCTGGCAGCCAGATATTTTTATCGGGCGCCTGATTGCCATGCCAGAGGTTTTGCCAGTACGCATACAGCTGCTGGTGGACCATGAAACGTGCGGAAATCGCGTAGGCGCCAAGCAGTACAACAATGAACACTATCCCCAGCGTCCCTCTCTTGCTCATGACTTGTCCTTGTCCCAGCTGAAGCGATAGACCTTTTTGGGTTGTCCGGGCTGGCATTGGCCGTTATCGGCATCGGCGCCGACGATCGACCATTGCGCACGGGACGTTTCGCCCAGTTCATGAGCGGCTTGGGGATTGAAACACTTGCTCAGCACTTCGTCCGGGACCAATGCGTAGGCGTCACGGTGTTCGCGCAGCCACAGCGCCGCTTGTTCGACCGAGGAGTTGCTCATCCCGAAATGCACGATCGGCTGCCGGGCGAATAACCAGTGCCCCTCGCGCCAGTCGACCAGCACCAGCTCGGCACCGTGGGTCATGGTCGCCGCCTGCGCCATGATCGCTTCGTGGGGGTTCGGACCTTCCTTGATCGGCTCGATAAACCCGCGGGCGAACCACAGAACGAACCAGCTCACCACCAGCGCCTGGAATACCCGCATACCGCGCGGACGCTTTCCGAACCAGCGCTTGAGCAGCCAGGGAATCAGTGGCGCCGCCACCAGCACCAGACCGGGCAACGCCGGATAGATGTACAACTTGCGCTTGCCGGTGCTCAGGCAGAAAAACAGCACCACCAGCACGACCCAGCTCAACAGCACCAGCACTCGACCGTCGTGCTTGCGCAGTTGCTTGCGCCAGGCCGGCACCAGCCACGGCAGGGCCAGCACCAACGGCAGCCAGTATTGCGGGATCACGTTGACGAAGAAGTACCAGAATGGTTCGCGATGGTCCCACGCGGCGGCATAGCGTGCTGCTGTCTGGCGCAGCAGGATTTCTCGCGCATAGGCGACTTCTTCCGCGGTGCCATTGAGCACAATGGACAGTGCCAGAGGCAGCAGCCAGATCGCGATAGCCCCGAGCGCCACCAAAAAGCCCAGGAACCATTTGCGCTTCTGGCCGGGCATGGCCACCACGCCGGACCAGTTTTTGCGCACCGCGTAGGCATACGGAATCAGCATCAAGGCCGGGACGAAGCCGACCCCTTTGGTGATTATGCCAATGCCCATGGCGGCGCAGCCCACGTAAAACCAGCGCCAGGCTGGCCCGAGCAGCAGGTGCCGCGCCAGTCCGTACAGGCCCAGGGAGGTGAACAGAATCAACAGGCTGTCGATCTGGCCGGTACGCAGGATGCTGTAAGTCTGATAGGTGGCCAGGTACAACAGCGCCGCTATTCGACCGATGCGCTGATTCCACAGCCGGCGGCCCAGGTCATAGACCACGGCCGTGACCGTCGCCGCCGACAACATCCCCGGAATATACAGGGCGAGGGCGGGCAGGCCGGTGAGCCACGCGAAGAACGCCACCATCCACATGAAGACCGGCGGTTTATCGCCGTAGATCTCCGCAGCGCGGTGAGGGATGAACCATGACCCGTTGTGCAGCATCTCCAGCGCTACGCCGAGGAAACGCTCCTCGTCGACGTTTTGCGGTTGACGCAGCCCCAGGCCAGCGCCGATCAACAGCAAGGCAAGCAGCACCAGGCCCAGGCATTCGATGCTGGGCGACAGGGTTTTACGCATGGCTCAGTCCTTCAGGTGTTTGGTGCGGGCAATCAATTGCAAATTGCGCAGATAGACGATGGAACCAAAGGCCTGGCCAGCGATGAACACCGGGTCTGCCCGGTAAATGGCATAAGCGAGCAGCAGGGCGCTGCCGACAATGCTCAGGTACCAGAAGCTCACCGGGATCACGCTGCGTTTTTTGTACTCGCTATACAGCCACTGCAGGATGAAGCGACCGGTAAAGGCGATCTGGCCAGCGAAGCCGACCACCAGCCACAGGGTTTCGCGGGAGAGGTTCATCCTTCGATCTCCTGCGCGTTGGTGTTCAACCGCGTGCGCTTGATCAGCCACCACACACCGAACAGGTCGAGAATACCCACCAGGGCGCGGTCGATGTTGCCGTATTTGGACACACCCGCGGTACGGGGCCGGTGGTTGACCGGGTGGACGATCATTCGGCCGTTGTGACGCTGGATCAGCGCGGGAATGTACCGATGCATGTGGTCGAAGTACGGCAGGCGCAGAAACGCCGCGCGTTCGATCAGCTTCAGCCCGCAGCCGGTGTCCGGGGTATCGTCATTGAGCAGGCGGCGACGCAGCCCGTTGGCAAAACGCGAAGCCCAGCGCTTGCTTGCGGTATCGCGGCGGTTGACCCGGTGCCCGGCTACCAGCTGAACGTCGACCAGACCCTTTTCACCGCGCACCAGCGCCAACATCCCGGGGATGTCCGCGGGGTCGTTTTGACCGTCGCCATCAAGCGTGGCCAGCCATTGCCCCCGGGCGGCGATTGCCGCGTGGTAGAGCGAGGTGCTTTGCCCCAGCGAGCGCTCATGGCGCAGGATGCGCAACGCGTCCAGGCCATTGTTTTTCAGCTGCCGCAGTTCATGCAGGGTGGAGTCGGTGCTGCCATCGTCCACCACAATGATTTCGTAGGCCTCACCGTTCAATGCGGCGTGGACTTCCTCAAGTAACGGCTTGAGGTTGTTTGCTTCGTTCTTTGCTGGAATCAATACAGATACAAAAATGTCTTGGCTCATAGAGTCCTCTCCCTTGCTCCCTGGTCTATTTTTATCAAGGGCTAACGTTTTATATCTGATAGAAGTGGCGATACCACTTCACAAATTCCGCTACGCCAGTTTCAACCGCCACTTGAGGGCGGAAATCGACCCACTCGGCCAGCGCCGAAATGTCGGCCCAGGTCTTGATCACATCGCCTGCCTGTAGCGGCATGAAATTGCGTTGGGCCTTGATGCCCAGCGCCGATTCCAGGCAGTCGACAAACTCCAGCAGTGGCACGGGTTGGCCACGGCCGATGTTGAAAATCCGGTTTACGCCAGCGCCCGGCTCGTTCGGCACCGGTGGCTTGGAGCGCAGGCGGGCGACGCTTTCAACGATGTCGTCGACATAGGTGAAATCGCGCGACATCTGGCCATGGTTATAGATGTCGATCGGCAAGCCTTTCAGGAGTGCCTCGGTAAACTTGAACAGCGCCATGTCGGGGCGCCCCCAAGGTCCGTAAACGGTGAAAAAGCGCAGGCCGCTGGCTTTCAGGCCATAAAGGTGGCAATAGCTGTGCGCCAGCAGTTCATTGGCGCGTTTGCTGGCGGCGTACAGCGAAATGGGGTGATCGACGGCGTCTTCGACACTGAACGGCATTTTGCTGTTGGTGCCGTACACCGAGCTGCTCGAGGCATAGATCAGATGCGCGGGGCGATGGTGCCGGCAAGCTTCCAGCACATTCAGAAAGCCCACAAGATTGGACTGCGCATAGACATCCGGGTTGTCCAGTGAATAGCGAACACCCGCCTGGGCGGCCAGGTGCACAACCTCGGTGAAAGCATGGTCTTTGAACAAGGCCATCAAGGCTGGTTTGTCGACGATATCCATGGTCTGGAAACGAAAGCCCGGCAAGGATTCCAGCTCTTTGAGCCGTGCGTGTTTGAGTTCTACGCTGTAATAGTCGTTGAGATTGTCGATGCCGACGACTTCAAGGCCTTCTTGACACAAACGCTTGACGGTGTGATACCCAATAAAACCGGCGGCGCCAGTAACCAGAACCGTCATGAGGCCTGCGCCTGTGCGTGACTGATTCCGATTCTGCGCAAAGGGCGCTTTTGCATCACAATCCCCTGTAAGTACTCGCTGATCAGTATATTTTTTGGGCTTGTTGCCACCATTGGCTCCATGCCTTGCTCCATTGTATTGGTAAAGTTCTGTGCAGTGCACATCATGAGCCGCAGAAATGGCAGCCGTATACCCTGCCAGTTGGATTGTAAAAAAAACGTTAAGTAATTACTTCGTTTTTCTGACCGCCTGCTTAAAGGCGTGCTGGTGTGAGGGTGCTCACAACGCGGCGCCTAGCATTTGCAGGTAGTTGGGGCTCTCGGAGATCGAGTTGTGGCCCGTGTCCGGTATGACCTGCAGCGAGGCCACGCCTTTGGCGAAATGGGTGTATAGCTGGTCTGTGCTTGCGCGCGGTATGACTTCGTCGTGCTCGGCCGCAACCAACAGCGTCGGGACGGTGATGTGAGCGGCGTATTTCCAGGATTCGAACTTGTCCTGCAACAGCCATTTCACCGGGAACCAGGGAAACTGGCGGGCGGCGAGGTCTTCAAGGCTGTTGTAGGGCGTGATTAGGATTAGCCGCGACGCCGGGCGCTGGCTGGCCAGACGCACGGCAACGCCTGAACCCAGGCTGCGTCCGATCACTGCAATATCGGGATGGCTGTTGTAGACATAGTCGAACAGGGTCATGGCGTCACGCTGAATCGCCTCCTCGGACGGCGACCCGGTACTGCCACCGTAGCCTCGGTAATGAAGCAAGTAGATCGCATGATCCGCAAACGCCTGCGAAAACCCGGGCAGGCTGCGGGAAACGTCCTCGGCGTTGCCACCAAAGTAGATCAACGCCTTCGGCCCGTCGTGCGGCCTGACGGTCACCAGCACCTGCGCGTCGGCGACTGACAAGGCAAGCAGCGATTCGGGTGTGTCGATGGCGCGAGGTTGCGGGTAGTAGATGAGGGCCCGTTGAAACACGAACAGCGCGACGCAGAGCAGCAGGTATGCAACGGCAATGAAAGCGAAGAGAGACACCAGGGTTCGCGACATTCGGCTAAGTTTAGTGGACGACATGGACTGCTTCGGGCCTTGAGACAGCTATTGCTGGAGCGTCGCCAGAGTGTAGTCCAGCAATATCGGCTGTGCAGGAGCGGTCTTCACCTTCGATCCGGCCTTTGCTGCATCGACGCCATCGACGCAAACAGGAGGCAAGAACATGCTGAC
Source organism: Pseudomonas sp. P1_A1 (assembly GCF_056406935.1). Lineage (NCBI taxonomy): Bacteria > Pseudomonadati > Pseudomonadota > Gammaproteobacteria > Pseudomonadales > Pseudomonadaceae > Pseudomonas > Pseudomonas sp. P1_A1. The sequence continues at coordinate 175,968 of NZ_JBFTZE010000011.1, read as the reverse complement.
CCGAGCCATTCCTTCCAGCAACGAGCCGTTGCCCATCGTCGGCTTGGGTACTTATCGCGGTTTTGATGTCACGCCTTCCGACGCCGCTTACAAGCAACTGCAGGCGGTGCTCAGCGCGTTGTTCGAAAAGGGTGGAAAGGTGATCGACAGTTCGCCCATGTACGGTCGCGCCGAGCAGACCACCGGTGAGTTGCTGTCGATCCATCGCCCTCGCTCGCCGGCCTTCCTCGCCACCAAGGTCTGGACCCGTGGCCGCGAAGAAGGCATCGCGCAGATGGAGCAGTCGTTCAAACTGTTGCAGACCGACCGGATCGACCTGATGCAGATTCACAACCTGCTGGACTGGAAAACCCATTTGCCGACCTTGCGTCAATGGAAGGCAGAAGGGCGCATCCGCTACATCGGCATCAGCCATTACACGGCGTCGGCCTACGACGAAGTGGAGGCGGTGTTGAAAGCCGAATCGATGGATTTTTTGCAGATCAACTATGCCCTGGACGACCGCGCTGTCGAAAAGCGAATCCTGCCGCTGTGTCGTGAGCGTGGTGTGGCGGTGATCTGCAATCGGCCCTTCGGCGGCGGTGGCTTGCTCGCTCGCTTGAAAGGCCAACCGTTACCGGGATGGGCTGCGCAAGTGGGGATTAATAGCTGGGCGCAACTGGCGCTCAAGTTCCTGCTGGCTCATCCGGCGGTGACCTGTGTCATCCCAGGCACCGGCAACCCGCGCTACATGGCGGCAAACGCCGGTGCAGGTGGAGGACCGATGCTCACGGATGCACAGCGCCAGCAGTTGATTGCGCTGGTGGGTAGTTAGATTGGCAGCTGCTACAGGCTTACGGCTGTTGGTAACGCGTTCGCCGTCTCCAGCGGAATCTCCAGGGTAAAAACCGCTCCCTGGCCGGGTCCATCGCTATGGACGCGAAGGTGCCCGTTCATTTCCACCGCCGCGAGCGCGCAGCTGTGCAGGCCGAATCCATGGCCTTCCTTGCGCGTGGTGAAGCCGTGATTGAAGATGCGGGTCATGTTTTCGGCAGCGATCCCTTCACCCTCGTCCTTGACGCTGAAGCACAGCGTTGCGTTATCGATGATCCTGACGCCCAGCGTCATGTGGCGCTCATGATCGTTGACTTTCGACAGCGCATATTTGGCATTGCTGATCAGGTTGATCAGGATCAGCAGCAGACGGTGTTTGTCGCCGATGATGGTAGGCGTGGCCTGGTAGTCTTTGGTGACTGTCACATGGTGCCGATTCAAGGCACCGGAATTCATGCGTAACGCATCTTCGAACAGATCGACGACATTCAACGGCTCGACCAGCCGGGCGGCGCCGGCATAGGCCTGTTGGGTGGCAACAATATCCTTGATGTGATCAATGCTCTTGGTGAGTTGCGCCAGCTCGTCAACGATGCTCGATTGCTCGGCCGCGATGGAATCGACCAGTTGATTGAAGTAAAGGGGCAGCAGTTTGCCTTTTTCATCGTGCGTCATGAACTGCCCCAGGTCTTCGGCATGTTCATTGATCATTTTTACCGCTTTGCCCAGGCCGAGGGTTTTGCTGGTCGACAATTTGCGGGTGATCAATTCCGCGGAGACGTTAACGCTGTTCAGTACATTGCCGACGTTGTGCAGCACATTGGTGGCGATCTCCGCCATACCGGCCATCCGCGCGGCGTCGATCAGTTCGCGCTCGGCTTCCAACAGTTCGCGAGTGCGTTCCTCGACACGTTGTTCCAGTCGCTCGTTTGCCGTCTGCAATTGGTTGTTCATCTTGTTGATCAGCGCATAACTGCGAATCAGACGGGCCGCCAGGTACAGCAACAGCAGCGCCATGATGCCGGCGCAGATCCCCAGGTAAAGGTGGTATTGGCGGTCTGTCGCGGCTGTGCGCCGTTGTGTCTCGTTCAATAATTCGTTGATGCTGTCCAGTTGCTGTGCGACCGGAATGACACTGATGCGATCAACCAGGTCATTGACGATGGGCTGCTCTTGCACAATCGCATTCACAGCCTCTACCAAGGCAGTGAATGGCGGGCGCTGTTCAGGCGGCAGTTGATGGATGTATTCATCCAGATATTTCAGATGTCCGGAGATTTCCTCAGCCCGTTCGCTGGTGACATAGAGAGCGTATTCAAGGGTGTCCAAGGTAAGGTCGAACACCTCTGAGGCCGCCCGAGCATCCACCGACGGGCGTTTTGCGCTGGAATCCTGCAGCAACACCCGGATGGCATCTTCCAGCGCAGGCAAGGCCTCGAATGCTGTTCGCAAAGCCGTGTTGTGCTGTTTGAATTGCTCGACCAACCGGGTTTTGTTTTCTACCGCATTCATATAACCCTGGCGTCGGGATTGCCAAAGGGGCGAGAGGGGGCCGACCGCGTTGAGGCTATCGAGCTTTTCCCAGCGCTCTTCCGCTTCAGGAGGCGCCACCAGCAGCAGGTTGTTGTTCATGCCGATTTTGGCCCGCAGGATCTTCACGCTCCAGTTGGCATCGTATTGCTTGAGTTGACGCACGAAGTCGCGCGACTCGAAGTAGGTCGATGTGTCGTACGAGTAGGATTTGATCAGCAAAAATATCAGTACGCTGAAGAGGGTCAGTGCAATGGCTGCCAAGGCAGTCCATTTGTAATGATTAGAAATCTGCATGGCGGCATTCCTCCCTGATACAGGCTGTCCTGAGAGAGAGAGGCTGCCAACGGTCAATTAATTCCATTTTTTGCGCTCCCTGCAGAATGACGAGGCATCGCCACGTCATCCGTAAGCCTAGCGGTGTTAGTGGACGGTGCCGGAAAAAACACCGAACGGCAGGGGCGAGCGTCAGGGGACGAGCACGATCGCCCCTTTGACCTGACCGGCCCGCAGGCTTGCCAGCGCCTGATTGGCATCGTCCAGGGCAAAGCAGGTGATGTCGCTGTGCACGGGCGTATGACGCAGCTCTGCAAAAAACGCCGTGCCGTCTTCGCGGGTCAGGTTCGCCACCGAGCGGACGCTGCGTTCGCCCCACAGCAGTCGATAGGGAAAGCTGGGGATGTCGCTCATATGGATGCCGGCGCAAATCACGCAGCCGCCCTTGACGCTGGCTTCCAGCGCCAGCGGCACCAGCGCACCGACGGGGGCGAAGATCAGGCTGGCGTCGAGCGGGTGTGGCGGTGGCTGATCCGAGGGGCCCGCCCACTCCGCTCCCAGGGTTCGGGCATAGGCCTGGCCCTCGCTGTCGCCCGGTCGAGTGAAGGCGTACACCTGCTGCCCCCGTCCCCGCGCCACCTGAATTGCCAGATGCGCCGCGGCGCCGAAACCATAGAGGCCCAGGTGGCGTGCGCCTTTGGCCATTTGCAAGGCGCGAAAACCGATCAGCCCGGCACACAGCAGCGGTGCGGCTTCGGTGGCCAGGAGCGCGTCCGGGAGGGGGAAACAGAAGCGCGCGTCGGCAACCGTGTAGTCGGCATAACCGCCATCCAGATGACAGCCGGTAAACTGTGCCCGGTCGCAGAGATTCTCCCGGCCCGAGCAGCAGAAGGTGCACTCACCGCACGTCCAGCCAAGCCAGGGAACGCCGACGCGCTTGCCGACCCAGTCGGGCGCGACGTCGCCACCCACCGCCGTCACTTCACCGACGATTTCATGGCCCGGCACCCGCGGCAGCACTGCTTGCGGCAATTCACCGTCCAGCAGATGCAGGTCGGTGCGGCACACGCCACAGGCCAACACCTTGATCAACAGTTGCTGCGCGCCGGGCTGCGGTACAGGGCGCTCTTCCCGTTGCAGTGGCTGGCCGGGGGCATGCAGAACCATGGCGCGCATAACGATTCTCCAAAACCGATGCACCGCAAGGCGTCAGAGGGGCGCCTCCCGGTGGCAGCCGGCGACCAGTTGCTTGAGCCCGTCCAGATCCAGCACCTTGACGTTACGCCCGGAAATCTCGACCAGTTCCGAGTCCCGCAGATGAGCGATGCCCCGACAGATGGTTTCCAGACGCAGGCCCAGGTAGGAGCCGATCTCTTCGCGACGCATCTTCAGCACAAAATCTCGGGACGAGTAACCTCGAATACTCAGCCGTTGCGACAGGTTCAGCAGGAAGGCGGCCAGGCGTTCATCGGAGTTCATGTTGCCCATCATCATCAGCAGGTTGTGCTCACGGACGATTTCCCGGCTCAGGATCTTGTTCATGTTGTGCTGCAACGAGGGCAGCTCCAGAGCGAGCTTCTCCAGTTGGGTGAAGTTGAAGGGGCAGACTTCGCTGTCCTCCAGAGCAAAGGCACTGCAGGTGTGATGATCGTCGCTGATGGCGTCCAGACCGAGCATCTCGCCGGGGATCTGAAAACCGGTGACCTGTTCGCGGCCGTCGACCGACAGCATGCTGGTCTTGAATGAGCCAATCCGTACCGCATAGAGCGAGCGCAACGGATCGCCGGCCCGGTACAGGGCTGCACCTTTTTTAACCTTTACACGCTGAATGATCAGGGTATCCAGCCGTTCGACTTCGTGACTGGTCAAGCCAATCGGCAGACACAACTCCAGAACGCTGCAATTGGCACACGCGGCTTTCAGATAATGATGTTGATACGGCCGGGTTTCAGGCATTGCAAAAGTCCCCCCTGACAGGAGCTTAAAGCATAGTTCGGATCCCCCGTTTCAATCGGGCGTTTACAGATAGAGTCGATGAGCGGGGAAAAGCTTGTTCCTGTTGAGCCGGGATAGACGGCCCAAGACTTGATGTAAATCAAGTCTTGGGCGGTGCAGACACCCAGAATCGACGCATGTCTTGCGGTTTACCCCAGGCCCTGGCGGAGGACGTCATGAGCGATTTTCTGAGTGCCGAGCAACTGGAAGGGCTGGATGCCTACTGGCGGGCGTCCAATTACCTGGCGGTCGGGCAGATCTACCTCAAGAACAATCCGCTGATGGCGGTGCCGCTGACGCTGGCGGATGTAAAGCCACGGTTATTGGGGCACTGGGGCACGACGCCGGGGTTGAACCTGATCTATACGCACCTCAATCGCCTGATCACGGCCTATGACCTGAACATGATCTTCATTGCCGGCCCCGGACATGGCGGGCCGGCCATCGTGGCCCAGACCTACCTGGAAGGCACGTACACCGAGCTCTACCCGTCGGTGGGGCGCAATACCAATGGCCTGGCCCGACTGTTTCGGCAGTTTTCCTGGCCCTATGGCATTTCCAGCCATGTGTCGGCGCAGATTCCGGGGTCGATCCATGAAGGCGGCGAGCTGGGCTACAGCCTGGCCCATGCCTATGGCGCTGCGTTCGACAACCCGGACCTGATCGTGGCGTGTGTGATTGGCGACGGCGAGGCGGAAACCGGGACGCTGGCGGCCAGCTGGCATTCCAACAAGTTCCTCAACCCGGCGCGTGACGGGGCGGTGTTGCCGATTCTGCATTTGAACGGATACAAAATCGCCAACCCGACGGTGCTCTCCAGCATCAGCGAGGAGGAGTTGTCGGCGTTGATGTACGGCTATGGCTACGATCCGTATTTCGTCGAAGGCGATGACCCGGCAGAGGTTCATCAAACCCTGGCCAGAACGCTGGACACCATCGTGCAGGAGATTCGCGACATTCAGCGGGGCGCGCGTCAACGATCGTCGTCCCGGACGCTGGAGCGGCCCCTGTGGCCAATGCTGATCTTGCGCACGCCCAAGGGTTGGACGGGGCCGACATTCGTCGATGGCCAGCGGGTCGAAGGCACCTGGCGGGCGCATCAAGTGCCCTTGGCCGACTTCCAGCAGCCGCAGCATCTGCGGCAACTGGAGGAATGGCTCCGCAGTTATCGCCCCGACGAATTGTTTGACGCCAATGGCACCCTGTTGCCCGAGATCGCGGCGTTGGCGCCGACCGGCCATCGGCGAATGAGCGCCAACCCCCACGCCAACGGTGGGCTGCTGTTGCGCACGCTGGACCTGCCACGGTTCACCCAGTATGCGGTGAACGTCGAGGCGCCCGGTGGCCTGCGGGCAGAGGCCACGCGGGTGCTGGGCCGGTTTTTGCGCGACGTGATGAAATGCAATCTGACGTCGAGCAATTTTCGCCTGTTCGGTCCGGACGAAACCGCCTCGAACCGGCTGGATGCAATGTATGAAGTCAGTGCCAAGGCGTGGATGGAGCCGCTGGGGCCTGATGACGTCAATCTGTCGACCGATGGCCGGGTGATGGAGATTCTGAGCGAACAGGTGTGCGAAGGCTGGCTCGAAGGTTATTTGCTGACCGGCCGTCATGGGGTGTTTTCCTGTTACGAGGCGTTCATCCACATCGTCGACTCGATGTTCAACCAGCATGCCAAATGGCTGAAAACCGCCGCCGAAGTGCCGTGGCGCAAACCCGTGGCCTCGCTCAACTATGTGCTCACCTCCCATGTCTGGCGCCAGGACCACAACGGTTTTTCCCATCAGGACCCGGGGTTCATCGATCTGGTGGCGAACAAAACGGCGGACGTGGTGCGGATCTACTTGCCGCCCGATGGCAATTGCCTGCTGTCAGTGGCCGATCACTGCCTCAGGAGCCGCAACTACATCAACGTGATCGTGGCCGGCAAGCAACCGGAGTGGCAGTGGCTGGACATCGATGCCGCCATTCGTCATTGCCAGGCCGGTATCGGACGCTGGGATTGGGCCTGCCGCGATGACAGCGATCCGGACGTGGTGATGGCCTGTGCCGGCGACGTTCCGACCCTGGAAACCCTGGCGGCGGTCACTTTGCTGCGCGAATACGTGCCGGATTTGCGGGTGCGGGTGATCAATGTCGTCGACCTGATGGTCCTGCAGCCGTCGTACCACCATCCCCACGGTTTGCCCGATAGTGCCTTCGATGAACTGTTTACCGTCGACCGGCCGGTGATCTTTGCGTTCCACGGCTACCCCGCGCTGATCCACCGGCTGCTGTACAAGCGCACCAATCATGAAAACTTCCATGTTCGCGGGTTCAAGGACGAGGGGGCGACCACCACGCCGTTCGACATGGCGGTGCTCAATAACCTGGATCGGTATCAGTTGGCCCTGGATGTCATCGAGCGCGTGCCCCGGCTGCACGATCAGCTCCAGACCGCCCGGGCGCGCTACTGGGCGACGATGGAGAAACACAAGCTTTACCTTATCGAACACGGGCAGGACATGCCCGAAGTGATGCAGTGGCAATGGACGCCCGCGCCGGGCAATCAGGGCTGATGGACGGCGCCGGGCGTTACTTGCTCTTCCAGTACTTCTGCATCTCCAGAAACAGGAACGAAGCGGTCCAGGAAATCAGCACCAGTCCCGTCAGTGCCTCCAACCCGGTCAGGTACTTGAGGTTACCCATGGGTGAAATATCGCCGAAACCGATAGTCGTGAACGTGGTGAAGGAAAAGTACACGCAGTCCATGAACGAACCATCGAAATTGCCGCTCAGGCTGCCCCATTCACCGGAGCGGATCAGCAGGTAATAGACCAGCGCGAAACACCAGACTTCTAACGCATGGGCCGCCATCGCGCCGAATACCCCGACGACGATCCGAAAGCGGCTCCAGAGTTTGAGCCTGGGCAGCCAATCGTTCAGGCGCAGCAGGCATTCGTAATGAATCACCACCGTGATGACCACCACCAACGTGTTGATTAGCGTGACTGCGAACATGATGAGCCTTCAGCGATGGGGGCAGGGCGCCGTCTGCGGGCGATTGTTCGCAGCGTCATGGGGCTGGTAATGCCGGGGTGGGCTTGAATGGCATCAGCGCCGGGAACTCCTCGGGCGTGAGGGTTTCCTTTTCCAGTAACAGGCGGGCGCCCTCGTCCAGGTCGGCCCGACGACTCTGAAGCAGCGCCTTGGCCCGTTGGTAGGCTTCATCGAGCAGGGCGCGAATACCCAGGTCGATTTCCCGGGCGGTCTGTTCCGAATAATCCTTTTCGCCCATCGTGGCCATGCGATCTCCCAGGTACGTTGGGGTTTGCTTTTCCAGTACCGACTGGCCGAGTTCGGGGCTCATGCCGAAGCGGGTGATCAGTTGCCGGGCGATATCGGTCGCGCGACCCAGATCGTCGGCGGCCCCGGTGGAGATCTGGCCGTAGACAAGGTCCTCGGCGGCGCGTCCGGCCATCAGCACGACAATCCGGTCCTTGAGTGTCTGGCAACTGATCAGGAAGTGATCCTCGGTCGGTCGCTGCAAGGTATAGCCCAGCGAGCCGATGGCCCGGGGCACGATCGACACTTTATGCACCGGGTCCATGGCCGGCAGGCTGCTGGCGGCCAGGGCATGCCCCATCTCGTGATAGGCCACCACCCGGCGTTCGTCGGGATCGAGCAGGTTGCTCTTGCGTTCAAGCCCCGCGATAAGGCGTTCTACCGCGGCTGTGAAGTCATTCAGGTTGACGGCATCGGCGCCGCGTCGGGTGGCGACGATGGCCGCTTCGTTCACCAGGTTGGCCAGGTCGGCGCCGGTGAAACCGGTGGTGATTTCGGCGATACGTGCGCCATCGAGCCCTGGTTCCACAGTGATTTTCTTGAGGTGAACCTTGAGAATCGCTTCCCGGCCTCTGCGATCGGGACGGTCGATCAGAATTTGCCGGTCGAAGCGCCCGGCGCGCAACAACGCCGGATCAAGGACCTCCGGCCGGTTGGTCGCAGCCAGCAACACCACGCCCTCACGCGGATCGAAGCCGTCCAGCTCGGCCAATAACTGGTTGAGGGTCTGTTCTTTTTCGTCATTGCCGCCTAATACGCCGACGCCACGCATCTTGCCCAGCGCATCGAGTTCATCAATGAAGATGATGCAGGGTGACGCCTGGCGGGCCTGTTCGAACAGGTCGCGGACCCGGGCCGCACCGACCCCGACGAACATTTCGACAAATTCGGACCCCGAAATCGAGAAAAACGGCACACCGGCTTCACCGGCGATGGCTTTGGCCACCAGGGTCTTGCCGGTGCCGGGGGGGCCGACCAGCAAAGTGCCCTTGGGAATGTGCGCGCCCAGGCGTGCGTATCGGGCCTTGTCCTTGAGGAACGAGACGATTTCCACCAGTTCGGCCTTGGCTTCGTCGATGCCCGCGACATCGGCGAAGGTCACTCCGGTGTCGCGTTCGACAAAGATCCTGGCCCGCGACTTGCCGACATTCATCAACCCGCCAAGGCCTTGTTTGTCTGCCATCCCGCGAAACAGGAAATGCCAGAACACCATGATCATTATGAACGGCAACAACCAGCCCAACAGGCTGTTCATAAAGGTGTTTTCGTTGACTCCGGTAAAACCGACGCCCGATTGGGAGAGTTCGGTCGCCAGCGACGGATCGACCCGCACCGTGGAGAACCGGTCGCGTCCGTCGATGGGTTCCACCAATTTGCCGCTGATCCGGTCCTTGTCGATCTGCAAGTCACTGACTTTTTGCTCGTTCAACAATTGCATGAACTGGCTGTAGGGGAGGGGCTGCACGGCCTGGCGCTCGACAAAGAAGACCTGCATGAGGCCCATGACGATAAAAGCGATCGCCAAGTAGGACAGGTTCCACTGGTCGTTCTTTTTCATGGCCTTGGCTCAGAGTGGGAACGCATATCGGTAAGCCCGCGGCCAACCCATTTAATAAAGATAGCCTGCTTCAGCTTCTCCCTCGCGCAGGGCGCCGGATGATGTGCACAGATCACCTCACCTCGTGTAGGTCATTCAGGAAACGGTGGCTGGGCAGGTGATTCCTTTTCTGGAATATCCGTCATGGTCGCCTCGGTGAGCAGCAGGACACTGGCGACCGACACGGCATTTTCCAGGGCAATGCGTACCACTTTGGTCGGGTCGATGATGCCGGCTTCGTACATGTCCACATAACAATTGGCCGCCGCATCGAAGCCCACGTTGCCCGGTTCGGCGAGCATGCGGGCAATGACCACGCCGGCATCCACCGCCGAGTTTTCAGCGATGAACCGGGCCGGTGCTTCCAGAGCCCGACGCAGAATCTGCAGGCCGGTTTTGACATCGCCCTCATGGCTGGCTTCTTCGGCTGCAATCATCGGCACGGCTTTAAGCAGCGCCAGGCCGCCACCCGGAACAATGCCTTCGGCGATCGCCGCCCGGGTCGCGGAAATCGCATCGTCCAGTGCATCCTTGCGCGATTTCATTTCAGCTTCGGAAGGCGCGCCGACGCGGATCACCGCCACTCCGCCAGACAGTCTGGCCAGGCGTTCCTGAAGTTTTTCCCGGTCGTAATCGCTGGTGGTGTTGTCCATTTGCACGCGGATCTGTTGCAGGCGCGCCTCGATAGCTTCGCGTTTACCTGCGCCGCCAATCAGCGCGGTGCTGTCTTTTTGCACCACGACGCGATGAGCCCGGCCCAACTGGCTCAATTCCACCTGTTCGAGGTTGATCCCCAACTCATTGGAAATCACGGTTGCGCCGGTCAGAACGGCAATGTCCTGAAGCATTTCCTTGCGTCGATCACCGAAACCTGGCGCCTTGATCGCCACCGCGCGCAATACTCCCCGAATCTGGTTGACCACCAACGTGGTCAACGCTTCACCCTCTATGTCGTCGGCGATCAGGACCAGTGGCTGGCCACTTTTGGCAATCAGTTCCAGCAATGGCAGCAGGTCTTTGAGCACGCCGATCTTATGGTCACAGAGCAGCAGATAGGCATCGTCAAGTTCGGCCTGCATCTTCTCGGTATCGGTCACGAAGTAGGGCGAGACATATCCACGATCCAGGCGCATCCCTTCCATGACCTCGACCACTGTTTCGGTGGTCTTGGACTCTTCGACACTGACCACGCCTTCAATGCCGACCTTTTCCAGAGCGTCGGCCACCAGCTGACCGATGACCGCGTCGTTATGGGCCGAAAGCGTGGCGACCTGGGCTTTTTCCTTGGGCGTGCTGACCGGGCGCGATTGCGCCAGCAGTGATTGCATGACCAGAGAAAGCCCCCGGTCCATGCCGCGCTTGAGGTCGATCGCACTGGCACCGGCGACGACGTTGCGGATGCCGTCGGCCAGGATTGCATGGGCCAGCACCGTTGATGTGCTGGTCCCGTCCCCCACGGCCTCGCCGGTGCGTTCCGCCGCCTGACGCAGCATTTGCGCCCCCAGATTCTCCTCGGGGTCCAGCAGGTCGATCCGTTTGGCGATCGTCACGCCATCGTTGCAGACCGTCGGATTACCCCATTTATTCTGAATCAACACCGATTTCGATTTCGGTCCCAGGGTCACCCGGACAGCGTCCGCCAGTTGTGTGGCTCCGCTGAGGATTTTCTCGCGAGCGCCAGCACGAAACAGGATTTTAGTGTGAGCCATCAGGTTGTTCTCCTGAAGAGTTCTGCATTGTTTCAGCTTCTATGAAATGGCACGTGCAGCGTTGATTTTTATCAACAAAGTCACACAGGCGGGTGTGCAGTCGCTCCTGCGATACAACATGCGGCGGCCCTGGCCAAGGCCAGCGGGGCACGTTTGCATATCGCTGCCTTGATCAAGTCGTTGGATATTCTGTCGTTGCTTGAAGAGGGCGTGCGGGAAACGGCGCGGGAGACCTACCTGCAGGACCACCGTGACTGGTTGAAGTATCAGGCAAAAAATATCCGTGACCTGGGGATCGAGGTGACGGCGGAAGTGGCCTGGGCCGATGACCTGCAGCAAGACATTCTGGATCACGTCACGGAAATGCAGCCCGACCTGTTGATCAAGGAGGTTCAGCATGAATCGGCGCTCAAGCGCGCGTTCTTCACCCCGCTGGATTGGCACTTGCTGCGCCACTGTCCAGTGTCGGTCTATCTGATGGGCGGCAGTGGCCATACCTTGCCGCACAAGATCGTGGCCGCGGTTGACGCTTCGGGTACCGATGCCGACAAAGAATTGAATGACCGGATCATCCAGCAGGCCAATGGCCTCGCGCTGCAGTGCAATGCCGAGTTGCACCTGCTGTATGCCTGCGATACGACAGACTATCTGGGCGATATGGGCGGCGGCGGCCTGACACTGTCGCAGCTGACCAAGCAGCTGCGCAGGGAACTGGAAAAATCGTTCCTGGCACTTGCCGGGCGGTACGGCGTGGCCTCTGACCGTCGGCATTTCATTCTGGGGCACCCGGTCTCGGCGCTGAGTGAGTTTGCCGAGGAAAATCAGGTGGACGTGATCGTGATGGGCAGAGTCCAGTCCCATGGATTGAACAAACTGGTGGGCAGCACGACCGAACATATTCTGTATCAGGTGCCTTGCAGCGTCCTGGCGGTCTAGGGGACGGCCCGACAAAGCCCAATAGGCTGGACAGCCATCGACCGGCAACCGATGACGCTGCCGATCAATACAACAAATTCTCCTGCCGTAGCCGCGCGAAGCGCGCAAGTGGCACCGCGTCGAGCGCTTGCGCCGCGTCAGGTGTCGCGCCATCGCGAATCGCCTGCCACACGCTTTGCGAGCCGATTGAATCACGGGTCGCCGCCAGGTCGAGTATGTGGGGATAGAGCGTGTGCAAGGTGGCGAGCAGGGTCAGTCCAAGGCTGGCTACAGGGCGTTGCGCAGGCATTGAAAGGCGGGTGATGCTCACACCATGACAGAGCCGACCGTGCCAGTTTGATTCGGTGGGGACGAAGTCGATCGGCTCGAAATGCGCGCCGACGTCAAACGCATTCAGCGCGTTTGCGAGCCGGGTCGCGTCGATCCACGGCGCGCCGACCCACTCGAACGGGTGCGGTGTGCCGCGCCCCACACTCAGATTCGCCCCTTCGAGCAAACCGATATCCGGGTACAGGTCCAGCTGGGAGAGCGTGCGCAGGTTCGGCGAGAGCGGCACCCATCCCAACCCGGTGTCGGCAAAGGTCATCGTGCGCCGGTATCCCTGCATCGGCACAACGCGCAGATCCGCACCAATGTGCTTGTTGCGGTTGAATAGACGCGCCAGCTCACCGACGGTCATGCCGGGCTGTAGCGGTGCAGGGAAATAGCCGGTAAACGATTCGCGGCGACTGTCCATCACCGGGCCGCCGAAGCGCTGTGCGCCGAGCGGGTCGGGCCGGTCCAGCACGAACAGCGCAATGCCTTGCGCCGCGGCGGCTTCGAGTGCGTAGCCGAGTGTCGTCTCATAGGTGAAGAAGCGCACGCCGGCGTCCTGAATATCGAAGATCAGCGCATCCAGCCCTTTGAGCGAACCGGCCGGGAAGCGCTGCGTTGCGCCGTAGAGACTGTGCACGGTGAGGCCCGTCGCCGGGTCGCGGGTGTCACCGACTCGTTCGTCCACGTCGATGTTCAGGCCATGCTCGGGTGAGAACAATGCCGCCAGCCTGACACCTGGCGCGTGGGCGAGGACGTCGACGGTGCGTCGGCCTTTGGCGTCGAATCCGCTGCGATTGGTGATCAAGCCCACGCGCAGGCCGGTGAGCGGGGCAAATTGCTGTGCCTCAAGCACGTCAATGCCTGTCTGCACCGGGCCCGTCGAGGTGGGCAGGCGATCGGCGGCACGCAGCGCCGACAACGCGGAGGGCAGCAACCGGCCGATTTGCGCGCCGCTCCCAGGTGCGCCGCGACTGGCCATCAGTGCAAGCAATTGCGCACGAAGCGGGCGAGCGTCACCGCGGTCATCGGGATACACCCGGTTGCTCAGGATGACGATGAATTGGCGGGTCACCAGATCAATCCACAGTCCCGTGCCGGTGTATCCGGTATGGCCGATGACGCCAATCGGCGGCAGACGATCATGGTTCGATACGAACGGTGCGACCAGTTCCCAGCCGAGGCCGCGCCACGGCACGCTGTCGAGCGGCGAAGCGGCGCTCGTGAGGGCGGCGATGCTCGCTGGCCGCAGGATCTGTCGGTTGCCGGCGTGCCCCTGGTTCAGCACCATCTGCGCGAAACGCGCAAGGTCGTCCGCCGTGGAAAACAGCCCGGCGTTACCGGAGACACCGCCCATCCATTGCGCCGTCGGATCGTGTACGTGCCCCCGGAGCGTGCCGGCCTTGGTGGCGAGTGTCGGTGCGCTGCGTATCGCTCGCCGGGTATCCGGCAGAAAAACCGTGTCGCGCATGCCCAGCGGCCCGAAGATGTGAGCCTGGCAATAGGTGTCGAGCGAGCTGTGCGTGATGCGTTCGACCAGCTCGCCGAGCACCACGAAATTCAGGTCACTGTAAATGACTTGGGCACCCGGCGCGTTGCGCAGCCGCTGCGCCGCGATGGCGCTCAACACACCTTTGCGGCCCGCACCGGGTGGCCGCCCAGGCAAATCTGGGCGCAGCCCGGACGTGTGCGCCAGCAGGTCACGCACTTTCACCGCCTCTTTGCCGTGCGCCCCAAAGGCCGGCCAATACCGTGCAACGGGGGCGTCCAGGCTGATGCGGCCCGTTTCGGCCAGTTGCAGGATGGCCGTGGTCGTCGCGATGACCTTGGTCAGCGATGCCAGATCGAACTCGGTGTCCAGCGTCATCGGCTCGCGGGGGGGCGTCGTCGTGCGTTGTCCAAAGGCCTGACGATAGAACACCTTTGTGGCGTCACCGATCAGGACAACGGCTCCCGGAACGCGTCCGGCGGCGATCTGGCCCTCGACGATCTGTGCGACTTGCAGGCGCGTCGTCGCATCGAGATCGGCGGCGCATGCAATGTGCGCCGCCATCGCCAGGCCAAGCAGCATCGCCCAGCGCTTCAGCGCTGTGGCAAATCGGCGGCCTCGTAGTGATTGCGTGGGTTCCATAACATCCATCCATCGGTGCCGGCGGCGTCGGCGGCGTTCACCTGTGCGCTGATCGCTTCGGCGTCAAACGGCCGACGATCGAAGGCGTAGTCGCGAAAGCCCTGCAACCAGGGACGAAAGCGCACGCCCGGCAGGTGGGTGCGTTTCATCGCCTCCGCCAGGGTACGCCTGACAATCTGGCCGGGGTCGGCTGTCGGGTTGGTAAAGCCCGGCAGCCCCCATGTGAAACCGGACGGGTACAACATTGGCGAAATGTAGTCGAGCTCCGCGCCCAGCAGTTCGATTTGCTGGCCGATCGCCGTATCGTCGAGGTTCCAGCAGACGTAGCCGAAGATGTCCGCGGAGACGAATACATTGTAGGGAGCGAGCCGTGCGCGTGCGGCCTGAAGAAAGCCGATGATCGCCGCGGTCCGGTTGGCGCGGTTGTTGGGGAGGGCAAAGCGTAGCCCGCTCTTGTCGGGAAAACGCACATAGTCGAACTGGATCTCGTCGAAACCCATCCGCGCGGCCTCCTCGGCGACATCGAGATTGTGCTGCCAGACCTCGTGCGAAAACGGGTCCATCCATTGCAGTTTTTCGAGATCCCGCCACGGCTGGCCATCGGCGGTGTGCACGCTCCACTCTGGATGCGCACTGGCGAATGGATCGTCCTTGAACACCACGATGCGCGCGATCAGGTACGGGTGTTGCGCGCGCAGCTTGGCAAGCAGCGCCGGAAAGTCGCGCATCTGAGGTGCCCGTGTGGTCAAGTGGGCCGTTGCGCCGATCGCCTCGCGCGCCGCACTGCGATAGGGCGTCAGGCCACGGTCACCCTTGACATCGATCACCAATGCATTGATCTCGGTGTTTTCAGCAAGGCTGACAGCGTTGTTGCGCAGGGTCGAACTGGTCACGCCGAACACCGACAGATAGACCGCTTTGGGGCGAAACGGGGTCAGGGCGAGCGTCATAGGGGTTTCGTCGCTCACGTTGGCCTCGGTGCGCAAATACCCAGGGGCGCGGGCAGCGACACGCTCGACTGCCTTGGCCGTCTCGAACCGTCCGTTTTCGTCGGTACGCATCACGCCGGCCGACGTCGTGATGATGGCGTCGGCGATCGGGTTCTGCGTGCTCGAGTCGAGCACGACACCGGTGACGGCCAGTGCGCCTCGCCCGGTCAACAGGGCAGTGACGACGAGCAGCGCCGGGATCGCAGAGCGCCTCAATGCGCGAATGAAGGTCATCGCGGGTTCCCCGCGGTCGGCTGAGTGTCCGGTTCACCGAGCAACTGCGTGAACGCGTGCGCGCCGTAGGCATCACTCATCAGAAAGCGCGGCAGGGCGAGCAGTCGTGCGTGCCGGTCGGCCTTGCGCGCGTCTAGTGTGAAGGCCACTGCGTAACCCTCGTCGGAGGCGAGTGCGATCAATTCGTCGTCATAGATACCGAACGGCCACGCGAGCATGTCGATCTGCTGCACACCGGTTTGCGACTCGATGCGTTGACGTGATTTTTGCAGTTGGGTACGGACGAATTGCTGGAAATCCGCCGGCGTGCGGTGCCTGCGCTCGACGTTGAAATTGGGATGCCAGTACGTATGCGACTGGATGTCGATGAGCCCGGTCTGCTTCAGGGTTCGCAACTGCTCCCAGGTCAGCGCATAGGACGCGTTGGAGATGGCCGATGGATAGATAAACAGGGTCACCGGAAAGCGTTCGCGCTGGATGACGGGCAGCAGTTTGTCGAAGACCGAACGATGCCCGTCGTCGACGGTGATCGCCACCGGCTTCGACGCTAATGTCGCATCGGGATTGCGCAGCCAGTCGACCACCTCGCGCAGCGACACAATGTGATAACCGTGCTCGCGCAGGACGCGCAACTGAGTTTCGAAGGTGCTCATGCGCACGGTCATCGAGTCGTCGGCCGTGTCCGAGAACCGGTGGTAAACGAGGATCGTGACGCCTGGCTCGACGCTCTTTGCGGCGTTCTGTGCGGCGCCGTCCGCGCTCCAGGCCAGTGCGCAGACGCCTGTCAGCATGACGCGGATCAGCAGCCGCAACGCGACACTCCCACCGATACACGCCATGATTTTCCCGCGCATGTCAGCGCTCCTGCGCGAGCCAGACGCTTGCAGTGCGCATTGAGCGTTCATCGTCTATCAGATGCAGATCAATTTCGCGCAATGTGGTCCGCTCCGAGGGGGTGAGTCGTCAGACAAAACGGGAGGCCGGTTGTGCCTTGATTTGATTTTGATCAACAGCAAGCCCTCGTGGGCGGATGACTTTATAAAGGATATGACACTCTTTTGAGGTATGCCCCCCATGAACATCGATAAGGCGATCTCGGGCCGTCGCTCGACGCGGGAGTACACGACAGAAGCGGTTGATGAAGACGTCATTCGTCGTTTGATCAGTGCCGCTGCGCAGGCGCCCAGCGCGATGAACCAACAACCGTGGACATTTACCGTCATACGCGACCAGAGCCTGCTGGATCGGGTCTCGCGCGAAGCGAAGGCTCACCTGTTGGCGACAATACCCGCAGCGGCCCAGCCCGAGCACTTCCATACGTTGCTCGATGATGAAAACTATCAAATCTTCTACCACGCGCCGGTACTCATCCTGATTTCGGGAACCGCGCCGGGTCAGTGGGTCGTCGAAGACTGCGCACTTGCTGCCGAGAACCTGATGCTCGCGGCGTACGCTGAAGGGCTTGGTACTTGCTGGATCGGTTTTGCCCAGGGTTTTCTTGGTACGCCGGATGGAAAGCATGACCTTGGCCTTCCCGCCGAGTGGACGCCAGTGGCACCGATCATCGTCGGTCACCCGAAATCCGCGCCCGCGCCCGTGCCCCGGAAGGAGCCAGTGATCCGCTGGATTGGGTGACAGCACTGTGGATAGCGATGGTTGGCCGCTCCTCTTACGGGGCAACTCGACCGTCTATCCACTTGCCCGGCGGCCTGCCTGTTTTCTGATGTGGATCAGATACACCCCCAGGCCGACTTCTATTCTCGAATCAACCCACGGTGTCGAGATGAACTGAAATGAACAGATCAAGCCTGATCGGCCAATGCATGTTGATGGCGGCAAGCGTGTTGCTGGCGTCATCTACCAGCGTCTTCGCCAACCCGCCGATGTCTGCGCAAGGTGGCATGTATCATCGTTTTCAGGATTTCGATTGGGTCAAATACACGCAACAGACCCTGGACGATCTCAAGGGCAAGCTCAATCTCAAGCCGGAACAAATGGCTGCCTGGGATACCTGGGCCACGGGGGTCATGGCGGACGCCAATCAGCATCAGGAAAAGGCCAAGGCCGAACGTGATGAAAGGGCGAGCACGAAGAGGGCGTCGACGGATGAAACGACCCCCGAAAGAATGGCCAGAGAGATAGAGCGTTTGCGCATGCAAACCAAGTGGATGGAGGCGCATCTGGAGCGCATGGATGCTGCGCTGGTGCGTACCAAAACTTTCTACGAGGTTTTGGATGCTGAGCAGAAAACCATTTTCGATCTGTTCTGGACGGTGGTGCATCACCGGCTCTACGGCAATGACCGTTGGCAGATGCCGATGCACATGTTCAGACCACGAATGATGGAAGGCGACCAGGACGAAAAAAGTAAACAGTAAGCGCTACTCACTGTTCGATTACGCATGTCGCGCCGTCATCGCGCGGCGCCATGCCGCCAGACCTCAATACAGAACTCCTTTTCGTAAGGGGGCACGTTGCATTCGACGATGTCAGTGGCGGCCACTTGCAGATGCACGCCGACGATATCGGCATGGATCGGCTGCTGGCAGACGTGCCGGTCGACCAATACGGCCGTGTAGACCCGACGAGCACCGAGTTGCGCCAGATACGCGCAGGTACGCAGGAGTGAATGGCCTTCGAACAGCACATCGTCGACAACGAGCAGGGTGGTGCTGGCAAGGTCCAGTTCGCCCAGCAGCGGGTTTTCGGTCAGTTCGGTGTGGGCATGCAGCACTTTGAGGTCATCGGCATAGCGCTTGACCTTCAAGGGGTAGAGCGGCAGTTCTGGCTGGCCGGTCTGATGTGACAGATGCTGTTGTAGACGCTGCGCCAGAGGTTCGCCGCGGCGCTGGATGCCAATCAGTGCCACTTGAGTGGATGGCAACAGTGCCGCTGCCTGGCGCGCCATTGCCTGCAGCACCGAATCGAGTTCATCGCTGTCGTACAAGCGCAATCGCGGGCTCGCAAACAAGGTCGGCATGACAGTCTCCCATAGCGCGCCGCTGCGGGGCGGCGCTGTCCACTATTGGCAACGTAATCCATTGGGCCCCAGCCTGATTGATATTGATCAACAACGGCGAAATGAAATGCCCGGTCTCTTGCGCGGACAGGGTTGGCCTTGCGCGCGAGCTTGATAAAAATCAACGACAAGGAGACTCCAGCGGAGGATTTTTAATAAAAACTGATGCTTGATCCCGCAAGGACGTGGAGAGGTCAAGGCTGTGTGATACGAACCGACAGGTGTGCTCGCCTGGGGAGGTTTTCAAGTGATTTATAGTCCCTCAACGCAAACCCTCCTGCGTGACCGGGTGGATGCCGGTCGAAGGCTGGTGGAACCGTTGCTCAAATACGCTCATCGACCCGATGTCATCGTTCTCGCCTTGCCCCGTGGCGGCGTGCCGGTTGCCTATGAAATTGCCACGGCCCTGGAGGTTCGCCTGGACCTGATGCTGGTCCGCAAGCTCGGGGTGCCATTCCATCAGGAGTTCGCCATGGGCGCGATTGCCAGTGGCGGCATCCAGATCGTCAATGACGATACGCTGCGGGCGAACCGCATCGATCAGCGCACGCTCGATAACGTGGTAGCACGGGAAACCCAGGAGCTGTTGCGTCGCGAGCGCCTGTACCGGGGCTCGCGTGCCCCCTTGGCGCTCAAGGATCAGGTGGTGATTCTGGTCGACGATGGCCTGGCGACCGGGGCCTCGATGATGGCGGCGGTCCAGGCGGCGCGCCTGCAAGCACCGTCGCGTATTGTCGTCGCCGTGCCGGTGGCGCCACCGGAGACGGTAGCGGCGATGTATGGCGAAGTCGATGAGGTGATCTGCCCGCTCACCCCCGAGTGGCTGATGTCGATCGGCAATTGGTACATGAATTTTTCCCAGACCTCGGATGAAGAAGTCATCGATCTTTTGCATCGGGCCTGGCGCAAAGAATCCGGTACGAGTGCTTCCGGTCAGGAGAACTCCAATGTTTGAGCTTCGCTATCGAAAGCTGGACCTGGGGAACGTGGAGCTGTCTGCCGACCTGCGTCTGCCGGTGCACGCTGGCGGCCTGGTGGTGTTCGTTCATGGCAGCGGCAGTGGTCGCTCAAGCCCGCGCAATCAACAAGTTGCGCTGTCGCTGGCTCAGCGGGGGGTGGGCACGTTGCTGTTCGATCTGCTCACGGAGCCAGAGCAATACCTGGACAACCAGACCCGGGAATTGCGTTTCAATATTGCGCTGCTGTCCAACCGACTGGTGAAGGTGATCGACTGGATTGGCCGGGACGCCGAACTGCAACCGCTACCGATCGGATTGTTCGGCGCCAGCACCGGTGCTGCGGCGGCACTGTTGGCAGCCGCCGAGCGGGCGGACGTGGTGCATGCGGTGGTGAGCCGGGGAGGGCGCACCGACCTCGCTGGAGCGGCGCTGTCCCGCGTGAGGGCGCCGACCTTGCAGATTGTCGGTGAGCTGGATCCGGTGGTGCTCAATCTCAATATGCAAAGCAGTCGCGCCCTGCAGTGCGAGCAGCGTCTGGAAGTGGTGGCGGGCGCGACACATCTTTTTGAGGAACCGGGAACCCTCGAAGAAGTCGCCAGACTGGCCGGCGACTGGTTCGAGCAGTATTTGCGACGGTAGTCGTCCCGCGCGGACAACCACCGTCTGGCCTGTCATATGCCGAATGGAAAAGTTTCGTCTTCCGGTTCCAGCGCCTGGCTTTTCGGCAGGGGCAACGCGGTTACCGGTTGCGTCTGTTCAATCCAGACCATGGCGTCGAATTGTTCGCTCAGCACTGACTCGAAGTAGTGGCTGCTGCGCTCGCTGGCGGGTCGATAGATCACACCGATGGCCCGCTCCAGCAGCGGTTTGGACAGGGCCCGGCGCAGCTCTTTTCGCTGTGGATCCCGCCAGTCGGTCAATGAGGCCGGGACGCCGGCATCGAGGAACTTGCGCTCCCAGCTGTCTGGCCGGGACGGCCGGATCTCCTTGATGAGCATCTCGCCATCCCAGTCGTCGGCCGCGGCCACCTGGCCACGGTCGGTGCTCATGCCAATCAGAACCACATCGCGCCCATAGGCATTGCGGCACAGTTGACCGATATTGAACTGACCCTTCCAGCCCATTTCCGTGGCGGCCGCATTGCCGATATGCGAGTTGTGCGCCCACACAACGGCCTTGGCTTGAGGGCCACGGTGTTCGAGCAGTGCGCGTAACGTGTCGAACATGTGCCTGTCACGCAGGTTCCAGGAAGTCGTCGAACCTCGATAAATCGCTCGGTAATATTGTTCCGCCGCCTGGATGACCCGGGCGTTCTGGGTCGCATCGAAAAACGCCTCATCGTCCTTGATTGCCCCGCTCAGTTGCTCGGCCAGCATGGCATTGAGCTGTTCGACCACCGCATGCTCGCAGGGCATTATGCCGTCGCGTTCGACAAAGTGGCCGTACAGCGCAGGATCATCCTGCCACGGGGTCAAGCAGCCATAGCGCCGCCGCGCTTCGTGTGCCAGCGGCGGGTCGACACGGTCCAGATAGCTCAGCACCTCATGGATGGAGTTGCGCAAACTGTAAACGTCCAGACCGCGAAACTCGACGCGCTGTTCAGGCGCGTGTTGGTGGTTGTACTGATGCAGCCAATGGGTGAACGCTTTCACATCGGTGTTGCGCCACATCCAGGTCGGGAACCGGCTGAAAATGTGTCGTGCCCAGGCCGAGCGCGCCAGCCCCCGGGCATAACGGTCTACATGACCCGCGTCTGGCCAGTCTGCTTCAACGGCCACGATATTGAATCCGTGCTGCTCGATCAGCCGTTGGGTAATCGCCGCCCGGGTCCGATAGAAATCACGGGTGCCATGGCTGGCCTCACCGATCATCACCACGCGCGCATCCGCGAAGCGGTCGAACATTTCACCAAAGGCTGGTGAACTCAGTTCCGGCAGGGGTTCGGCGTATTGACGCAAGAGCGGGACGATGGAGGCCTCGTCAATGCGGGTATGTGAGCCATACAGCTGGTTCAGCATGTTTTGGGAAGGTGTGTTCATGAACGTCATCCCCATAAAGGCGGGTTGGTCGACGTGCAGGGCTGCGTAGTGTCATGTCGACGGCCAGAGGCCGCGCTGACTTGCACTTTTTTGATCGGGTCCCTCTCGGAAAGCAGCCCCCTGCCGGTTTCCCGGCAAGGGGCCGGGCTTGCGGTCAGTCGGCTTTGATCGTTACGACTTTGTCCGCTTTCATGGCTTCGGGTTTTTTCGGCAGCGAGATGCTCAGTACGCCTTTGCTGAAGCTCGCTTCGATCTTCTCGGCGTCGACCCCCTTGGGCAGGTTGAACACCCGTTCGAAGGAGCCATAGTGACGCTCGCTGAGGTGATAACCCTTTCTCTTTTCTTCCTTGTCCTCTTTCTTTTCTCCTTTAATGATCAGGCAACCGTTGGACAGTTTGAGCTCGATGTTCTTCTGATCCATGCCGGGCAGTTCGGCAGTGATTTCGAAGCTCTTGTCTTTCTCGGTGATGTCCACGGCAGGCACGCCATAGCCTGTCAGTTCCTTGCGCCAGAGCGGTTCGACATCAAACAGTCCGCGACCGAATAGCGACAGCCCTGTGCCGCGGCTGAAGTCTTCGAACACGTGATCGATCTGTTGGCGAAGGTTTTCAAAGGGCCGCCACAGCTCGGTTGTCATTGGCTGCGCAGCGGTTTTCTTTTCGGCTTGCACCGGCATTTTTTTCACGGAATTGGCCATTTCTTTCTCCTCTTGGCGAATAAGGTGAACCGAACGAACATGGGGTGTGCGGCCCACCACGACAAAACAACAACCCGACACTCGCCCTTACTAGGCCAGTGTTCCGGACCGCAACATCCAGCCGGAATCGAAAGAGTGGGTGCCGGCCGCAGATACGGCGGTGTGAACGCTGACTCTAAATGTCTACGTGAACGGGCAATGCCTGTTTGATTTAAATCAGAAAGAAAGCACACAGCGATTTTGTCCTGCTGCCGCTATTGCGCTAACGCCAGGCGAAGCTTCAATTGATAGCGCGCAGCGAACATGCCGGGCATTCCAGACCTAAGCTCTACCCATGACGGCGATGAGCCGCAGGCATTTGTACAACGAGGGCTGCGCAGCGTTTCTTGAGGAACCCACATCGATGTTCAGTAAGTGGCTGGACCCGATTTTATTGCTGCTCACCACCCTGACCCTGCTGGCCGGGGGCATTGCGCAGGTTGCTCACAAGTCTGACTGGGCATCGATTTGCTGGGCCGCGGGCAGTCTGGTGATGGCCCTGGTGCTGCTCGTCGAGATTGTCAGGCGCCTGGCCCGGCGCGAGGCGGGTGTGGACCTGATCGCCCTGCTGTCGATTGCCGCCGCGTTGTTTTTTCAGCAGACGCTGGTGGCGGCGGTGATTGCCTTGATGCTGGCGTCGGGGCGCATCCTGGAGTTCTTCACCCAACAACGCGCCGAACGCGAACTGCGTGCGCTGGTCGACCGGGCGCCACGCGTTGCCTGGCTGCAGGAGAACGGCAATTTACGGCAGATTCCGGTCGAGCAGATCCAACTGCATCAGACGCTGCTTGTGCGCCTGGGGGAGGTGGTACCGGTCGATGGCCGTCTACTCAGCCCCACGGCGATTCTCGACGAGTCGGCGCTCACCGGCGAGTCATTGCCGGTCACCCGCCGGGAAGGGGAACTACTGCCCAGCGGTGTGACCAATGTCGGTGCGCCGATGCTGCTGACAGCCACTCGAACCGCAGCGCAGAGCACCTATGCCGGGGTGGTGCGCCTGGCCGAAGCGGCACGACGCTCGCGCGCGCCTTTCGTGCGTTTGGCCGACCGTTACGCGTTGTTCTTCATTCCGCTGACATTGTTGATAGCCGGCATCGCCTGGTACATGAGTGGCGACTCTTTGCGCGCGCTGGCGGTTATGGTGGTGGCCACGCCTTGCCCGTTGATTCTGGCCGTGCCGATTTCGATCATGTCAGGTATTTCCAGGGCAGCGCGGCGCGGGATCCTGATCAAGGACGGCGTCACCCTGGAAGCGCTGGCCGAGGTCAAGCAAGTGTTTCTCGACAAGACCGGCACGTTGACCAGCGGCCACGCCCGTTTGCAGTCGATCGAGACCAACGGAGCGCTCGATCCGCAGCGTCTGTTGAGCCTGGCCGCTTCGCTGGCACAGGCCTCGACACACCCTATCTCCCAGGCCATTGTCGAGGCGGCCTGTCAGCGTGGATTGCCGCTCAGCGTGCCGCAGGCGGTCGAGGAAAGTCCGGGCTCCGGTCTTTGCGGGTTGATCGATGGTCTGCGGGTGCGTTTCGGCACGTTGTCCTTTGTTCAGAATGAATCACCGGTTGGCGACTGGGCCGCCACCATGCTGCGTCGCATGGATTACCTGGCGTGCAGCGGCAGCTTCGTTGAAGTGGACGGGGCACTCGCGGGCCTGCTGATCTTCTCCGACAAGCTGCGTCGGGAAACCCCGCTGACCCTGCGCCGACTGCGCAACAGAGGCATCGAGCGGATCGTCATGCTCACGGGCGATCGCGTGGAAACCGCCGAGATGATTGCATTGTCGGCCGGGATCGACGAGTTGCGCGCCGGGTTGAGTCCTGGGGACAAGGTGCGTGCGGTACAGGATGCCTGCCAGCACGCCAGCACACTGATGGTCGGTGATGGCATCAACGATGCCCCCGCCCTGGCGGCGGCCAATGTCGGGGTGGCCATGGGGGCGAGCGGTGCCACGGCGTCCGCGCAAGCAGCGGGTGTGGTGCTGCTGGTGGATCGTCTGGATCGTCTGGTCGAGGTGCTGGACATCGCCCGTCAGACCCGCCACATCGCCCGTCAAGGCGTATTGGCCGGCATGGGCATGTCGGTGCTGGCCATGGGAGTGGCCGCCTTCGGTTACCTGCCGCCGCTGGTCGGTGCCGTGGTGCAGGAGGGCATCGACGTGGTGATCATTTTCAATGCCTTGCGTGCATTGGGGCCGTTGCCGGGTTTGCGCCAACGCAAGCTGGCCGCCGAGCATATCGATCACCTGCAAGACGAACACGACCAGCTCGCTTCGGTACTGAGCGATCTGCACCAACTGGCAAGCGACTTCGCCCAGCGCCCACTCGAGCAAGCGCAGAGCGACTTGCTGGCGCTGGTAAAAAACCTGCAGGAATCACTCGCCCGCCACGAACGGGACGATGAAAACACCCTGTACCCGCTGTTGACGCAAAGCCTGCCCGGCGAGGACCCCATGTCGGCGATGAGTCACGTCCACCGCGAGATCTTCCGCCTGATCCATTTGCTGGCGCGCATGAGCACGGATTTCAGTACCGACCCGGCAAGAGCTTCTGTCGATGAGATACAGCATCAGTTGATTCGTCTGGATACCCTTGTGCGGCTGCACTTCGATCAGGAGGAAGAGCTGTTTCGTTACCTTGATAAGCGCTGAAAAGCCATGCAGGGTCAGTGGAAGGCCACCGAATGGCAACCAGCGACCAGCTGCTTGAGCCCGTGCAGGTTCAGGATCTTGACCTCACGACCGACTATTTCCACCAGCTCCTGTTCCCGCAGATGGGCGATACCCCGGCAGATGGTTTCCAGGCGTAACCCCAGGTAGGAGCCTATTTCGTCGCGCCGCATCTTGAGTATGAATTGGTTCGATGAGTAGCCGCGCGTGCTCAAGCGTTGCGACAGGTTCAGCAGAAAGGCGGCAAGACGCTCATCCGAGTTCATGTTGCCCAACATCATCAGCAGATCGTGATCGTGGACGATTTCGCGGCTCAGAAACCTGTTCAGGTTGTGTTGCAGTGCCGGCAGCTCCCGGGCGAGTTTTTCCAGCTGAGAAAAGTGGATGGGGCAGACTTCACTGTCTTCCAGGGCAAATGCATTACAGGTGTGCTCTTCGGCGCTGATGGCGTCCAGGCCGAGCATCTCGCCGGGCAACTGGAATCCGGTGACCTGCTCGCGGCCATCGAGCGACAACACGCTGGTCTTGAATGAGCCGATACGGATCGCATACAGCAAGCGCAAGGGATCGCCTGCGCGGTAGAGGGGAGCGCCTTTCCTGACCTTGAACCGTTGCAAAATCAGCTTGTCCAGGCGCTCGAGTTCCAGTTTGCCGAGACCAAAAGGCAGGCAAAATTCTAATACACTGCAATTGGAACAGGCAGCCTTGAAGTGTTGACCCTGAAGCAGGCGGACTTCAGTCATGTCAATGGCGCCCTTGGGGGGTTATATATAAAGCATAGGTGCTGTGCACCCGGGCACGGATTCCGTTCGGAAGATCGCCGGAAGCAATCGACAAACGGAAAACCGTTGGCCCGTCGCAAGTGCTTGTTATCCCGGGAAATTACAGGTTCCCCGGGATCATTGACTCAGGCAATGCGCAGATGATCATCCACTTGCCTCACCCCCGGTACCGACCAGGCGGCACGTTCGGCGATCTTGCGTTCGCGCCACAAATGAACCTTGCCTTCCAGCTTCACCACATCGCCTTCGACCTTGACGTGAATTTCCTGGGCATCGACTTCGGCATTGCGCTTGAGGGCTTCTTCGATACGACGCTGGATATCCTCCACGTTCACCTGCGGGCGAAGGGTGAGCCGATTGTCTACGCCTACCACTCCCGACAACTTGCGCACGGCCATCTCGGCGGTTTCTTTCTGGTACTGCCAGTCCACTTCGCCTTCAAGGGTGATCCACCCTTTCTGCACAATGACCTTGATGTCCTGCTCGGGAATGTCGGAGCTCCAGGTGAGGATATTCAAGGCGCGGGAAGCAATAGCGTCGTCCGCCGTGCCAGCGCTTTTCATCGGCCTGACCTGAATTTCTTCGGCAACGGCGCGTACCCCTTTTATGCTTTTTACCGCGCGTTCCGCGCTGACTTTTTGCGCGTAGCTTTTAACGTGCCCGGTGAGCGTGACGACGCCGTTGTCCACGGTTACCCCGATGTTGGCGGCATCGATCTCAGGCTGGAATTCAAGCTCATCCATAATGCTCTGACGCAGACTCAAGTCGTTCATGGTGATGTCCTTTGTCTGAAAGGTTGGTAGGTCAGGTGCGAAACAGCGCTCTACAGTTCCTCAGGTGAAACCACCCAGACACTGCACGGCATTTTGTACAGCAGATGCTCCACCGTACTGCCCACCAATCGGCCCACGCCCCGGTGGCCGACCCGGCCCATGACAAGCACGTCGATGTCGTAGGCATCGGCGTATTGGGTGAGGACCTTGCTCGGGTTGCCCATGATCATGTGCTGTTGCTCTGGCGCAATACCATTGCGCTCGGCCAGTTCGCGGAAGGCATCGGCCTGTGCGTCGAACAGTGTCTTGGCTTTGCCAGAAGAAAACAGCGCCGAGCTACTGTCGAAATCGAACTCGTCTGCGCTGAGGGATGAAAGGTCGTGGGCGTAGATCACGTCGAGCTGGGCGTTACAGGTGCTCGCCAGTTTTGAGGCCTCGCGCAAAATCCTGTCGTTGAAATCCTTGTACTGGGTATTGCTATGGAAGGGATCGACCGCGGCGACGATTCTGCGCGGCAGCGCGTGCTTCACGTGGCTGACAAAATGCAGCGGCACCGGGCATTCGCGCAGCAAATGGATATCCAGGGGCGTGAACATGATCCGTGACAGCAGCGACTCGTATTCCAGTGCCTTGATCAGTACCGCCATCGGCTGTTCTTTGAGATGAATGAGGATTTCCTGCAAAGGTCGTTCAACCCAGATCACCTCCGTGGTGACGGGCACCCCGATTTTACGCAAGGGGCGGGCCTGTTCTTCGAGCCATTGCCGATGGCGCTCGACATACCCCAGCCGCATCTCCTCCAGCGCTTGTTCGTTGACCATGCTCGCCGTTGCCAGGCCTTGCAGGTAATCGAAGGCGACGATATGCAGGGCCGCGCCCGAGGCCTTGGCCAACGCAGCGGCGCGGTCGAATGCGGGGCTGTTTTCCATGAGGGGTGAGACGACCAGCATGAAGCGTGACTGCTCAGACATGACCAAACTCCCGTCAATAAACGTAGATATTCCTGTACTCACTGGCACCCCTGCGTTTGGGCAGTGGTCCTCTGGCTTTTATCCTGCCGCTGACCGGGGTGACGGGATTGATCTTTATCAATTTGGCGAGTGATCCAGCCTGCGTCCCGACGTGTGGCGGGGGGCGCCACGTCCATCTATAAAACATTGACCACTATCAATCTCTCCTGCGTCATGCCGGTGCAGTCTTGGGGTTGAGGCTTACCCGGACAGGAATCACATGAACGACACCTTGGGCCTGGCAGGGGCGGCAGCTGCGCTGGGGATCGGCATGCTCATCGGCCTTGAACGTGAACGGCACAAGGGGCGGGGGGACAGTCGTGCCTGTGCCGGATTGCGCACGTTTGCGATCACCGCGTTGCTGGGGTATGTGGCGATGCAGGTCGGTGGTGGTCTGCTGTTGGGGACCATGGCGATCTGTCTGGCCTTGCTGGTCACCGTGGCTTACTGGCGAAGCCTGAGCAATGATCCTGGTGTCACCAGTGAAGTGGCGTTATTCACGGTGTTGGTATTGGGGGCGTGGTGTGGCACCGCGCCGGAGTTGGCCATTGCCATTGGTGTGGTGGTGGCGGGGCTGCTGACGTATCGTCAAAAGCTGCACCACTTTGCGCGTAGCCAATTGACTGAAGCGGAAATGCGCGACGGTCTGGTGCTGTTGGTCGCCGCGCTGGTGGTGTTGCCACTGGCGCCTGACCGTTTTATCGGTCCGTATGCCTCTATCAATCTGCGCACCATTTGCAGCTTGACCGTGTTGCTGATGGCCGTCGGGGCGATAGGGCATATCGCCGTTCGTATCCTGGGCGCTCGTTACGGCTATGCGGTCAGCGCCATCGC
The DNA here is from genome assembly GCF_056406935.1 of Pseudomonas sp. P1_A1. NCBI lineage: Bacteria > Pseudomonadati > Pseudomonadota > Gammaproteobacteria > Pseudomonadales > Pseudomonadaceae > Pseudomonas > Pseudomonas sp. P1_A1. Next base: position 147,305 of record NZ_JBFTZE010000011.1, on the reverse strand, counting down.
TTCCGGATTTGCTTCCAGCATCGCGACCATCGCCGCGATGGGGCACCTTGCCGCCAAGGAGCCAGGCAACATCAAAATCCTGAGCGCGGCAGCGATGCTGTCCAACCTGGCTACCGTCATTGAGGTCGGCCTGATCCTGGGGGCGGTCGACACCGGTCTGTTGCGGCACATGTGGGGACCGCTGTTGTGTGGTGCCGCCGCCACGGTGTTGTATGGCCTGAGCCTGATGTTCCTGGAACCTGCGAGTGGTGCCAATCAGCCGGTCAAGGTCGGCGGTGCATTCAACCTCAAGCTGGCCTTGGTCATCACGCTGACCATGACCGGCATCACCTTTGTGTCTTCGATGGTGCTCAGCCACTTTGGCGAAGTGGGCGTGATGGTCACGACGACGCTCACCGGTTTCGCCGATGCCCATTCTTCGACGGCGTCCATTGCCGCCCTGGCCAAGGCCGGGCTGTTGCCGTTCGACGCCATTGCCGGGCCCACGCTGGTTGCCGTCAGCAGTAACTCCCTGAGCAAATGCCTGGTGGCCTGGGTCAGCGGCGGACGACGGTTCGCCGCGTATATCATCCCCGGCCAGGTCTTGCTGACGTTGGCAATGTGGGCGGGTATGTTGCTGCATTAACGGGCATACGCGCGCTGTAGCTGACAAAGATCAAGTCGCCCGAATCTGCCGCGATCACTCTAGGGTTCTACTCATTGCATCGAGATGGCCGCGTGCCGAGGTGTCCCATGTCGCAGACTCAGCGTTTACTGTTGATCGCCCCCCATTCCATGACCCGTACTCCGGCGTTCGACCGGGCCGCCGCGTTGGCCCGCGCGATGCGATCGCCGCTGCACATCGTGGCATTCGATTACTTGCAGGCCCTGGCCGTCGCCGGCCTGTTCGCCCCCGAGCAAATTGCCCAGGCCCGGGAAGGCTATTTGCAAACCCATCGGCAATGGCTTGCCGAGCAAGCCCATTTGATAAGCAAACACGGCGTCGAGGTCACCAGCGAGGTGGTGTGGGTACAGCACCCTTACGAGGAAATCCTGCAATTCGTCAACGAGATGTCGCTGAGTCTGATCATCAAGGACGCCCAGGAAGAGTCGGCGTTGAAACGGGTGTTTTTCACACCGCTGGATTGGCAGTTGTTGCGCGATTGCCCGGTGCCGGTGCATCTGGTGACCAACGCCCGGAACGCGCGGCCACGTAACGTGCTGGCCATCGTCGATGTGTTGCGTAGCGAAGAGCAGGACCTGGTATTCAATGACCAGATTATCGACGCCGCCACCAAGCTGGCTGAACAATGCGAGGCGCAAATCGAGTTGGTGCATGTGTATGACTGGACGGCCGTGTATGCCCTGGACATGGGCGTTGGCGCACTCCCGTTGGCCTCCGGTCTTTACGAAGCCATGGGCACGGCGCAACACCAGACGTTTACGGCGCTGGCCGAGCGTCACGGCGTGCCGTCGGAGCGTCGGCACTTCATCGAAGGTGCGCCATTGCCGAGTATCTGCAAGTTCGCCGAGGACCATCACACCGATGTCATTGTGATGGGGACGGTGCGGCACTCGGGGTTGAGCAAGCTATTGGGGACGACTGCCGAACAGCTCTTGCACCGGGCCCCTTGCAGTGTGCTGGCGATCAAACCCGACAGGTCGTTGTAACCCTGAACGTTGACTTGCCCCACGGCGGACCGTTGGCCGGTACGTCGTGGGGCAATCGGCTTTACGACATATACAGACGATGAATGACCTGGCGGCTGTCGTTGGGATCATTGTGCCGCTCGAAACCCAAGGCTTTGGTCAGGTCGCGCATGAGGGTATTGCTGGCGGCGTCGATCGAATACATCTGATTAAAACCGTTTCTGCGGGCCGCCTTGATCAGATGTTCCATCAAAATGGTGCCCAGACCCAAGTGCTGCCATTCATCAGCGACCGTCACCGCGCACTCACACTCATGTTCCGCTGTGGCGGCGTAGCGACTGACGCCGATTTCGATCAATTTGCCGTTTTCGTGAACCAGCGCGATGTAGGCCATGCGCTGTTTATTATCGGTGTCCATCAACTGATCGAGCATGGCGGCGCCGGGCTCGTTGATCTGCGCGAGAAAACGCATGTGCCGGGACTCGGGTGACAGGCGCTTGATGAAGGCGTATTCAAGTTCGCGGTCCTTTTCCAACAGTGGCCGGATCAGCACATGGCGGCCGTCCTTGAGCGCTTCGATCCAGTATTTTCCGGTGACTGCGGCATAGGCGGCTGCGGCCCGATCATTGTGGTCTTTGACTGTGAGCATGGAAGGTCCTCCATCCTGTTTGAAAAGCGGATGCGTGGAAATCAGTCACGCGGTCGATTCCTTTTTACCCTGCTGGCAGCCGTTGAATCTGATCTGGATCAGACACCCGTCACGAGGGCGTTCATTGGCGGGTATTTGATGTAAATCAACCTGGGGGAGGGGGCAACGAGCGCAGTCTTGGCTCATGCCGGCGCGTAAGGACCGGTTTCGAGCGGAGGTGTGAGATGGGTCAATATCAACGTTTGTTGCTGATTGCCGACCGGACCCTGCATCAGTCCCCTGCCTTGCTCCGTGCCGTCGCGCTGGCCAAGGCGAGCGGGGCCGCGCTGGATGTGCGGGCCTTTGTCGATCCGGCACCGATTGTTCATTTATGGGAAGAAAAAATCGACGAGGCGGGGTATCAACGTTATCTGCGCCACTGTCATCGTTGGGTGGCCGACGAGGTCGAGCGGCTTAGCGGGCAAGGTGTGACAGTGACGGTTGAAGCCGTCTTCACCACCCATCCGTTGCTGGACATTTTGAAGGCAGTCGAAGACCTCAAGCCCGACCTGCTGATCAAGGATGTCACCTTGGAACCGGCGCTCAAGCGGGTGTTCATCACCCCGCTCGATTGTCACCTGCTGCGTGAATGCCCGATCCCCGTGCACTTGGTCAATCAGGTCCGTTACGGGCTGCCGCACCGGGTCGTGGCCGCCGTGGACCCGTTCGATCCGGCGACACAAATCAGTGGCCTGAACGACACCATCATCCAGACGGCCAACGCATTGGCGCTGCAATGCGATGCACCGCTGCATCTGCTGTACGCCTACGACTTGTCGCCCGCGTTCAATGGCGATGCGCCGCTGATCGCCGGTGGCTGGGGCGTGGACTTCGTCGAAGAATTGCGCGAATCCCTGCATCGGGCATTTATCACCCTGGCGGATCGCTACGGTGTTCCTCCCGAGCGTCGGCACTTTGTCATGGGCCTGCCGGTGCCGGTGATCAGTGAGTTTGTCGAGCAATACCTGGCGGATGTGGTGGTGATGGGCACGGTGCATCGCGTGGGGATCGACCGGTTGATCGGCAGCAACACCGAGCGGGCGTTGTACTCGGTGCCGGGCAGCATTCTGGCGGTCAGGCAGCCGGGTTCAAGCGTCGGGCGCCAAGCCGATGCCTGACCGGCCATTAGTTGATAAAAATCAGAGCCGCATGGCGAGAGCCCCTCGATACTTGAGCCACAACCTGAAGCTATCCAGATGAGGTGGGTGAGGGTGAAAATTCAACGTTTGCTATTGATTGCCCCGACCGAAATGATCCGCACCCCGGCGTTCGAACGGGCGCGGGCCCTGGCCTGTGCAACCGGTGCGGTGTTGCACATTGTCGCTTTCGATTATGTCCAGGCGCTGGCGGCGGCCGGCCTGTTTGACCACGACGCAATGGCCCAGGCGCGGGAAGGTTACTTGCAGGTACATCGCCAATGGCTGGAGCAGCAAGCCCGGTTTCAACGATGCGAGGGCGTGCAAGTGAGCACTGAAGTGGTGTGGGCCAGACCGACCCTGGCGCATCTGCTGGAGTACGTGAATGACTTCCATGCAGACCTGGTGATCAAGGACACACACCGCGTATCGGCGCTCGATCGTGCTTTCCATCGGCCGCTGGACTGGCAGTTGCTGCGCGACTGTCCGGCGCCCTTGCACCTGGTCATCGATGCCACAAATCCCAAGCCGTTGAGCATACTGGCGACCATCGATTTGTCCCATCTGGAGGAGCTGACCCAGGGGCTCAATGACCGGATTCTCGATCTCGCATCGAGCCTGGCCGAGCCCTGCGGCGCTACCTTGCACCTGCTCAATGTCAGCGGCTGGTCGGAGTTGGGGGCGGCGCAAGTGAATGTGCCGACGGCGACACTGGGTGGCAGTTTGAGAGATGCGGTCAGCGATGCTCAGCTGGAGGCCTTTGAGGCGCTTGCCGAACGCTACGGAATCGAGAAACGACAACGTCATCTGCTGCCCGGCACTCCCCCCGAGGTGATTGCCCGTTTCGCACAACAATGTGCTTTCGACATGGTGGTGCTGGGAACGACCTACCATCGCGGGATCGATATATTCATCGGCAGTACGGCCGAAAGTGTATTGAACCGGTCACCTTGCAGCCTGACGATCGTCAAGCCATTGCCCCGGCTCGACTGAAAAGATCAACCCGTGTGGCCTCGGTTGACAAAAATCAACTACCCATGGGCGTAAAGGAGCGATCAATAGCGCTCCATGAATGCGCAAGGAAACGGCCATGCGAATGACATTTCTCGGTGCTGCGGGCACGGTCACGGGCAGCAAGTACTTGCTGGAACATCGCGACCAGCATGTGCTGATCGATTGCGGCCTGTTCCAGGGCTATAAACAACTGCGCTTGCACAACTGGGACCCGTTCCAGCTGTCGGTTCGCGACCTCGAAGCCATTGTGCTGACCCACGCTCATCTGGACCACAGCGGCTACCTGCCGGTGTTGGTGCGCAACGGTTATCGCGGCCCGGTGTATGCCACGCCAGCCACCTGTGAGCTGGTGAAAATCCTGCTGCGTGACAGCGGCCGCTTGCAGGAAGAAGAGGCCGAGTTCGCCAATCGCCATGGCTTCTCCAAACACTCTCCGGCCTTGCCGCTGTACACCGAGCAAGACGCCGAGCGGGCATTGAAATTGCTGCGGCCGGTGCAGTTGCACCACCGGGTCGATATTGTCCCGGGGATGAGCATTCTGTTGCGCGGTGCCGGGCATATTCTGGGCGCAGCGACCGTGGAAGTCGTCGCCGACGGCGTCACGCTCGTGTGCTCCGGGGATCTGGGGCGGCCGAACGATCCATTGATGTTTGCCCCGGAAACGATCGAGCAGACCGATTATCTGCTGGTGGAGTCGACCTATGGTGACCGTCGGCATCCCGACGAGCCCCCGGAGGATCAACTGGCCGAGGTCATCACCCGTACCGCGCTGCGCCATGGCATCACGCTGGTGCCATCGTTCGCGGTCGGTCGCGCGCAATTGCTGATGTATCACCTGTATCGCTTGCAACAAAAACGCGCGATTCCCGACCTGCCGATCTACCTAAACAGCCCCATGGCCACCGACGTTACGCGGTTGTACCAGCGTTTTCGCAGCGAACACCGGTTGTCCCTGGAAGAGTGCGAAGGCATGTGCCATGTCACGCGTTTTGTGCGTTCCACCAGAGATTCCATTGAGCTGGACCAGCAGCGCACACCTGCGGTGATCATCGCCGCCAGCGGCATGGCCACTGGCGGGCGGGTACTGCACCACCTCAAGGCGCTGGCGCCCAACCCGCTCAATACGCTGCTGGTGCCGGGCTTTCAGGCGGGCGGCACCCGCGGTGCGCAGATCATCGCAGGCGCCCCGTCGGTACGTATTCACGGCAAAGACGTGCCGATTCGCGCCGAAGTGGTGCCGATGGAAACCCTGTCCGCGCACGCCGACTGCGATGAAATCATGCTGTGGTTGCGCGGCTTCAAGCGGCCGCCGAAACACACCTATGTGGTACATGGCGAACCCAATGCCTCGGATGTATTGCGCCGGCGCATCAGCCTGGAGCTGGGCTGGTCGGTCTCGGTGCCGGAGTACCGCGACAGCGTGGAACTGACGGGGCCTCTTTAGTGCTCTGGCCGCTACATAAAAAGCCCCTGGCCGGTTTCCCGACCAGGGGCTTTCTGTTGCACGACAGCGGGTTCAGCTTGATTTGATTTGCACCTTTTTGTCCGCTTTCAAGGCTTCAGGTTTCTTCGGCAGCGTAATGCTCAGCACGCCTTTGCTGAAGCTCGCTTCGATCTTGTCGGCATYGACGCCTTTTGGCAGGCTGAATACCCGTTCAAAGGAGCCATAGTGACGCTCTGACAGGTGATAGCCTTTCCTTTTTTCTTCCTTGTCCTCTTTCTTTTCACCCTTGATGATCAGATTGCCGTTGGACAGTTTGAGGTCGATATTCTCCTGATCCATGCCCGGCAATTCGGCGGTGATTTCGAAGCTTTCATCCTTCTCGCTGATATCCACCGCAGGCAGGCTGCGGCCGATAAAATCCCGGCTCCAGAACGGTTCGACATCAAACAGCCCACGCCGGAAAGGTGTCAGCGCCGAGCCACGATTGAAGTCTTCAAACAGGTGGTCGACTTGTTGGCGCAGTCTTTCCAAAGGCCGCCAAGGGTCTGGCACCTGTGATTGTTGACTGGTTTTTTCGTCGTCGGTGTGCACCGGCAGTTTTTTCGCGAAATTGGCCATTTTCATTCCTCCTCCAGTACTGCGGTGGACCGATAACATCTCGGAGGCCGGTCCACCACGGCAGAACACAAATCATGCCCTCGCATTAAAATATTAGCCCTCCTGCCGCCCGGAGGCCGACCAGCAGTCGGTTTGTTTCGCCACGTGAGCTGTCTATTTCGAGAACTTTCGTGCCCCGGCCACGCAAAGAATCACTGCCACGGTCACCCCCAGCATGGCAACGCTGACCTGCTCATGCAGCAACGTGGCCGCCAGTGCCAGGCCGAAAAACGGCTGCAGCAACTGAAGCTGGCCGACGGCGGCAATTCCGCCCTGAGCCAGCCCGCGGTACCAGAACACAAAGCCAATCAACATGCTGAACAGCGACACGTAAGCCAGGCTCAACCACGCAGGCGGGGTAATTGCCGAGAGCGAAGGCGGGGCCAGCAACCAGGTTAGCGGGGCCATGACGGGCAGCGACAGCACCAGGGCCCAGGAAATCACCTGCCAGCCTCCCAGAGTCTTGGAAAGCTTCGCACCTTCGGCATAGCCCAACCCACACACCAGGATCGCCAGCAACATCAGAATGTCCCCCGCAGGAGCGGCCGTCAGGCCTTGGGAGACGGCAAACCCCACCACCAGCAGGCTGCCCAGCACCGAGAAGAACCAGAACACTGGCCGGGGCCGTTCGCCGCCGCGCCAGACCCCGAACGCTGCGGTGGCGAGCGGCAACAGGCCAACGAAGACGATGGAGTGCGCAGACGTTACATATTGCAGCGCCAGTGCGGTCAACAGCGGAAACCCAAATACAACGCCCAGGGCCACGATGGCCAGGGAGAGCAGCTGATGCCTGGCCGGCCGTTTCTCCTTGAACAGCAGCAGCAAGCACAGCGCCACAAGGGCAGCGATACTGGCCCGGGCGACAGTCAGGAAAACCGGGTCGAACTGCAGAACGGCCACCCGTGTCGCCGGCAGCGAGCCGCTGAAGATGAGCACGCCGATGAACCCGTTGAGCCATCCGCTGGCGGTCTTTTCCGTGGTGTGCTGTTGCAGGTTCGATGTGCGTTCCATTCTGGATCCCCTTCATGCTCAGGTTGCATGGAAGGCATCGTATGGACGAAACTCAATACAATCAAAATATTGTCATGGATACATCTGCTCATGCCTCGTTCCCGCTACAAATCACTGGTGGATACGTTTGCCGCGGATATTCGTTCAGGGCGCCTGTTGCCGGGCACACGCTTGCCGACTCACCGTCAGTTGGCAACCACGGAAGGCCTGGCCCTGGTGACGGCAAGCCGGGTCTATGCGGAGCTGGAAGCCATGGGCCTGGTCAGCGGGGAGACGGGGCGGGGGACGTTCGTCAGGGAAACCTCGTGGTCGCCCAACCAGGCTATCGATCAACACAGCGTTGCCGCCGGCATGACCGACCTGAACTTCAACTATCCGGCGCTTCCCGGGCAGGCTGAATTGTTGCGCAATGCCCTGCGCCAACTCGCCTCGGCCGGCGATCTGGAAGCGTTGCTGCGCTACCAGCCACACGCCGGGCGCCCGCATGAGCGCGCCGCTGTGGCGCGTCATCTGCGCGTTCGAGGGCTGACGGTCGAGGCTGAGCAAGTGCTGATCGTCACCGGCGCCCAGCAAGGGCTGGCGGTGACGATGATGGCGCTGTTGCAACCCGGTGACGTGATTGCCGCGGACGCGTTGACCTACCCGGGGTTCAAGGCCCTGGCCGACACGCTGCACCTTGAAATCGTGCCCATTCCGGTACTCGATCACGGGCCGGATCTGCAGGGGCTGGAAAGCCTGTGCCGGCATCGACGCGTGCGGGCCGTGTACACGATGCCGACCCTGCACAATCCGCTGGGCTGGGTGATGAGTGCCGAGCAACGGGAACACCTGGTGACGATTGCGCGCGAGCATGGGCTGCTGATCATTGAAGACGCTGCTTACGCCTTCCTCGCCGAAAATCCACCCGCGCCGCTGGCGGTACTCGCCCCCGAGAGGACGATTTATGTGTCAGGGCTCTCCAAAAGCGTGGCCACCGGACTGCGCGTCGGCTTCGTCGCCGCCCCCCTGCAGAACGTGCCCGCGCTGGAGCGCACGATCAAGGCAACCACCTGGAATACCCCGGGTGTGATGACGGCGATTGCCACCACCTGGCTTGACGACGGCACCGTCATGCAACTGGAAGCCGAAAAACGCCGGGACGCGCAGGCCCGGCAAATCGTGGCCGGCGAGGTGCTGGCGGGGCTGCGCTGTATTCGCCATCCTTCGTCGTATTTTCTTTGGCTGCCATTATCGGAAGACGCACGGGCCGACCAGATCGCCATGGCGTTGATGCGGGAAAATGTGTCGGTCTCAACCGCCGAACCGTTTGCCACGTCGGCCAACGTTCCACATGCGTTTCGCCTGGCGCTGGGCTCCGTGGAGATGGGGGCGCTCAGGGAGGCGCTGGAGAAAGTGAAGTGGGTGGTTGGGGCTTTTACATAGTCAGCCCCTACAGACGAATTCTTAAGTTGTAATGCGACCTGTAATTGAATGGACTCGCCCAAGCCGTGGCGCACAGACGCCTCGGTTTGGGCGAGTCCATTCAATTACGGATCGCGTTATGGCATAACTGCCTGACACTAGACCGTAGCAGGGACCTGCTCACCAATCAGTTGAGCCATTACCCGCACTGGCTCGGTAAAGCTTTGCCATGCCCGATGGACCAGGCCGATATCACGATGGAAGGTGTGCAGCCCCAGGTCCAGCGCGCGTACTCCGGCGGGCCAATCTTGATGGGTCGCTGTCTGCGGCACCAGCGCTACACCGACGCCATTTTCGACCAGCTTGATAATGGCCTCCAGTTCATCCAGTTCGCACACTTCACGCAAGTTGAAATGCATCTGCCGCAAGAAACGATCGACCTGCCTGCCGCCAAAGGATGATCGGTCATAGCGAATGAAGGGGTGGCTGGAAAGCAATTCCGACCAGTCTTCCCCGGGCACATCCCGTGGCACGATCAGCCGGTAGGGCTCAAGGGCCAGGGTCGTCCAGCGCAGATCGCTTTGCAGCGAGAAGGGCGGGCGAATGATTGCCGCCATGTCGATCTCGCCGGCATCCACCAGGTTGACCAGCTCCATCGACAGCCCCGGGATCACCCGGGTTCGGCATTGCGGGCATTGTTGGTGAAATTTGGCGAGAGCATCGGGTAAGAACGAGCGCTGCACTGAAGCGATGGCGCCGATGTTCACCAGAACGCTGGCCGGCAGTCCGACTGTGGTGGAACCCAGATTGTCATACAGGCGAAGCAGCTCCTGCGCCTGCAGCAGTATTTGATGCCCCATCCGGTTCAAGTGAGCCGAGCGGCCCTTGCGGTCGAAAATCTGGAAACCCAGCTCGGCCTCCAGACGTTGCATTTGCGCGCTTACGGCGGCCTGGGTAAGCCCGATCCTGTTCCCGGCAGCGGCAAAGGTGCCTTCCCGCGCGACGGCGATGAGTGTTTTCAGTTCTTTGATCATTCATAAATATTAATTGTGTTTCTAAGAAATATATATTGATTTTTTTACTGGTTCTGCAGCTCTACGATGGCTCCGTATTAAAAAACAAAACCGATAAAAACACCTTGATTGGAGTTCCTATGAGCCTTTCTCCTTTTCACCTGGCGATCCCTGTTTATGACCTCGCGGCGGCACGCACCTTTTACGGTGAAGTGTTCGGGCTGCAAGAGGGACGTTCCAGCACGCAGTGGGTCGACTTTGATTTCTACGGTCATCAACTGGTTATTCATGAACACCCAAAGACCGCTTCCCAAGAGAGCGTGCATAGCAATCCGGTAGACGGGCACGACGTGCCGGTTCCGCACTTCGGCATCATCCTGGAGTGGCAGCAGTGGGAAGCCCTGGCCGAGCGACTGAAGTCCTTCGGCACCGAGTTTGTGATTGAGCCCTACATTCGATTCAAGGGGCAGGTCGGCGAACAAGCCACGATGTTCCTGTTCGATCCGTGTGGTAACGCACTTGAGTTCAAGGCGTTCAAGGATATGAGCCAGCTCTTCGCAAAATAATAGAAGTAATGGCACAGCCTCGTTGTGCCATTCGATTTCAAATGAGCTGGAAGCTCATGACTCTAGCAACTGCTACGTAATGCAGTCCTTTCATTCCAACAAAAAGGCTAGACATGAAACGTATCCCTTTGGTTTGGCAAATAGTTGCCGGGCTGTTGCTTGGCGTGCTCGTTGGTTGGTACTTCAATACACACCCGCATTATCAAGTGTGGATAAGCGCTGAAATCCTCAAACCCCTTGGCGATATCTTTATCAAGATGATGAAGATGGTCGTGGTTCCCATTGTGTTCTGTTGCATGATCCTGGGGATTGCCGGCGGTGGCGATAACAAGTCCTTTGGTCGCATGGGCGTCAAGTCGCTGGGTTATTTCTTTGCGATTACCGGCCTGGCCATTGTGATGGGGTTGTGTTTCGCGAATATTTTCGAGCCTGGCACCGGCACTGATATTTCGGGCATTTCCCACAGCACCGCATCGGTCAACATGGAACCTTCGAAGGGTGCCCTCGTTATCTTGCAGAACATCGTTCCCGATAACGTTTTTGTCGCGATGTCGGAAGCAAAGTTGCTTTCGGTGCTGTTCTTCGCCGTGCTGTTCGGCTTGGCATTGAACACGCTCCCCAGAGAAAAAAGCGCGCCGGTGGTGGCGGTGGTTCAAGGCATCTCTGATGCCATGTTCAAAGTTGTCAGTATCGTCATGGCTTATGCGCCGATCGGGGTATTCGGCATGATCGGCGCTACCGTGGCGACCTTCGGTTTTGCCTCGCTGTTGCCGTTGCTCAAGTTGATTGGTGTGGTGTACCTGGCACTGATTTTCTTTGCTTTGGTGGTGCTCGGCGGTATTTGCTACTTGATTGGCGAGAATATTTTCAAACTAATCAAGTATTTCCGTAATGAGCTGATTCTGGCGTTCTCCAGCGCTGCGTCGGCGTCGGTCATGCCGCAGCTGATGAGCAAGCTGGAACACTATGGTGTGCCGCGACGGATCGTCAGTTTTGTGGTGCCAGTGGGGTATGCATTCAATCTGGATGGCGCTTCGATCTTCCTTGGCGTGGCGACGATTTTTGTCGCGCAACTCTATGGGATCGACCTGTCGCTGTCCCAGCAAATACTGCTGGTGGTGACGATGGTGCTGACGTCCAAAGGGGCTGCCGGGGTTCCCGGGTTCGCCATCATCATCCTGTCTGCCACGTTGGCGTCTGCCGGTCTGCCACTGGAAGGGGTCGCGTTGATTGCCGGGATCTTCAGGATTATCGACAGCGGAACTACCACCCTGAATGTGCTGGGAAATGCGATTGCCCCGTTGGTCATCGCCAAGTGGGAAAAGGTCAGCATCGAGCCTTCAGTTGCCCGAGTGGTGCAGAAAACCTAAGCGCCGTTTAGTAAAACCAGTCAGTAAAACGCAATACCTGTGGGGGCGGGCTTGCCCGCGAATTCGGAGCGCCAAGCAACATTAATGTCGACTGATACTCCCTCTTCGCGGGCAAGCCCGCTCCCACAGGTTCCGCGCATTAACCCATGTCAGCTACTTATCAGGAGTCACGCAATGAGCAGTCTTACTTACGTTCAGGAATATAACGCGATTGTCGATGTGCTTAACCAGTACAACGAAGGTGGCGCCAAGGCCGACAGCGCGCTGATGAAACCCGCCTTCAACGAGCAAGCCACTATGTTTGGTGTCGATGGCGACAAGCTCGTTGGCGGCGCGATCCAGAATCTCTACGACGTTATCGACAACGCGTTCCATCCGTCCCCGGAAGCCAAAGCCGCTATCGTGCGCATCGACATCGTCGGCACGGCTGCCAGTGCGCGGGTCGATACCGACAACGTCTCGGGGTTTCGCTTCACCGATTTCTTCAACCTGCTGAAGGTAGAAGGCAAGTGGAGCATCGTCAGCAAGATCTACCACACCCACCCGAGCGCCTGATCCGTCGGGTGAGGGAGCTATCGTTTGAAGAAATCAGGAAAGCCCTCAACGCCGAGGGCTTTCCTGTCTGGCTGGAATAAATATCGAATATTTGCTTAAGTCCAGCTATCGCAGCCACACGGGGGGGCGGCACTTCAATCCCTGAAGGACGTTCCACCCGGAGAATTCCATGCCTCTTCGATTCCCGCGTTTAGCCGCATTGCTCGCCATCCTCACAATCGGCGTCTTGCCCTGTGCCCAAGCCGTTGAATACACCCGGGTCAACACCACTGCCAGCAAGATCTCCTTCACCTATAACCAATTCGGTTCGAGGGTGTACGGCACCTTCGGCAAATTCGACGCCACGCTCGATTTCGACACAGCAAACCCCACCGCGGCCCACGCCAGGATGACCATCGACCTTGCCAGCATCGACGCCGGCAGCAGCGATGCCAATGCCGAATTGCAAAAGCCTGCCTGGTTCAACACGGCGGACTATCCGGTGGCGACCTTTGAATCGACCCGGGTGAAAGCGCTGGGCAATCAACGCTTTTTGATCACCGGCAAACTTAACCTCAGGGGCATGACGCGTGAATTGCAGGTGAAGGTGCTGTTGAAGCCGGAGCAGGCCATCGGGATTTTTGATGGCAACATCATTCTCAAACGCAGCGACTTCAAGATCGGGGAGGGGGAGTGGGCCGATACGGTGGTCTCCAACGACATCGACATCCGCTTCCGCATCGTCGCGCCGCAGCGGTGATTTTCCTGTAAGGGGCTCGATCTGTGACAATAGCCGGGCAGCCTTAATCCGGAGTCAGAAACGCAATGCCCCAGCTCACCCACTTTGCCACTCCATGCCCGGAGCCCATCAACAGCCAGATTCTGCAGATGGTCGTCGACAACCTGACCGACATCAGCATGGTAGGCATCGCGCCGAGCAACCCGTTGTACAACGTCTATCAATACGCGGTGGGTTATGAGGTTCATCTCTACCTGGAAGCGCTCGGCGGCGCCAAAGGCATTTCGGTCGAGTTGATCGTCGCCATGGATGACGAAGATCCCGAGGAGGTCATCGGGTTTTTGCTGTACCTGCCGGTCAAGGACGATCCCGAGGCCTGCGGCGTGGCGTACATGGCGGTGCAGGCCAGTCACCGGCGACAGGGCATCGCGCGGACGATGCTGCAAGACATGCTCGGCCGCTACCCGCATGCCGAGTTGACGTGTACCGTCGCCAAGGTGCCCTGGTTCGAGTCGATGGGCTTCCAGGTACTGGGCGTGCGCGGCACTCAGGTGCTGATGAACACCCGGGATCACGCCACTGAGGGCCTGATGGGCTTGTTGGATGTCACCTCGATCTACAGTTCTTTGGAGGTGCGGCAGATACATACGTATCTGCTGCAAAAACACGGCAAGCGGGCAATGATCGATGCAGAGAAGCAACGCGACCGGCATCTCGACCAAATGACGCGCAACGCCAAGGCGTTTGTGCTGGATCGTTTGAGCAAAAACGCCGAACGCGGGTCTCGTCCCGTCTAGACTGTTGAGTCCTTTCGGGCGCGCAGGCTGGCCGAGGCGTGATATTCTGTCGCATTAACTTGGTTTGACTTATTCGGTTCGTACGTCCACAGACGTGCGACAGAATCAATGTCGCTCAAGTAGCTGAGCCAATAATGATAAGAAGTCAGTGCACGAGGGACATATAACTGAGGTCGATGGAGACACGTCGGCCTTGTGTGCCCACCTTCAAATCTTTCTGAATGCAGAAACCCGCGGCACGCTGCCTGCGTACCCGTGAACCTGGGTTGCTCATGAATGAGGGTTGGAGGCGGATGGCGTTTATCATAGGTGCTACAGATGTTTAAGAAACTGAACACGGCCCTGCTGGGGCTGGCTTTGTCGATGGGGATCACGTCCGCTTACGCGGAGGCAAAGAAAGTTGATGTGCTGCTCATTGGCGGCGGCATCATGAGTGCAACGCTGGGTGTATGGCTCAATGAGCTGGAACCCGACTTGTCGATGGAAATGGTCGAGCGCCTCGATGGCGTCGCCTTGGAAAGCTCCAACGGCTGGAACAACGCCGGTACCGGTCACTCCGCCCTGGCCGAGTTGAACTACACCCCGGAAGACGAGAACGGCAAAGTTCAGATCACGAAAGCCGTTGAAATCAACGAAGCCTTCCAGATCTCCCGTCAGTTCTGGGCCTGGCAGGTTCAGCAAGGCGTGCTGAAGAACCCGCGTTCGTTCATCAACTCCACTCCGCACATGAGCTTTGTGTGGGGCGATGACAACATCAAGTTCCTGAAAAAGCGCTACGAAGCCCTGCAAGCGAGCCCGCTGTTCGCCGGCATGCAGTACTCCGAAGATCCGGCTGTGATCAAGAAGTGGGTTCCGCTGATGATGGAAGGGCGTGACCCGAACCAGAAAGTCGCGGCCACCTGGAGCCCGCTCGGTAACGACATGAACTTTGGCGAGATCACTCGCCAGTTCGTCGCGCACCTGCAAACCACGCCGAAGTTCGACTTGAAGTTGTCTAGCGAAGTGCAAGACATCACCAAGAACGCAGACGGCAGCTGGCGCGTCAGCTACAAGAACCTGAAAGACGGCACCAAAACCGAAACCGACGCCAAGTTCGTGTTCATCGGCGCGGGCGGCGGTGCACTGCACCTGCTGCAGAAGTCCGGCATTCCTGAAGCCCAGGAATACGCAGGTTTCCCGGTTGGCGGCTCGTTCCTGGTCACCGATAACCCGGCCATCGCCGAACAACACCTGGCCAAGGCCTACGGCAAAGCCTCCGTTGGCGCACCGCCAATGTCGGTTCCGCACCTGGACACCCGTGTCCTGGACGGCAAGCGCGTCATTCTGTTTGGCCCATTCGCGACCTTCAGCACCAAGTTCCTCAAAGAAGGCTCGTACCTGGACCTGCTGAGCACCACCACCACGCACAACGTGTGGCCAATGACCCGCGTCGGCATCAAGGAATATCCACTGGTCGAGTACCTCGCAGGCCAATTGATGCTGTCTGACGAAGACCGCATGAATGCCCTGAAAGAATACTTCCCGAACGCCAAAGCCGAAGACTGGCGCCTGTGGCAAGCCGGCCAGCGCGTGCAAATCATCAAGCGTGATGAAGCCGCCGGTGGCGTGCTGAAGTTGGGTACCGAAATCGTTGCTTCCGCTGACGGCACCATCGCCGGTTTGCTGGGCGCATCGCCAGGCGCATCGACTGCCGCACCGATCATGCTGACCGTGCTGCAGAAAGTGTTCAAGGACAAGGTTGCCACCCCAGCCTGGCAGGAAAAACTGCACCAGATCGTGCCTAGCTATGGCACTCAGCTGAACAACAGCCCTGAGAAAGTGGCTCAAGAGTGGGCTTACACCGCCAAGGTGCTGGAGCTGACTCCGCCGCCGGTGATTGGTCAGGCAGCGGCTCCTGCTGCTCCGGCTGAGAAGCCTAAGGCTGTGAAAGAGAATGCTGCGACGGATATGGCTTTGTAAGTAGAAGCGTAATCGGAAAGCCCACTGAACCGGTGACGGTCAGTGGGCTTTTTTGTGGGCGAAAGATCAAAAGATCGCAGCCTTCGGCAGCTCCTACGAGTTCGTGGTGTTTGCGTGTCGTGCCCTGCGCAGATATCGCCGATACAAAACGACACCCATGACAACCGAAAGCAACCCAACCCCCGCATTACCCAAAAGCCAAATTGCAAAGTTCCGACTTTGGTCTGCCTCATTCTCGTAGAACGGCCCAAAGTAGCCAGACACTGCCACGAATATCAAGTTAAACGCCCCGACGGCCAGGGCAACAATAAGAATGACGAACAACGCCCCTTTAATAGTTTTCATATGACCTTCCAAAGAGAGCTTGATCCAAATACAAGCAGTAGTTTTCTGTCGATCAGCTCTAAAGAAGCATCAATGGCTCACCAGCGGCAGCATCACCACGAACTCACTTCCCTTACCATTCCCCTCGCTCGTGACGGTGACCTTGCCCCCGTGTGCTTCGACCAGCTCCCGAACGACGGTCAACCCAATGCCCAAGCCGGAGCCGTTGAAACCTATGGCGTGTTCGTCTTGAACATAAGGGTCAAAAATAAAAGGGAGTGCTTTAGCCGAAACGCCGATTCCATTGTCGGAAATACTTATCTTCAGAACGTCGGTCTCTACCGTGGCAGACAGCTTGATTCTGCCTTCGGCCGGAGTGTACTTGGCCGCATTCGCCAGTAGATTGTGGAGAATCTGAGCGAGGCGTCCTGAATCACCATTCACCATCAAGGTGCCATCTGGAAGATGGACGTCGAACTGCTGCTGTTGCGCGATCATCACAGGACTACACGCATCAACAGCCTCAATCAGAATTTGCATCATGTCGACATCGCGGCGATTGATTCGCAGCTTGCCCGTGCTGGCGCGGGAGACGTCGAGCAGATCGTCGACCAGCTGCGAAATATGCTGTACTTGACTCTCAATCAACTCACGCATTCGCGGCAGTTGGTCGCTAGGCAGTCGAACCATACGCTCTGCAATCATGCTGATAGGTGTTAACGGATTTCGCAGCTCATGGGCCACCATCGCCAGTACGCTTTTCTGCTGGCTCAATGCGCGCTCGGCTGTAGCCTGAAGGTCTTGAGCGCTGAGCGCAGCCATTACCAGCTGCGCATTAGCCTCGCGCAATTGCTGGTACAAACGCTGCTCCTCCAGACGAGGGGGGGGGGACAGCGTCTGATTGCGCCAAGAGTATCGCCAGTACCAGCTGCTGATTGGCCTCGATCACTTGCTCGACCTGCTGGGTATCCACCAACCGGCTGCTGGCGTCGCTCAACTGTTTTTGCAGTGCTGCCAGTACGGCGCGCGCTTCAACAGTCTTTTGTCCAAGCAGGAAGAGTTCGTGAGCAGCATTGGCCATCTCACGCTCATTCTTGCCACCGGCTTTACTCATGAGTCGGGCTCAAACATTTTTATCCCCTGTACGTACCGCTCCTGAACGTTGTTTTGTCGGTCGACCACCGAGCAGCCCCTCCTGGTCCGGCAGCATTTCGCCGATCTGGAGGCCGTTATCGTCGATGTGGTACTGGCGCAACTGATCTGAATGGGCGCTGGCTCGGACCTTGACCACGGCCATGATCCGCAACAAGCGGCTCTCTACTTCAATATAGCGCTGAACGATGATCGCATCGGTGAGAAAGGCGGTGCCGTAAGGACTGAACCGCAGATCGGTGTAGCGGTCTTCCAGCTCGGAGGTCATCAACACACTGACCCCGGCGCCGGTCAGCGCGGTGACCATGCGTGACAGCGACTCGCGGAAGTCCTCGCGGAAGGTCGGCGCCAGCGCCAGTTCGAAGCCCGACAGCGAATCGATGACAACGCGAGTGGCTTTCAGCCGGGTGATCTCGCTCAACAGCAACTGCACGATTTCGTCGATGGAGAGGTCCGGGGCCCGGCTGTCCACCAGACCGACCTGGCCCCTCTGGATCAGGCCGGCGAGGGTGGCATTCTGGGAGTGATTGGGCCGCTGTTCGAACACCGCGATCACGCCGGTTTCGCCATTGCGCGCGCCTTCAGCGAGAAATGTCGCGGCCAGAATGCTTTTGCCCGAGCCCGACGGCCCGGCTACCAGCAAGGAATAACCACGGGGCAGGYCGCCGCCGAGCATCTCGTCGAGCTGCGGCACGCCCATCTTCAGGCGCTTGATAGGGAACTCCAGCGGCGCTTCAACCGGGTTGGGTGCCGCTGGAGCAAAGACCTTGATCCCCGACGTCGCGATGCGGAAGGTATGCAGCCCCGGCAGTGTCGGTTGGCCGCGCATCTTCATGATTTCCATCTTGCGTACCATGGAGTTGCGCTGGACGCTTTGACGTAGCCAGATCAGGCCATCGGCCACGGTGAAAATCGGGTTGGTGTCGGTTTCGGTGAAATATTCGCCGATCAGGAAGGTCGTCGCCTGCCAGGTGGTCATCAACATGCCCAGTTGCTGAACGAACTGCGGCAGGTTGTTGTTGGGGTTGTCCTGGGTTTGGCTGGCCAGCACCACCGAACGGAACGAGTCGACGAACACCAGTGACGGAGAGTGTGCCTCCACCTCGCTGACGATGCGCCGCAGCACTTCGTCCAGATTTCCGGCGAGGGTATCGTTAGCCAGGTTGATATAGCGAATCGAATGGTTGATCGCTTCATTGTCGAAAAAGTCGAATTGCTGTTGATAGCGCAGCATCTTCAGCGGCGGCTCGCCAAGCACCGTAAAGAACAGCGCCGGACGTTCGGGCGTCGCCAGGGCAAACATCATCTGGTGAGCGAGGGTAGTCTTGCCGCAGCCGGGAGGGCCGGCGATCAAGTTGAACGAAAACTCCGGCAAACCTCCGCCCAGCACTTCGTCCAATCCTGGCACGCCGGTGGCCAAGCGGTTGATAGTCACTTTGGTGCTCATGGCGAATTTTCCTGCGATGGGGTGTCGCTCAAAGAAGGTTCCCACACGTCACGAAGCAACCGTGCGGTGAGCGAGGGCCCGATCAGCGTGGTCAGCAGTTCGTAGAAGGTGATCAGCATCACTTCACCGAAAAACAACGCATCGGCTTCGCTTTGTTCAACGAGTACGGATTTGAGGGCAGCCAGATCCAGCGCGGCCTGCACGCGGTCATAGGTACCGGCCAGGCGCGGATGAGCACAAGCGCACAGCTGGAGGCTGCGGCGGTACAGCGCGGCAACCCCTTGCGGCCCAATGATGGGCGTGAGGGCTGCTTCCATATCCTGCAAGGTTGAAACGATCGCCTGGGCGACCCTTGCAATGTCAGCGTCGGGGCCAACACGGTGCGCCAGAGAAGCTACGATCTGGCGGCTCTCTTCGCTTAGCGTGGGCATGACTGACTAATATCTGATGGACAGAGCCTGATGGTACACCCTATCTCGAGTTTATCGAGGCTCAGTCTGAGGCAGCGTTGCAAAAGTCGTCTGATTAGGTTTTTGGGGTCATAGCGGATTGCCAGCGCTTGGGCAGATCTGCCCCGACCATGGGGTGTACATTCCCCCCTATCGGGTGCCAGCCTTTCGCTATTTCTGTTGAGTCGCGGGGCGAACCGGCATCGCTTGGAAACCCGGGGGTACGGCGAAGTCTGGGCCGGCCGCTTCAATGTCGTCCATTCATCCATTGCTCTGCCTCTACCTTGCTTTGAGGTTGATAGCGTCTTGGCGCGGCTTTATATCCGGTACGTGAAGCCGCATTGCCAGTCGCTCACCGTAAGTTTGCTTTTACCCTCTTCAAACATTCATCCATTGCTCTTTCTTGCACTGCCGATACCTTGATTTGAGGTTGATAGCGTACCGGGATGGCTGTATATCCGGTGCGTGAGGCGGCATTGCCTGTCGATCCCTGTAACTTTGCTTTTTCCTCCTTCAAGCATTCATCCATTGCTCTTTCTTGCTCTGCCGATACATCCATTTGAGGTCTGCTGGTGTCATAACTTGGCGCGTCGTTTTTAATGGTGTCATCCTTCAATGGCTCCAATGAGCTAGTAATGCTGCTTGAACTGTTATCGTCTGTTTTAGTTTCAGTCGCAGCCTGGCTTGAGTTCTGACTGACAGGGTTTTTACTCGATGTAACGGTGTTTGCGGTGGGGGTCTCACTAGCTGTGCCAGGTTTCAGAGGGCGGGTAGCGGGAGCGGAGACGGTGTCTACTCTAACGGTTGGCTTGTTTTTCTTCGTCGATTTATTACTATTTTTTTGCGTTTTCTTAGCCATTGAAAAAGCAGAGTTTAGTTCTTTTTTGTTCATGTGAATGAGACTATCGATCGGCACATAGCTAATAATTTGGTTGGGTTTTCTTTTAATATTTGAATTATAAAATTTCACTTGCTTCTGCGTTAGCTGGATATCGGCAACAGGCGACAATCGAATGAGGCCAAAAATCGCCTCGCGAGCAATAGCATATGTCAGTTGATCAAGGCTGTAAGAAAAACTATTGCTGGTTTCTGGTATGGCAGAGGGTGGAGCTATTAATTCAATGGCGCTCTCGTGCTTGGAAAGTATTTTTCCTGACACTAAATCTTTATATGTGTAAATAACATTGCTTTTTGATCGAGCTCCACTCCGGGCGTTGCTTGTAGATACTGAAGATACTTCTGTGCTTATTTCAATGCGGCCGCTGTAATTTCCAAATTCGATAAAGCGATCACTGTTATGGATTTCTTTCTGGGTCGCATTCTTGATACTATTACCCCAGTTTGACATTTGTAATTCGTCTGAAATGTTCTTGTCTATATCTGCATTTTCTTTAATTTTTATTTCTGCAGGAAGCACAATAATGTCTATGTTGTATGCAAGGTCATAATAGTCAATATCAGGAACAATGCTCTTATTTCTTTCGCTTGTGATTTCTGAATGATTGCTGATGCCGGCGCAACTCGTTACTCCAAAAAAGCTAAAAACCAGCACGAGTAAGGCAGTTGTTTTTTTTATCGACATGTTACCCTCCCATAATTATTGATTAAGGGCTTGTTTTGTCGCTGACGCATAACAGTGATTAGGCCGAATTCGCCGATAACGGAATAATAGAGGTCTCTGGGTAAGTCTGCGCTACCAATGCCGACTTTTTTAAAACTCTATATAAATCATAGGGCTATGTTTCACACTCACCCCCTCAGCTGTAATCGCGCGATTTCTGTTTTTTGACGTCAATATCCTGTTGGGTCAGGTTGATCCGCAGGCTCGTTAGTTATTCGCTACCGTCTCGGGGACTCCGCCAGCGATACTGAACGACTGCTCTTCCAGACTCGTTTGTATCAACGCAGCCAATTGTCGGGTGGCAGGCGCCAAGTGTTCTGCTCCTCGATAAAGCACATAGCCGAGGGTCGGCAGCGGGGGTAGACCGGCAATAACGGCAAGATGCGCTGGCAGTCCAATGCGGGTTCGCACTGTGAGGCCTAAACCGGCCGCAACGGCCGCCCAGATTCCACCAACGCTGGGGCTGGTCAGCGCGATTCGCCAGGGAATCTGCATTTCATCCAGTGCCTGGGTGGCCGCGCTGCGCAACACGCAAGGGGCGTCGAACATGATCAATGGCAGGGGGGAATCGACAGAGCCGTTGATGGGGGGCGCGTCACGAGGCCCGATCCAGTGCATCTGCGTTTCACCCAGGTGCGTGGCGTAGGGGGACTTGTGCCCTGTGTCCCAAGACAGGGCCAGGTCCAGGCCACCGCTGTCGATCAATGCAAGCAGTTCGGTATTACGCGCGATCCTGACTTCGAGGCTCACCATCGGGTACATCTTGATGTAGCGTCGCAGAATGTCGCTGAGAAAGTGTTCGCCAAAGTCTTCCTGAAGCCCCAGGCGTACCGTGGCGGCAGTCTGGCTTTCGTGCAGGGTCTGGAAAATGCTGTCGTTCAGTTCAAGCAGTCGGCGTGCATGGCTGAGCAGGGTTTCACCCACCGGCGTCAACACCAGCCCTCGACCGGATTTTGACAGCACTGGCGTACCTACCTGTTCCTCAAGCTTCTTGAGTTGTGCGCTCACGGCAGACGTCGAGCGATTGAGGCGATCCGCCGCCTTGGCAAAGCTGTTGAACTCCACGCCGGTCACGAAAGTACGCAGCACATCAAGATCGAAGGTCGGACGGCGCATCGAATCATCCATTAATTCGGGACTAAGGCCGCTATTAAATCTGATATTCGGAATGATCGCGACTTGATAGTTTTTCCCGGTCAGTTGGATTTTCAGGAGTAGGTCTTAATGCCATTTGCCCGTATTTCACTGCACCGGGGAAAGTCTGCCGAGTATTTACAGGCCCTCTCACAAGGGCTGCACGACGCCTTGGTAGAAAGCTTCGAAGTGCCGATGGCCGACCGGTTCCAGGTCATTCACCAACATGAAGTGGGCGAACTGATCTTTGACCCCAACTACCTGGGCGGTCCGCGCAGCCATGACTTTGTGCTGATCGCGATTACTGCCGGTCGCCCTCGAGACATCGAGACGAAACAGCGTTTCTATCGCAACCTGGTCGAGAGACTGGGCCGAGCGCCGGGCATCGATTCTGAGGACGTGATGGTGGTGATTACCACGACCGCGGCAGATGAGTGGTCGTTTGGTGGTGGGCGGGGCAACTAGTTTTTGCTCTCCAGCCTGTATTCCGTAAATGCGGGCTATCTGTGTCTATCGGCAGCGTGGCCCGATTGATAGGGTCCGTACTCACTCCACGTTGATGAGGCAATAATGGACCTTACCGCCATCCCCTTTGGGACTACCGATTGGTCGAAGATCGAACCGGTCGAGCATGCCGGCCAGACGGGCATGGCCTATTGGCGGACCTGCCAGTTTGGTTCGATACGTGTACGGATGGTTGAATACAGCCCCGGATATCTGGCCGATCACTGGTGCTGGAGAGGTCATATCCTGTTGTGCCTGGAAGGCGAGTTACACACAGAACTGGAAGATGGCCGCCAGTTCACGCTGACTGCCGGAATGAGCTATCAGGTGGGCAACGATGCTGAGGGGCATCGCTCGTTTACCACTAGCGGTGCGAAGTTGTTCATTGTGGATTGATGCATCGGATCTGATCCGTATTTTTCTTGGCTATCTGCATCTGTAATGGGATCAGCCCGCGGCTCACAATGACGGCACGATCAGCAGTGGCGGTAACCGCTGCACCGCATACTCATAGCGTAGGAGGCCCCATGGGCAAGATGGCGATTTTCCTGGGTGGATTTCTGGTGTTGACCATTTTGATTGGTGCGCTGGCCACGATCTCTCCCGTTTAGTCTCGTCCTGCGATCAGCAAAAAGCACAACGCCTCCACACTGGGAGGCGTTGGTTTTCTTCGGACAAGCTGATGGCAGGGGGAATCAAGACCGCTTCAATGAATATGCTTGGAATAGGCCGCCTTGAGTGCCTCGGATACAAGGGCAATCAGTATCGGGGTAGAGCTGGACTGCATGTCTCTGCCGATGTCAATTCGCCGCTCCAGCACTTTGCCAGCGTATTTGGATGCCTGGCCTTCAGACGTGAGTGATAAAAGCTCTTCTTCAGTAAAAGACTTCTCATAAGCCGCAGCAAGATTTTGATTCCATTTCGGCTGGTACTGCGGAAGTAGCGCGTCAATTTCGCTCGATACGGCACTGTGTGCTTTTTCACTCCCTAACTTTTCAATGAGCATCGCAAAGGTTTGCGTTTTCTTCGCCGCCAACAGTGCCAGTGTTGGCAGGCTGTCACCCACATGGGTTTGAGCAACAAAAGCGAGCGCTGTCTTATGCGCAAGTACTTCAGCCGTGACCGTGGTGGACAACACGATGGGCGCTACGAACGCGACTGCGACACACAAAGACCTCATCAATTGATCTGGCTCCTTCGGTTCGCCACGTCGGTGATGCGCCACTGCGATCGGTGGTTTAATCGCAATGACACAGACAACCCTAGTTGGGAAAAACCTTTGTCGCTAGTGCTTCGGTTCCACTTGGGATTGAGCCTGAGGGCCAAGCAATAAAAAGCCCACTGAACCAGTAACGGTCAGTGGGCTTTTTTCACGCTGGATTGAGCGCCAGCATCACCTCAGATCAAACCGATCCAGATTCATCACCTTGACCCAGGCCGCCACGAAGTCTTTCACAAACTTCTCCTTCGCGTCGTTGCTGGCATAAACCTCAGCCAACGCCCTCAGCTGTGCATTCGAGCCAAACACCAGATCAACACGCGTCCCCGTCCATTTGAGATCGCCGGTTTTGCGGTCGCGTCCCTCAAACTCTTCATTGGTCTCCGACACTGGTTTCCATTCCACGCCCATGTCGAGCAGGTTTTTGAAGAAGTCGTTGGTCAACGCTCCAGGTTGCTTCGTGAACACGCCGTGTTGGGTTTGGCCGACGTTGGTGTTCAGCACGCGCAGGCCACCAATGAGCACGGTCATTTCTGGCGCGGTGAGGGTCAGCAGTTGCGCCTTGTCGATCAGCAGGGCTTCGGCCGGTACGCTGTAGCGGGTTTTGAGGTAGTTACGGAAACCATCGGCAGCGGGTTCGAGGTAGCCGAAGGATTCAACGTCCGTTTGCTCTTGCGAGGTGTCCATGCGTCCCGGTGTGAAAGGCACCGTGATGGTATGGCCGGCGTTTTTTGCCGCTTGTTCGACGCCGGCGCAACCGGCCAGCACGATCAGGTCGGCCAGGGAGATTTTCTTGCCGCCGGTTTGCGCGCTGTTGAACTCGTTCTGGATGCTCTCGAGTTTCGCCAGCACGCTTGCCAGTTGCTCAGGCTGGTTGACCTGCCAGGATTTCTGCGGGGCCAGACGCAGGCGTCCGCCGTTGGCGCCGCCACGTTTGTCGGAGCCGCGGAAGGTGGAGGCCGCTGCCCAGGCGGTCGACACCAGTTGCGAGACGCTCAGGCCGCAGGACTGGAGTTTGCCCTTGAGTGTGGCGACATCGCTGTCGTTGACCAAGGCATGGTCGACCGGTGGGATCGGGTCTTGCCACAGGAGTACTTCGTTGGGCATTTCCGGGCCGAGGTAACGGGAGAGGGGGCCCATGTCGCGGTGGATCAGTTTGAACCAGGCGCGGGCGAAGGCGTCGGCCAACTGGTCCGGATTGGCGAGGAAGCGCCGCGAAATCGGTTCATAGATCGGGTCGAATCGCAGCGACAGGTCTGTGGTCAGCATGGTCGGATTACGCCGCTTGGACGGGTCGTGAGCATCCGGAATGATGCCCGCGCCGGCACCGCCTTTCGCCGTCCACTGGTTGGCACCCGCCGGGCTCTTGGTCAGTTCCCACTCGAAGCCGAACAGGTTTTCCAGGTAGTTGTTGCTCCATTTGGTGGGCGTGGTGGTCCAGGTCACTTCCAGGCCGCTGGTGATGGTGTCGCCGCCTTTACCGCTGCCGAATTTGCTCTTCCAGCCCAGGCCCTGTTGTTCGAGACCAGCGGCTTCGGGCTCGGCGCCGACGTTGTCGGCAGGGCCGGCGCCGTGGGTTTTGCCGAAAGCGTGGCCGCCAGCGATCAGCGCCACGGTTTCTTCGTCATTCATTGCCATGCGCCCGAAGGTTTCGCGGATATCTATCGCGGCAGCGACCGGGTCCGGTTTGCCTTCCGGGCCTTCCGGGTTGACGTAGATCAGGCCCATTTGCACGGCGGCGAGCGGATTCTCCAGGATGCGTCCGCCCTCGGTGCGGCTGTCCTCATTTTCCCCCGGCTCAGCGACGAGAGGGCCTTCGCCGGGTTCTTGCATGGGTTCTTTTTTGTCTTTTTCGTAGCGGGTGTCACCTGCCAGCCACTTGTTTTCGGTGCCCCAGTAGACGGCCTCATCCGGTTCCCAGACGTCTGGCCGGCCGCCGGAAAAGCCAAAGGTCTTGAAGCCCATGGACTCCAGTGCGACGTTGCCGGTGAGGACGATCAGGTCGGCCCAGGAGATGTTGCGACCGTACTTTTGCTTGATCGGCCAAAGCAGCCGGCGCGCCTTGTCGAGGCTGACGTTGTCTGGCCAACTGTTGAGCGGTGCGAAGCGTTGCTGACCGGAGCCGGCGCCACCACGACCGTCACCGACGCGGTACGTACCGGCGCTGTGCCAGGCCATGCGAATAAACAGCGGCCCATAATGGCCGAAGTCCGCAGGCCACCAGTCTTGCGAGTCGGTCATCAGTGCATGCAGGTCTTGCTTGAGTGCCTGAAAGTCCAGATTTTTGAACGCTTCGGCGTAGTTGTAACCCTCGTCCGTGGGGTCGGACAGCCGCGAGTTCTGGTGCAGGATCTTCAGATTCAGTTGGTCGGGCCACCAATCGCGGTTCGTCGTGCCACCGCCAGCGGCGGCGTGATTGAACGGGCATTTCGATTCATTTGCCATGTGTGCGCTACCTTTGGTCGTGTTCATCCGGCTATCCGGCCCGGGGTTGGGCACGCAATAGCGACGAGCGGAATCAATGACATAGGCTGCAGCCGTGCGATCAATTGATCGTCGTGGTCATACGGGAAATCCGGATAGCGGCAATCGAGTTGCCAGCACGGTGGCCCACGGCAAGCCTAGTACGTTTCCTGACTCATTCGTATCTCTTCTCAGGTCTCAACCGGCCGGCTGACGCCAGCGCTCCAGTAAGGTTAGACGCCTATAAAGCAGTCAGCTAATAGGGGGAGTATTGGGGGGTGATAGGGATAGTCTTTTATCTGAGTCGTCGAGATGGAGCCGATCAAAAGATCGCAGCTTTCGGCAGCTCAACACAAAACCTGTGCGTGGCTTGCCCGCGAAGACGACAGCGCAGACGCAGAAGCTTCCAGATCAACCCGAATTCAGGACTGCTCCACCGTTTTTCGCTGAACGGTATCGTATGATGGACCTTTCCGTTGACGCCACCCAAGGACCCACCCGATGTCTTTAAGCAAACGCGATCAGGCACACCTCGAGCGTCGCCTGGTCGCCACTCTGACCGAGGCGTGCGAAACAGCCAAAGCGGAAATAGTCGGGTTTTGCTGGTTGACCCACGAAATCGATTACGAGGTTTTTCCTTCCAGCCTGCGGGTGATTTGGGTCTTCGATACCCAGGCCCATAAGGATCAGGCGCTGGCGAGCGGGCAGGGCGAGCGCATGGTTGAACTGACGGCCTTAGCATTAAATGAAGCGGACGTTCTCGTCATCCCGGTCGCGGCCCATGTGCAGTTTGATTCTGAGGAGCAATGTCAGCGCGCCAATGGCGGCAACTGGCAGCAACGCCTGGCGCCCAAACGCTCGACGCGAGGTTGAGCCGTGGCCAAGGATATCGAAAATCCGTGTATTTCCGTTTGCCAGTTGAGTGGTGAGCTGTGTGTCAGTTGTGGTCGCACCAAGGACGACATCAGAAAATGGAAGCGCATGAAGCGTCCGGAAAAAATGGCGGCGGCGCAGCGTGCTAGTGTGCGGTTGAAGGGGCTTCAGAAAAGGAAGGGTTGAGGGTTCCTCAGGGCTGCGCACAAACCTCTCGAACACATTCACGCAGCCAGCGATGCGCCGAGTCGGCATCCATCCGTGGGTGCCAGAGCATCGAAATGGTGATCGGCGGCAGCTCGAACGGCAGCTCGAAACTGTGCAGGCCGGTGCGCAGGTTTTGGGTATGTCGGGCGGGCACGGTGGCGATCAGGTCCGAGGCGCGAGCCAGCGCCAGCGCGGCCGAGAAACCGCCGACGACGGTGATGATTTCCCGCTGCAGTCCCAGCGCTTCCAACGCTTCATCCATCGGCCCCTTATCGAGCCCGCGCCGTGAGACCAGGATGTGCCGGCCAGCGGCGTAATGGGAGGCGCTGACCTCGCGTTGGCTCAGCGGATGCCCCGTGCGAACGACGCCCACGAAACGATCCTCAAACAATGCACGGGTGCGCACTTCCGGGCTGGTCGTGCCGCCGACCACACCGGTTTCCAGGTCAACGGTACCGTCGCGAAGTGCGGCGCTGTCCTTGCTCAGCTTCTGCACAAAGTGCAAACGCACGCCGGGGGCTTCCTCACCGGCGCGGGCGATCAGCGCCGGGCCGAAGTTTTCGACGAAACCGTCACTGGTGCGCAGCGTGAATGTTCGAACCAGTTGCTTGAGGTCGAGCTGTTCGGCGGGGCGCAAAACCGCTTCGGCGTCTTGCACCAATCGACTGACGTGTTCGCGCAATTCGAGCGCTCGGGGCGTTGGCACCAGGCCGCGTCCGGCCCGGACCAGCAGCGGGTCGCCCGTGGTTTCGCGCAACCGCGCCAACGCCCGGCTCATGGCCGACGGGCTCAGCCGCAGTCGTTGGGCGGCGCGGGCGACGCTGCCTTCGGCGAGCAGCACGTCCAGGGTAATCAGCAGATTGAGATCGGGAGTGGTCATGCCGCAACGTTAGCACGGCGCAGGGCTGACATGGCGTCAAACGCATCTATCAAGTGCAAATGCTGCGCCTTCCGCCTTGTCACACGCGGGCATACGCTGCTGATCTACCTTTCAGACGGTGGCCAGATAATGAAATCCATCACTCAATCAGGTTCGGTGCGCTGGGCGCTCGCCAGCCTTTCGCTGTCGATGCTGATGCCTTCACTCGACACCAGCATCGCCAATGCAGGCTTGCCAACGTTGGCCGAGGCGTTCGATGCTTCCTTCCAGCACGTGCAGTGGATTGTGCTGGCGTATCTGCTGGCGATCACCACGCTGATCGTCAGCGTCGGACGGCTTGGCGACATGCTCGGCCGTCGGCGTTTGCTACTGGTGGGCATCGCCATTTTTACCCTGTCATCGCTGGCCTGCGGTGTCGCGCCGTCGCTTGGGTGGCTGGTCGGCGCACGGGCGGTGCAGGGGCTTGGGGCGGCGATCATGCTGGCGCTGACCGTGGCGTTTGTCGGTGAGACGGTGCCGAAAGCGCAGACCGGCAGCGCCATGGGGTTGCTCGGAACGATGTCGGCGATCGGCACCACGCTGGGGCCGTCGCTCGGTGGGATGTTGATTGCCGGCGTTGGCTGGCAGGCGATTTTTCTGATCAACATACCGCTGGGTGTGCTGAATATCTGGCTC
This sequence comes from Pseudomonas sp. P1_A1, assembly GCF_056406935.1. NCBI lineage: Bacteria > Pseudomonadati > Pseudomonadota > Gammaproteobacteria > Pseudomonadales > Pseudomonadaceae > Pseudomonas > Pseudomonas sp. P1_A1. Next base: position 118,399 of record NZ_JBFTZE010000011.1, on the reverse strand, counting down.
GCGTATCGCTATTTACCGGCGGATGTTCGGCGAGTGAAAGCGGGGCGGGTGGGGTTCGACAAGGCCGGCACGTTGCTGCTGGCGCTGACGCTCGCAGCGTACGCGCTGGCCATGACGATCGGGCACGGTGATTTTGGACCGCTCAATATCGCGCTGCTGCTGGCGGCTGTTTTCGGCGTTGGGCTTTTCATCTTCGTTGAGGCCACGGTCGCATCGCCATTGATCACATTAGCGCTGTTCCGCCAACCGGGATTGAGCGCCAGCCTGGCCATGAGCGCGCTCGTTTCGACGGTGATGATGGCGACGCTGGTGGTCGGGCCGTTTTATCTCTCGGGTGCGCTTGGCCTCGGTACGGCACTTGTCGGTTTCGCCTTGTCGGTCGGCCCGTTGGTGGCTGCATTGAGCGGCGTGCCGGCCGGTCGCCTGGTGGACCGTTTTGGCACTCGGCGCATGACCCGTCTCGGACTCGCGACAATGGCGCTCGGCGCGAGTGCTTTATCAATGATGCCAGCGGGGTTCGGCCTCCTCGGTTACCTCGCGCCTATCGCGGTGATCACGGCCAGCTACGCGTTGTTTCAGGCGGCCAACAACACCGCGATCATGACCGACATCCGCCCGGACCAGCGCGGCGTGATTTCCGGCATGCTCAGCCTGTCGCGCAATCTCGGCCTGATCACTGGAGCTTCGGTGATGGGTGCTGTGTTTGCGCTTGCTTCGGCGACGACAGACATCACCACCGCGTCTGCCGCAGCCGTCGCCAGCGGCATGCGGATAACGTTTGCCGTCGCCGTGGCACTGATCATCCTGGCCCTTGCTGTGGCCCTGTTGCCGAGGGTTTCGGACTGTGACCTCGAACGATGGCGAAGCGTTGCTCGCTGCGGCCAAGGCCGGCGTCGGTATCCTGGGCGCCGGCGAGTGGCTGATGAGCCGGGAGATTGCCAACGGTCAGTTGGTGCGCGTTCTGCCGGCGTGGGATCTGGAAGCCCAGAGCGGGATTTATCTGGTACGTGCGTCAGTCGCGTTCACACCGGCGACGCTCATGGCATTCAAGACATGGCTTGAGACCAGATTCGCAGAGGGGCCGCCTTGGCTGCATGCCTTTTAGCGAGCGCCGCCGACGATCTGCGCTTGCGCCGTGCGCAACGCATGCCGATTGCCACGGAACAACACCAGTGTCGCGATCAGCCCCAGCACCGCCGCGCCACTGAGCCAGATCCCCGGCGCTGCCTTGTTGTCCAGCACATGGATCAGGTACGTACAGGCCGCCGGGGTGAAACCACCGAACGTTGCGGTCGCCAGGCTGTAGGCCAGGGAGAAACCGGTCGTACGCACTTCCACCGGCATGATCTCGGTCAGGGCCACCACCATGGCGCCGTTGTACGAGCCATACAGGAACGACAGCCACAACTCGACGATCAGCAGATGGCTGAAGCTGGGATTCGCCACCAGCCATGACAGCGCCGGATAAGCCGTGAGGATCGCCAGAATCGTCGCACCCAGCAGCAGGGGTTTGCGTCCGATCTTGTCGGAAAGCGCGCCCATCACCGGCAACCAGAAGAAGTTCGACAGGCCGATGCACACCGTCACCAGCAACGCATCCAGATCCGACAGATGCAGCTCGGCTTTGCCGAAGGTCGGGGTGTAGGCGGTGATCAGGTAGAACGACACCGTGGTCATCACCACCAGCGCCATGCCAGCGAGGACAATGCCAAAGTTCTGACCGATCGAGCGGACGATGTCCCGCAGGGTAGGGCGGTGTTTACGCGCCTGGAATTCCGGGGTTTCTTCCAGCGAACGGCGGATCACGAAGATCGCCGGCACGATCATGCAGCCGATCAGGAACGGCACGCGCCAGCCCCACTCACCCATTTGGTCGGGGCTCAGCCAGTGGTTCAAACCCACGCCGAGCAGGCCGGCGAATACCACCGCGGCTTGCTGGCTGGCGGACTGCCAACTGACGAAGAAGCCTTTGCGACCCGGTGTGGATATTTCGGCGAGGTACACCGACACACCGCCCAGTTCCACGCCCGCCGAGAAGCCTTGCAAAAGGCGGCCGAACAATACGATCAGCGGCGCCGCGACGCCCAGCGTGGCATAACCCGGCACACCGGCAATCAGCACTGTGCCGGCGGCCATCATCGCCAGCGTGATGATCAGGCCTTTGCGGCGGCCGTGGCGGTCGATGTAGGCGCCGAGGAAAATCGCCCCCAGTGGACGCATCAGGAAACCGGCCCCGAAAGTGGCCAGAGACAGCATCAGGGAAGCAAATGCGCTATCGGCGGGAAAGAAGGTTTTGGCAATGGCCGTGGCGTAAAAGCCATAGACCATGAAGTCGAACATTTCGAGAAAGTTACCGCTGACAACGCGAAAAATCGCTTTGCCTTTGCTCGTGCTGGAAGACATTTGTAGATACTCACTCTGGTAAGTCTTGTTTGAGAGCGCTGAACCTGTGGGCATGAGCCGACCTCGCTCCCATGCGCTCTGAAGCCCATAATGGCGGGCGCGGTTTTGAGGGGAGATGAAGATTTGTTAACTGGACGGTGGGGCGGACTTGTGGTGCTGGCCGGCATTTTGTCCGGTTGCGGTAACGGCGACAGCCTGGAACGATTCGACGGCCCGACCATGGGCAGTCGCTATTCCATTCAATACGTAAGGCGTGCCTCCACGCCCGGGCCGAAAGCGGTGCAGGCCGAAGTGGAAAATATCCTCGCCGAAGTGGATCGACAATTCTCGACTTATCGCAGCGACTCGGACATCGAGCGCTTCAATAATTTGCCCGCCAACCACTGTCAGAAAATGCCCACGCCGATCCTTGAATTGATCCGCGTCGGCGAGCAATTGTCTTCGCAAAGCGAAGGCTCCTACGATCTGACGGTGGAGCCGCTGCTCAACCTCTGGGGATTTGGCCCGCAGGCGCGCGAGGAAAAAGTCCCGAGTGCCGAAGCGCTGGCCGAGGTGCAGCAACGCGTCGGCCACAGTCACTTGCGCATTGACGGTGACCAGTTGTGCAAGGATGCCGCGGTCGAGGTCGACTTCAACAGCATCGCTGCCGGTTACGCGGTTGACACGATTGCCGCCAGACTCGAAGCGCTGGGCATCCACGACTACCTCGCTGAAGCCACCGGCGAACTCAAGGCCGTCGGCAAAAAACTCGACGGCTCACCGTGGCGCATCGCCCTGGAAGAACCCCGTGATGATCAGCAAGTGGCCGAGCGCATCATTGCTGTCGACGGCTACGGCGTGTCCACCTCCGGTGACTACCGTAACTATTTCGAGCAGGGTGGCCGACGCTATTCCCACACCTTCGATGCCCGCACCGGAACACCGGTCCTACACACCCTGGCGTCAGTCACGGTGATTCATCCTTCAGCGTTGATGGCCGATGGCTTATCGACGATGTTGCTGATTCTTGGCCCTGAACGGGGTTGGGACTATGCCCAAACGCATGACATTGCTGCATTCTTTGTGATTCGTGCCGATACAGGTTTTGTCACACGCACCAATCAGGCTTTTGAGCGCCTGGCCGGTGAGAAAACCGAGTGATTGCGGCTGCAAAAGCGTTTTTTGATGGCTTTGTAGTGCAGGCAAAACTAGCCTACGACGCGACCAAGGGTTAATGTGCGCGGCGTTGACGCTTCTATAGACTGTGTCCGGGTTCTGCACTGGCCCCAAATTGTTCCTTCACGTCGCCGATCGGCGTGATTTAGCCGCAGGCGCCGAAGGTGCCGCGGCCTGTTCTGAGGAGTACGCATGGCTGTCTACAACTACGATGTGGTGGTGTTGGGTTCCGGCCCGGCGGGAGAAGGCGCGGCAATGAACGCCGCCAAGGCAGGGCGCAAGGTGGCGATGGTCGATAGCCGTCGCCAGGTCGGCGGCAACTGCACCCACCTGGGCACCATCCCGTCCAAGGCCTTGCGTCACTCGGTCCGGCAGATCATGCAGTTCAACACCAACCCGATGTTCCGGGCCATTGGTGAGCCGCGCTGGTTCTCGTTCCCGGACGTGTTGAAGAGCGCTGAAAAAGTCATCTCCAAACAAGTCGCCTCGCGCACCGGCTACTACGCCCGTAACCGCGTCGACGTGTTCTTCGGCACCGGCAGCTTCGCCGACGAGCAAACCATCGAAGTCGTCTGCGCCAACGGCGTGGTTGAAAAACTGGTGGCCAAGCACATCATCATCGCCACCGGCTCGCGTCCTTATCGCCCGGCGGACATCGATTTTCATCACCCGCGTATCTACGATAGCGACACCATCCTCAGCCTCGGCCACACCCCGCGTAAACTCATTGTTTACGGCGCCGGCGTGATCGGTTGCGAATACGCCTCGATCTTCAGTGGTCTGGGTGTATTGGTTGAACTGGTGGACAACCGTGGTCAGTTGCTGAGCTTCCTCGACTCGGAAATTTCCCAGGCCCTGAGCTACCACTTCAGCAACAACAACATCACGGTTCGCCACAACGAAGACTACGACCGCGTCGAAGGTGTCGACAACGGCGTGATCCTGCACCTCAAGTCCGGCAAGAAGATCAAGGCCGACGCCTTGCTCTGGTGCAACGGCCGTACCGGCAACACCGATCAGCTGGGTCTGGAAAATATCGGCGTGAAGGTCAACAGCCGTGGCCAGATCGAAGTCGACGAGAACTACCGCACCTGCGTACCGAACATTTATGGCGCCGGTGATGTGATTGGCTGGCCGAGCCTGGCCAGTGCCGCCCACGACCAGGGCCGTTCGGCCGCTGGCAGCATCGTCGACAACGGCAGCTGGCGCTTCGTCAACGACGTGCCGACCGGCATCTACACCATTCCGGAGATCAGCTCGATCGGCAAGAACGAGCAGGAGCTGACTCAGGCCAAGGTGCCGTACGAAGTGGGCAAGGCATTCTTCAAGAGCATGGCGCGTGCGCAGATCGCCGGCGAGCCGCAAGGCATGCTGAAGATCCTGTTCCACCGCGAGACGCTGGAAGTGCTGGGCGTTCACTGCTTCGGTTATCAGGCGTCGGAGATCGTGCACATCGGTCAGGCGATCATGAACCAGCCGGGCGAACTGAATACCCTGAAGTACTTCGTCAACACGACGTTCAACTACCCGACCATGGCCGAAGCCTATCGGGTAGCGGCGTACGATGGCCTCAACCGGCTTTTTTGAGCGGCTCCGGCCGGTGGCCTGAGCCGGCCGGGGAGACCGATTTCAGCAATTCTCGAGCGTGGCGGTGGCCAAACCGGGAAAGTCTGTAATCAGGCTGTCAACGCCGAAGTCGGCGAGCCTGCGCATCAGCGCGGGCTCGTTGACTGTCCACACCGACACATGCAACCCCTGACGCTGCGCCTTCTGCAGGCGTTCCGGCGTACACAGGGTCCAGTTCAGCGCCAGCATCTCACAACCATAGTTTTGCGCGACCTTCAACGGGTCGAGCCAGGCGTACTCGGCCACCAGTCCGCGAGACACGTCCGGCACCAGGTCCAGCGCGGCTTTCAACACTTCACGTGAACTCGAGGTAATCGTGACTTTGTCCCGCATGCCGAAACGCTGGGCCATTTCGCGAATCGCCAGCACGGTGGTTGCGGCACGGGTGCGTGAAGCACTTTTGACTTCCAGTTGCCAGTGCTCGAAATCGCATTGCTCGAACAATTGTTCCAGCGTTGGAATCGGGCAGGGCTTGATCCAGCCCGGGCCGCCCTTGCGCGCGTCGTAAGTCATCAGTTCCGCAGCCGTGTGTTCGGCCACTTTGCCGCGGCGGTCGGTGGTGCGTTTGAGGGTCGGGTCGTGGATCACCATCAACTCGCCGTCCATGGACAGGTGCAGGTCCAGTTCGCAGCGGCGCACGCCGTGCTTGAGGCATTGCTGAAAGCTGGTCAGGGTGTTTTCCGGTGCTTCGCCCTTGGCGCCGCGATGGCCGTAGATGAGAGTCACGGTTCTTCCTTAATTAATGGCCGGTTTCGTTTTGTTCGCGCGCCAGGCGTCGTTCTTGTGCCTGTCGCTGCAAGATGTAGCGGGCCAGCAGTTGTCGCTGGGCATCGGACAGGTATTCGAACTCGGTGCCGACGTCGTAGCCGCCGCCCTTGCGGTCGCAATGGGTGACGCGGGCCCGCAGCAACAGGCCGAGGGCTTGTGGCATCAGCACCAGCTTGACCGACAGGTGCGCGCCGACGGCAATGGGCGTCGGATGCTGAAAGTCGATGCCGCCTTCGGAGATGATCACCGGCTGCGGTTCGCCGATCTGTCCGAGCACGGTCAGGGCGACCACCTGGCTCAGCAGATCGATGCGTTTGTTCTGTGATTTCAGGAATGCGGCGATGGTCCTGTCGCGTTCGTTGATCTGGCGCAACAGGTGTTGCGACTCGAATTCGCTCAGGTGCAGTTCGCTGAGCAGGTTGAATAGCGGGGAAGCATCCTGCAACACTTCCTGGCCTGCGGCTTCGGGAGCAGACAGGGGCCGAATTTCCAGTGCGATCGTGTCCTCGATACGGTAGTATTCGCGGCGATCTTCTTCATCTAATGTCGACATGGCGAACCCATGGTAGCGGCGGTGGTCTGAGTGTAAAGCTGGTTATCGACCCCCGCCACAAGGACGTTCCTTTTCCCTCCGAACAAGCCCCGACATGTTCAGACCTCTCTTCGTATTTATCGGCACGCGTTATACCCGTGCAAAACGTCGCAATCATTTTGTGTCATTCATTTCCCTGACCTCGATGATCGGACTCGCCCTCGGCGTGGTCGTGATGATCGTTGTGTTATCGGTCATGAACGGCTTCGATCATGAAATGCGCACCCGCGTGCTGGGCATGGTGCCCCACGCGACCATCGAGTCCGGCGAGCCGATCAGCGACTGGCAAAGCCTGGCCGCCAAGGTCAAGCAGAATCCGCAGGTGGCGGCGGTTGCGCCCTTCGTCCAGATGCAGGGCCTGCTGACCAACAACGGCAAGGTTTCCAAAGTGCTGCTCAATGCCATTGACCCTGTGCAGGAACGGCAGGTGTCGATCATTGATAACTTCATGCAGCAGGGCAAACTCGACGACCTGGCGCCGGGCAGTTTCGGCATCGTCATCGGCGACAAGGCGGCAGCCAAGCTCGGCGCGGCGGTTGGCGACAAGCTGACGTTTGTCGCGCCGGAAGTCACCGTGACCCCGGCCGGGATGTTCCCGCGCATGAAACGCTTTACCGTGGTCGGCATCTTCCATGTCGGCGCCGGTGAGCTGGACGGCTATCTGGGCCTGACCAATCTGCAGGATCTGGCCAGGTTGCACCGCTGGCAACCGGATCAGGTCCAGGGCCTGCGACTGAAGTTCGACGACCTGTTCCAGGCGCCGCGCACCGCGTGGACCATCGCCCAGCAACTTGGCGAAGACAAGTACTACGCCCGCGACTGGACCCGTACCCACGGCAACCTGTATCAGGCGATCCGCATGGAAAAAGCCATGATCGGCCTGCTGTTGCTGCTGATTGTCGCCGTTGCTGCGTTCAACATCATTTCCACGCTGGTGATGGTGGTAAACGACAAGAAGGGCGACATCGCGATTCTGCGCACCCTGGGCGCCACGCCGGGCTCGATCATGGCGACGTTCATGGTCCAGGGTACGGTCATTGGCGTGGTCGGTACGCTGATCGGCGCCGTGGTCGGGATCTTCGCCGCGCTGAACGTCAGCGCCGCGATCTCGGCCCTTGAAGGGCTGATCGGCCACAAGTTCTTGAACGCCGACGTGTATTTCATCGATTACCTGCCGTCGCAAGTGCAGAGCCAGGACGTGTTGATGGTCTGCGCCGCCGCGTTGGTCCTGAGTTTCCTCGCCACCCTGTATCCAGCCTGGCGTGCCGCGCGCACCCAGCCTGCGGAGGCGCTACGTTATGAGTGAGTCGGGCATGAGTGATAAAGCAATCTTGAGCTGCCGCAACCTGGGCAAATCCTACGTGGAAGGCCCGGAATCGGTAGAGGTTCTGGCCGGTCTGCAACTGGAACTGCATCCGGGCGAGCGCGTGGCGATCGTCGGTACGTCGGGTTCGGGCAAAAGTACCTTGCTCAACCTGCTGGGCGGCCTCGATACGCCGACCAAGGGCAGCGTCTGGCTGGCCGGTGAAGAACTCTCGGCATTGAACGAAAAGGCCCGTGGCCTGTTGCGCAACCGGTCGCTGGGTTTCGTTTACCAGTTCCACCACTTGCTGCCCGAGTTCACCGCGCTGGAAAACGTCTGCATGCCGCTGCTGATCGGCAAGACCGCGATCCCGGAAGCGCGTCAGCGTGCGACGGCGTTGCTGGAGCGGGTAGGGCTGGGCCATCGCCTGGAGCACAAACCGGCGGAATTGTCCGGTGGCGAACGCCAGCGTGTGGCCATTGCCCGCGCCCTGGTGAACAAGCCAGGCCTGGTGATGCTCGACGAGCCGACCGGCAACCTCGACTCCCACACCGCCCAGGGCATTCAGGATTTGATGCTGGAACTCAGCACCTCGATGCGCACGGCGTTCCTGGTGGTGACCCACGACATGAACCTGGCTCGCCAGATGGATCGCGTCCTGCATTTGCAGGAAGGTTGCCTGACCCCCATCTGATTGGCTGAAACCCGGCACACTGAACAGTGTGTCGGGTCTTTTATTTTTATACGGTGCCCCAGCGAATGTTCAGACCGTTATCGATCTTTATCGGCACGCGCTATACCCGCGCCAAGCGCCGCAATCGCTTTGTTTCCTTCATCTCGATGACCTCGATGATCGGCCTCGCCCTGGGCGTGCTGGCGATGATCGTGGTGCTGTCGGTGATGAACGGCTTCCAGCGCGAAATGAGCTCGCGCATCCTCGGCATGGTGCCCCACGCGACCATCGTCGGCGTGAACCCTATCGACGATTGGCAGCCGGTGGCCGCCGCGGCGATGAAGAATCCTGAAGTCACCGCCGCCGTGCCATTCACCGAGATGGAGGGCATGCTGTCTTACAAGGGCACCATGCAGCCGATCCAGGTCAGCGGGGTCGATCCGGCGCTGGAAAGCAAGGTCTCGATCGTTGCCAAGCACATTGTTCAGGGGCGTCTCGATGCCTTGAAGCCGGGCGAGTTCGGCGTGGTGATCGGCGAGATCACCGCGCGGCGCTTTCGCTTGAACGTCGGCGACAAGATCACCCTGATCGTGCCGGAAGTCAGCAATGCACCGGGTGGCATCACCCCGCGCATGCAGCGGCTGAACGTGGTGGGCGTGTTCAAGGTCGGTGCCGAACTGGACGGTTCGATGGCGCTGATCCACATGGCCGATGCCGCGCAAATGCAGCACTGGCAACCGAATCAGGTGCAGAGCGTGCGCCTGGCGGTGAAGGATCTGTACGCCGCGCAGCAAGTCTCGAGCGACATCGCGACCGGTCTGGGCGCCGCCTACAAGGCTGACGACTGGACCCACACCCAGGGCAGTCTGTTCAGCGCGATGAAAATGGAAAAAACCATGATCGGCCTGCTGTTGCTGATGATCGTCGCCGTGGCGGCGTTCAACATCATCGCCACCCTGATCATGGTGGTGAACGACAAGGGTGCGGACATCGCGATCCTGCGCACCATCGGCGCCACACCGCGGCAGATCATGGCGATCTTCATGGTGCAGGGCACGGTGATCGGGATTGTCGGCACTTTGATCGGTGGCGTGCTGGGCGTGATCGCGGCGTTGAACGTCAGTGAACTGGTGGGCTGGATGGAGCGGGTCAGCGGGCAGCACATCTTCAGTTCCGATGTGTACTTCGTCAGCAACTTGCCGTCCGAATTGCAGGGCGCGGATGTGCTGTTGATCTGTTCCGCCGGTTTCATCATGAGCTTTCTGGCGACGGTTTATCCGGCGTGGCGGGCGGCGAAAGTCGAGCCGGCTACCGCGTTGCGGTATTCGTAAGCCCCCAATGATCGTTCCCACGCTCCGCGTGGGAATGCCTCAACGTACGCTCTGCGTTCGGCTCTTGGTGTGACGCAGAGCGTCACTGGCTGCATTCCCACGCAGAGCGTGGGAACGATCAGGTTCGTGGCAACTCAATCACAAATCGCGTCCACCCCTGAGCCGATTCGCAACGAATCTGCCCGCCATGGGCGCGGATGATCGACTGGGTGATCGCCAATCCCAATCCCGCATGCTCACTGCTGCCTTCACGGCGCGCGGGGTCTGCCCGGTAGAAACGGTCAAACAAACGCGGCAACAGGTCCTCGGAAATCCCTTCACCACTGTTTTCAACGGTCAGGCTCAAGCCTGCCGGTTGCTCGACAATCTTTACCCGCACCTCACCACCGGCCGGGGTAAACCGCAACGCATTGTCCAGCAAATTGGACAGTGCCCGGCGCAACATGCTGCGATCGCCCTGCATGCTCGCGTGGCCGTCACGACTCAACTTCACCCGGGCGTCCTCGGCCAGCGGCGCGAAAAACTCCAGCAGCACATCCGCTTCTTCCGCCAGGTCCAGCGGTTCGCGCTTGGGCATCAGCAAACCGTGGTCAGCCTTGGCCAGGTACAACATGTCGTTGACCAGTTGCGCCATCCATTGCAGCTCTTCGAGGTTGCTGTGCAGCGCCTCGCGGTAATCCTCAAGGGGGCGAGGGCGGGTGAGGGTGACTTGGGTGTGGGTCAGCAGGTTCGACAGCGGTGTGCGCAGTTCATGGGCGATGTCGGCGGAGAAGGCCGAGAGCCGCTGAAAAGAGTCATCGAGGCGTCCGAGCATGGCGTTGAAGCTGTGGGCCATTTCCGCGAGTTCCGGCGGCATGTCTGCTTCCGGCAGGCGGGCGTTGAGCGATTGCGCCGATACGCCGCTGGCGACCGCGCTCATGCGCAGCAACGGACGCAAACCACTGCGCGCCGCCCAGGCACCGAGCAGGGCGGTGGCCAGGGCCGAGAGGCCGACCGTCAGCCAGATCAGGTGCTGCATGCGCTGCAGAAAGTGTTGGTGATGGGTGATGTCCAGCAACAAGGTCAGTTGCGGTGAGTCGGGTTTGTCGAGGAACAGCGGCGCATTCAGGACGCGGTAGTCGGTGCCGTCATCACTTACCGTCGACAGGCCTGGTTTGCGCGGTAAATCTTTGGGTAAGCGGGCCGAGCTGTCATACAAACGTTGGCCGTCACTGCTAATGATGCGCAGCGAAAGATCGGCTTGTCGGCTCAATTCATCGGCCAGCCTGGCTTCAGTTTCGCTGGACTTAATGTCATCCAGAGCCCGGCGTAAACCAATCAGCTTGCCATCCAGCAACTGCTGGTCCAGCTCAATAAAGTGCGCCTCGCTGGCGCGGCTGAACAACACTCCTGCGAACAACGACACCACTGCAGTGCAGGCGGCAAACAGCAAGGCCAGACGGCTGCTTAATGAAAGTCGGCGCATCAGGCGGGGCGCTCTTCAAGGACGTAACCCATGCCACGTACGGTGTGAATCAACTTGTTCGGGAAATCGTCGTCGATCTTCAGGCGCAAACGGCGGATCGCCACTTCGATCACGTTGGTGTCGCTGTCGAAATTCATGTCCCACACCTGGGACGCGATCAGCGACTTGGGCAGAACTTCGCCCTGGCGCCGCAGGAGCATTTCCAGCAGGGCGAATTCCTTGGCGGTCAGGTCGATGCGCTGACCGTTACGCTCGACCCGGCGACGGATCAGGTCCAGGCGCAAATCGGCCAGTTGCAGGCTGGTTTCCTGGGGCGTGGCGCTGCCGCGACGCAGCAGGCTGCGAACCCGAGCCAGCAGTTCGGAGAAGGCGAAAGGTTTGACCAGATAGTCGTCGGCGCCCAGTTCCAGGCCGTGGACTCGGTCCTCCACCGCGTCTCGTGCGGTCAGAAACAGTACCGGCGTGTCCAGGCCTGCGCTGCGCACCGCTTGCAGAATCTGCCAGCCATCGCGCCCAGGCAGCATCACATCGAGAATCAACAAGGCGTAATCGCCGCTCAAAGCCAGTTGCTGGCCAGTGGTGCCGTCTGCCACCAGTTCGGTATTGAACCCGGCCTCGGTCAGGCCCTGGCGCAGGTAATGGCCGGTTTTCGGTTGGTCTTCGACGATCAGCAGTTTCATGGGCGACTCGGGCAGTTTGAACAGGTGCGTTATACCGTGGGCGGCGAGGAAGCAGGCCAACCTGACAAAGTTGTAATCTGCCTGTCAGGTAGCTGGCAGAGCCGACGGGGTAGAGTTTCCCACAAGCTGAACCTCATCTTGTTGGAGTGCGACTATGTTTTTGCAAAAGCGTCTGGCGCTGGCCGCTTGTTTGCTGACTCTGAGTTTAGGGCTGGAAGCCTCACCGGCGCAGACCTACGATTTCGGTCAGCCGGCCTCGGCCGCCCAGGCCACCCGCAGCGTTGAAGTGGTAATGGGCGATATGACCTTCAGCCCCAAGACCCTCGATATCAAGGCCGGGGAAACCGTGCGCCTCGTACTGGTGAATAAAGGCCAGTTGCTGCATGAATTCAACCTCGGCGATGCACAGATGCATGCCAGGCATCAGCAGGAAATGCTCCAGATGCAGCAAAGCGGCATGCTGATGCCTACAGGCATGAAGGCCATGGACCACGGTTCCATGGCCGGAATGGATCATGGCGCCATGGATCACGGCATGAAGCATGACGACCCCAACAGTGTGTTGGTGGAGCCGGGTAAAACCGCCGAGCTGACCTGGACCTTCACCAAGGCCACTCACCTGGAATTTGCCTGCAACATCCCCGGCCATTATCAGGCCGGCATGGTCGGCAAACTGACAGTCAGTCAGTAAGCACTCAAAGGCGGGAGCAAAGGCTGGTAGAATCCGCTGATTCTTCAGTCAGGTTTCCGCCATGCATCCCGCAGCCGAACATTCGCCGCTGGGCAAATCCAGCGAATACATCGCCACCTACACGCCGTCCTTGCTGTTCCCGATCCCGCGCGCCGCGAAATGGGCCGAGTTGGGCCTGACCGCGCAAACCCTGCCGTACAAGGGCGTGGACTTCTGGAACTGCTTCGAGCTGTCGTGGCTGTTGCCGTCCGGCAAGCCTGTGGTGGCGATCGGCGAATTCAGCATCCCGGCAGATTCGCCGAACATCATCGAGTCGAAGTCGTTCAAGCTGTACCTCAACTCGCTGAACCAGACGCCATTTGCCGACACCGCGAGCCTTGAAGCGACGCTGGTGAAAGACCTCTCGGCCGCTGCCGGCAAACCGGTGGGCGTGCGGGTTCGCAGCCTGAAAGAGGTTGAGGCAGAAGGCGTCGTGGCGTTGCCGGGTGTGTGCATCGATGACCTGGACATCAGCGTCAGCAACTATGAGCATCCGCGTCCGGAACTGCTGCGTTGCGATGAGTCGCGCATCGTTGAAGAGTGCGTGCACAGCCATTTGCTCAAATCCAACTGCCCGGTCACCAGTCAGCCGGACTGGGGCAGCGTGGTGGTGGAGTATCGCGGCGCGGCGCTGGATCACGCGAGTTTGCTGGAATACATCGTGAGCTTCCGCCAGCACTCGGACTTCCATGAGCAGTGCGTGGAGCGGATTTTCCTCGACCTGCAGCGGTTGCTGAAGCCGGAGAAATTGACGGTGTACGCGCGGTATGTGCGTCGCGGTGGGTTGGACATCAACCCGTATCGCAGCACCGAAGAGGTGCAGCTGCCGAACCATCGGTTGGTCCGTCAATAAGGCCAGAATCAAAAGATCGCAGCCTGCGGCAGCTCCTACATTGGGACGACGTACACCCTGTAGGAGTTGCCGAAGGCTGCGATCCTGGCGCAATTCCAGTCGACCAATAACTTGACTGCCGGAAATCAAAAAGCCCCGCTATCGATAGCGGGGCTTTTTTGCATTTGACGGGCTCAAATTCCCATATTGCCCAAAGCCTGCACGATGTTGCGCAAAGTGCCGGCCAGCGTGGGATGTTCAAGTTCGAAGCGCTCGACGGCCAAGTTTACATTGTCGGCGAGGTTGGTGTCCTGGGTTTTGGTTTCCAGTTCAAGTTCGAGTTCAATCTGTTGCATCAGCGCGTGCAGGTCATCGCGCTCGGCTTCGGTCAGTGGCGGATTCTGTTCCAATTGCTCGCGCAGTTTGTTGAGCTGTTCTTGCAGTTCGCGGGCAGGCATGGCGTTCTTCCTTTTCTCGATAGGCACTGGCATAGACCGCAGCGTCGTGCCAAAGGTCTATGGCTGACCTTTAGATTAATCCACTCCCGGGCAACCTGCATGATCTCAGTCAGGGCTTTTCGCCTTTGAGCCGACGCAGACTGATATCGGCCAGGCAGGTATCGAGCTCGCCCAGATGATCGATCACCGAATGCACGCCCAGGCCGAACAACTGCACCGTCGCCTTGCCGCGCAAGTGTTCCCGTTCCTTCTGGCTCAAGGCTTGCCATTCGTTCGGCGCGAGCCCGCATAACGAGCCGCACGACGCCAGGCCGATGGTCCACAGCCCGGCGTTCAGGCCCGATTGCAGCAGTCGCGGCTCGCCGCTGACCAGCACGCAACCGTCCAGGCGCTCGACATTCAACGCCATCAAGGCTTGCCAGCAGGCATTCGGGGCCGGCCATGGATGGATTGTTTCGGAGTGTTGCAAAGATTTGATCCAGGCCGGAAGTGCGACGGCCAGGGAATGGCTGAGAGCAGGGGGTAGTTCATCAAGCCAGGCGCAGGGAATCCGTTGTCGCTGCAAGCTGGACAAGCTTTCCAAAGCGCCGGGCGTGACCTCGGCGTGCTCGGCAGAAACGGTGCCGTGCTGACGCGTGCGCGCGCCGAAATCCACCAGGCAACCACTGAGACCGAACAGCACGGCGGTCAGATTCGGTGCGGCAAGGGGCAAGACTTCGGCGTGCGGCATGGAAACGTCCCTGAAATAGCGACAAGGCTATTCATGGACGATGACAATCAAGTGACACGGATGTGAATGGCTCGCCGTCAGGAGGCGTCGTTCGTAGGCCATCGTGCACGATGCTGCCTAAACCGGGTTTTCCGTCATATACTAGCGGTCTTTGCGCCTGGGCCAAGCGCCCGCGTCAGTACAATCCAAGGAGTTTTTCTATGCGCTGGAGCAATCGACTCGCTCAGCTTTGTATGTGTGCCAGTGTATTGCTGGTTCCGTTCGCGGCTCAGGCCGCCACGGAAGAAGACCCTTGGGAAAGCATCAACCGCCCGATCTACAAATTCAACGACTTTGTCGACACCTACGCACTGAAGCCGTTGGCTCAGGGCTACCAGTTCGTCACGCCGCAGTTTCTGGAAGACGGCATCCACAACATGTTCCGCAACGTCGGCGATGTGACCAACCTCGCCAACGACGTGTTGCAGGCCAAGCCCGCTGCGGCTGGCGTCGACACCGCGCGTTTGATTTTCAACACTACCTTCGGCCTGCTGGGCTTCTTCGACGTGGGCACCAAAATGGGCCTGCACCGCAACGACGAAGACTTCGGCCAGACCCTCGGTTACTGGGGGGTGGGCAGCGGCCCGTACGTGATGCTGCCGCTCTTGGGCCCAAGCACCTTGCGTGATACGCCTTCCAAGTATGTCGACGGCTATACCGGTCCGTACCCTTACATCAACGATATACCGGTACGTAACTCGATTTACGGCCTGAACATCGTCGACACTCGCGCCAGCCTGTTGTCGGCCGAGAAACTGGTCACTGGCGACAAATACACCTTTATTCGCAATGCATACCTGCAAAACCGCGAATTCAAGGTCAAGGACGGTAAGGTCGAAGACGATTTTTAATCTCGACCGGTAAAACGAAGAGGGCGGCCAATTGGCCGCCTTCTTTCGTTTGGCTTGCGGGTTAAGTCAGGGCTATTTCATCTTCAGGATTGTAAGCCCGAGTTTCTGGCCGCCACCATCCTGTGCTTTCACCCACACCACCTCGGTGTCGGCCTCAAGGCCTTTGAGCGCTGCGTGATCGGAATCGATCCGCACGCTGAGCCGGTCACCGACCTTGAATGAGCGAGGCGCCTCCAGCTGCATGCCACTGCTGGAAAGGTCGATGCAGACGGCTTGCACCTCATCGCCTTCATGAATCAGCGACACATCGGCATCAACCCGCATGCGGATGAAATCGCGCTTTTCGCTGTAGTCCCGATCGGTTTGGCTCATGGGCTCGATCCTTCCTTTGGGTTACGGTTTTGCCTGTTCTTATAACTCTCGGTGATTTGACAAGTAAAGACGTCAAGCGACCATCGGCGTGAGCTTGAAACGCCTCGCGGATGGGAGTACCGTCTGCGCCTTAGAAGGGCACCTCTGGTGGAACAGTGAGTAGGGCAAACGCTCGAAAACGGTGCAGCAGAGAGGCTAGAAAGCGAATCCAGTAGTGTGTGCAGGGCCAAATGCCCAGCCTGCTACGCCAACCTAATTCTGGCGCCGTTTGCCCACATGCCAAAAACCAGTGCCACGCTGCTGATAATCGATGATGACGAAGTAGTGCGTGCGAGCCTCGCGGCCTACTTGGAAGACAGTGGTTTCAGTGTCCTGCAGGCCAGCAATGGCCAGCAGGGTCTTCAGGTATTCGAGCAAGACAAGCCCGACTTGGTCATCTGCGATCTGCGCATGCCGCAGATGGGCGGACTCGAACTCATTCGCCAGGTCACCGAACTGTCGCCGCAAACCCCGGTAATCGTGGTTTCGGGCGCCGGTGTGATGAACGACGCCGTCGAGGCCCTGCGCCTGGGCGCAGCGGACTACCTGATCAAGCCTCTCGAAGATCTCGCCGTACTCGAGCACTCCGTGCGCCGTGCCCTGGATCGTGCGCGTCTGCTGCTGGAAAACCAGCGCTACCGCGAGAAGCTGGAAAAGGCCAACCGCGAGCTGGAAGCCAGCCTGAACCTGCTCCAGGAAGACCAGAACGCCGGTCGCCAGGTGCAGATGAACATGCTGCCGGTGAGCCCCTGGACCATCGACGAGTTCCAGTTTGCGCACCAGATCATCCCGTCGCTGTACCTGTCGGGCGATTTCGTCGACTACTTTCGGGTCGACGAGCGTCGGGTAGCGTTCTACCTGGCGGACGTTTCCGGTCATGGCGCCTCTTCAGCCTTCGTCACCGTGCTGCTGAAGTTCATGACCACGCGCTTGCTGTTCGAATCCAAGCGCAACGGCACATTGCCGGAATTCAAGCCTTCAGAAGTCCTTGGTCATATCAACCGGGGCCTGATCAGTTGTAAGCTGGGTAAACACGTCACAATGGTCGGTGGTGTCATCGACGAGGAGACAGGTTTGTTGACCTATAGCATCGGCGGTCATTTGCCGTTGCCTGTGTTGTACACGCCAGACAGTGTTCGTTACCTGGAAGGGCGTGGTCTGCCGGTGGGCCTCTTCAATGAAGCCACCTACGAAGACCACGTACTGGAGCTGCCGCCGGTATTCAGCCTGACGCTGATGTCTGATGGCATTCTGGACCTTTTGCCAGAACCCACACTCAAAGATAAAGAAGCTGCTTTGCCTCAACGGGTTAAAGCGGCGGGCGGCAGCCTGGATGGTCTGCGCCAGGTTTTTGGATTGGCCACGCTAGGGGAGATGCCGGATGATATCGCCCTGTTGGTGTTGAGCAGGAATCTTTAATGAGTACCGGTAGAATCCAGTTCGCCGAGCAGGACGGCACCTTCGTCCTGAAGTTCGTCGGTGAAGTTCGCCTGACCCTGTGTTCGGCGTTGGATGCGACTATTGAGCGGATCTTCACTGCGTTGAACTTCAACGCCATCGTGATCGACCTGACTGAAACCCGCAGCATCGACAGCACCACCCTGGGCCTGCTGGCCAAGCTGTCGATCCTGTCGCGGCAAAAAGTCGGCCTGTTGCCGACTGTCGTCACCACCCACGAAGACATCACCCGTCTGCTGCAGTCCATGGGTTTCGAGCAAGTGTTCAACATCGTTGACCGCCCGATCCCATGCCCTGAATGCCTGACCGACCTGCCAGACCAGGACCAGTCCGAAGAAGTGGTGCGGATCAAAGTCCTCGAAGCACACAAAATCCTCATGGGCCTGAACGACTCCAACCGTGAGGCGTTTCATGACCTGGTGAACGCGCTGGAGCGTCACTGATTAATTCCCTGTGGGAGCGGGCTTGTCCGCGAAGGCGCCCTAACAATCACCACATCTTCCAGTGCTAAGCCCATTACCCAAATTCAACGCAAAAAAAGGGCGAACCCATGGTTCGCCCTTTTTGCATCCAGCTAACTCAAATCACAGCTTGGCCTGCAACAACGCCTCAAGCTTCTCCTGGTCCCGAGCAAACTGACGAATGCCCTCAGCCAGCTTCTCGGTCGCCATCGCATCCTCGTTGGACAACCAACGGAACTGCGCTTCATTCAAGCTCAGACGCGCTTCACCCGCATGCCCCGGCACCAATTTGCGCTCCAGCTTGCCGGTATCCGCCGCCAGTTTCTCCAGCAGATCCGGGCTGATGGTCAACCGATCACAACCGGCCAACTGCTCGATCTGATTCAGATTACGGAAGCTCGCACCCATCACTACGGTTTTGTAGTCATTGGCCTTGTAGTAGTTGTAGATGCGCGTCACCGACTGCACGCCCGGATCATCCGCGCCGGTGTAGTCGTTGCCAGTGGCCTTTTTGTACCAGTCGTAGATACGGCCCACGAACGGCGAAATCAGGAAAACCCCAGCGTCAGCACATGCCGCCGCCTGAGCGAAAGAGAACAGCAAGGTCAGGTTGGTCTGAATGCCTTCCTTTTCCAGCGTCTCGGCAGCGCGGATGCCTTCCCAGGTGGAAGCGATCTTGATCAGTACACGGTCACGGCCAACGCCGGCCTTTTCGTACAGGTCGATCAGACGGTGCGCACGCTTCAATACGGCGTCAGTGTCGAACGACAGGCGCGCATCCACTTCAGTGGAAATACGGCCAGGAATCACCTTCAGAATCTCTTGCCCCACCGCCACACCAAAACGGTCACTGGCCAGGCCCACATCGCCCTTGCAGTCGCTGACGCAAGCGTTCAGCAGCTCGGCATAACCGGGAATGGCCGCTGCTTTGAGCAGCAGGGAAGGGTTGGTGGTGGCGTCCACGGGTTTAACGCGAGCGATTGCTTCGAAGTCGCCGGTGTCGGCAACCACGGTGGTCATTTGTTTGAGTTGTTCCAGCTTGGAAGTCATGGGCGTGCTCTGTCCTATGGGTCTAATGACATTACCCGAGCGCTGACAGCCACTCAAGGGTGCATGTGCGTATCGAAGGCCCCAGTGGCAACATCCTGAAAAACGAATGTTTGAAAGGCGGGGCGTGGTCTCGGTAAATACGATGCTGAAATGGAGGGCAGGTTCAATGGAGGTGACGGTTAGCGTGTTGAGCAGGCCTGGGTCATGTCCTCAATGCTTACCGATTTGACCAGCTTGCGAATTAGACCTTTGAGCGCTCGAGCCGAACAAGTGACGGCCGCCATTTCAAAGCGGCCATTTTCTAACGAGACAGAGCGCGGACACCGGCGCGCGAAACCTACAAGCGAGTGACGAGGGATTAGCGTCCCTCCAACAACTCTGCCGCCTGATCCAGCAACGCCAACGGCTCTTTAGCCTTGTGAATATCCACCGACAACAACTGCCGAAACTTGCGCGCCCCAGGAAACCCGGTGCCCAGCCCCAGTACATGTCGGGTGATGTGATGCATCGCCCCGCCCGCCAGCAGATGCTCGGCAATATAAGGCCGCAACTGCGCCAGCGCCTCGGCGCGAGTGATCACCGGCGCCGTGCTGCCGAACAGCTGCTGATCCACCTCAGCCATCACATAAGGATTGTGATACGCCTCACGGCCCAGCATCACACCGTCGAACGTCTGCAAATGCTCGTGACAGGCCTCCAGCGTCTTGATCCCGCCGTTGAGAATAATCTCCAGCTCCGGAAAATCCGCCTTCAACCGCGCCGCCACGTCATAGCGCAGAGGCGGAATGTCTCGGTTCTCCTTCGGCGACAACCCCTCCAGAATCGCAATCCGCGCATGCACCGTAAAACTCGTGCACCCGGCATCCCGAACCGTGCCGACGAAATCACACAACTGCTCGTAACTGTCCCGCCCATTAATCCCGATCCGATGCTTCACCGTCACCGGAATCGACACCGCATCACGCATCGCCTTCACACAATCAGCCACCAACTGCGGATGCCCCATCAGGCATGCACCGATCATATTGTTCTGCACCCGATCACTCGGGCAGCCGACGTTCAGGTTTACCTCATCGTAACCGTGCTCCTGGGCCATGCGGGCGCAGGCAGCCAGGTCCAGCGGGACACTGCCACCGAGTTGCAGGGCGAGCGGGTGCTCGGCTTCGTTGTGACGGAGGAAGCGGTCGTGATCGCCGTTGAGGAGCGCGCCGGTGGTGACCATTTCGGTGTAGAGCAGGGCGTGCTTGGAGAACAGGCGCAGGAAGAAGCGGCAGTGGCGGTCTGTCCAATCCATCATCGGCGCAACGCTGAAGCGGCGGGAGAGGGCTGGCACAGAGTTTGGAGCAAATGATGGGAGCATTGGGCATCTGGGTGTGTGAGGCGAGGAGTGGGAAGTTTATCAGGAATGTCTGTCGGGGCGGAGAGGGGGCTGTAAAGCCGTCGAACTTGCGTTGGGATAGGCAAAGAATATTTTTTGTCTTCGCTCTCGCATGTTCTTGAAAATGCCGAGTTTCTGACTAGCCTCAAGACACTGGGGGTGTCAGATTGACATTTTTTGATTTGGATAATGAGGCTTTAAGCAGAATAGTAATGTAAAGCAGGACGCATGCTTGATGATAAAGGAGCTATCAGATGATTGAGATTCAACCCTGCAACCAAGCACTATTTATTGGTCCGCTTCCTGCGCCGAATAATATGGGTGTGTGTTTTTCCCTATCGATTCATTGGCTAGCAAACGACTGCGAAGATGTAATGTTTCAATCTGTCGCAGATGGTGCGTTGGCTGCGTATGGGCCTGGAAGTGCCAACCGACTAAATCAAATGCAAAATGCTGGAAATATGATGGCTGGCGGTGGCATTACACTGCAAACGTTGGTCGCGATGGCCCAAGCATTATATTCAAATATTAACCAGGTGGTACCTGTGCCGGCCAATGTTCTATCGTTTGGCAATCTTTTTGCTTCGTTTACTCTTGCCTTGTACGACGAAAGTATTGTGTGGTTGCAAAATCCTTTAGTTGCTGGAGATAGGGGGCATGTTGTTGCCTATAATCGTCGTTCAGGACGATTTTATGATGCTAATAATGGAAGCTATAATGAAGAAGTTGATCTGCACTCGGAAATGGCCAGTTTTATTGTTCATGAGTATGAAAATACATATACTCATTTTCAGGTTTTTTCGCTTGATATTCACTGAAAAGGCGAGTTTGAAAGGTGGTGAGTAAATAAATTAGTCCCTAATCAGTCCATTTTTTATACTTTTTTATAGGCGTGGGTGAGGCTGGGAGGTGGGGGGCGGGATTGAGCTTGTGGAGCTTAGGCGAGTCTAGAGAGTGAGCACGGGAACGGGAGAAATTGGAAGGTTTGGCACGAGTAAGTGAATTTGTCCCCATTTTTCTTTTGGCAAATAGCCTTGGATCTTTGTGTAGTCAGCACAGGCGCCAAAGCGAAGGGACTTGCAACGAGGAGCCCCCGATATACGGACACCCCTGTGAGTTAATACACGGTGTCCGCGTAATTACTTAGTGAAGTTGGTGCTAAGTAGCAGCTAAATTTTGAAAGTGTACGGTGACTTCCAATTAATGCCATTGACGTTTGATTTCCTGCCACTGGTCGTCTGACAGCCACTTATCTGCCGCCGGAAAGAAAATATTTTCCTCAGCGTCCATATGATCGTAATATTTTTTGATGAAGTCATCGATAGTGTCAGCAATTACTCTCGTTTCCTTAGTGGTGTCCTCCAACATCTTCAGCTGTCCAGCAATGCGCCCAAATGCTTGATGATCTCGCTCGATATCCTTGACCCGTTGGTGGATCGGCGCCTCAGTCTCTAGCAAGGCCAGTCGAATAAGTTCTTCATTTTCATGGTGGTGTCGCTCTGCATCACCGTGCAAGGCTTCCAGCATCGCGAACAACGACTTGCAGTCATCAGTCCCATCGGATTCATGTCTCATTTTCCTCAGCAACTCTTTGATCTGAGTAATTTTCATGGCCACTTCATGATGATAGGCCTGAAGTTCTTTCAATAAGACGTTCATATCAAATCCTCGTTACGACACCAAATCATCACGGAAAGATGTTTTTAACCAGCAACTCTCAAGGATATCTAGGCTTTTAAATTTCAATATCTTCTTAAATGCGCTCGCTGGCACTATTCAATCTTTTTAGTATAGGCGAGACATAAAGCTGTCACCCCGGGAAATTTTCTGCCTTTGGAAAAAATTGAAATATCGAGTGAATGTTTATATGCACTATTTGATCTGCCGGATGTCCGCCAGCGAAAACGGAAGGAAAAAGCAGCGCCCCAATCGACGAGGTGGCAGCCGTGCGCGGGTCTGCAAGACCGGGAAACCAGGAACCCGGCAGACCCGAAAGTCTCCCGCACAAAGCCGCCATTGAGCGGACGCAAATGCTGAACCAACGCTGTCGCTCAGCAATGTTTCATCAAGTGTGGCGGCCGTGTGGCATAGGATGACCACCTAAGACCGTGCTGCCACACCTCCAGCCCACAGGAAACAACAAGATGATCTCGAACCTCTTCAAAGCCATGCTGATCACCGGTGCTTTGCTCTTGAGCGCCTGTTCGGGTGTGAGCACCAGTTCCTGCTTTTCAGAAGGCTGCCAACAGTTCGACGGCCATAACCCCAACAAGGTGAACTTTGGTGGGAGCGCCATCGGCAACAGCTTTAATGAGTACAGCTCGGGCTTGCTGCACGACTAAGGAATGACGCAACGGCTTGGGTGTTTTCGCCGTTGCGTGATTTGCCTGATGCTCCGCGACGTCGACGACGACTGCTTCGCAGCCGGACGCAGGCTGCGCCAGCTGCTGCAGGGAATGGACTAACAGGCTATTTGGCCTCTGGCACCGCGATCCACTGACCGAGGACTTTCTGGTAATTCCCCGTCACCTTGGCCAGGTGCAGCCACTGATCGACATACATCTTCCAGCTGATGTCATCCCGCGGCAGCAGATATGCCTTCTCCCCATACTGCATGTATTGCGTCGGGTTGACCGCGCACAACCCCGGTTTGAGTTTCTGCTGATACAGCGCTTCCGACGCATCGGTAATCATCACGTCAGCCTTCTTCTCCAGCAGTTCCTGGAAGATGGTCACGTTGTCGTGCAGCTGCAATTGCGCCTTGGGCAGGAAGGCATGGACGAAGGCTTCGTTGGTGCCGCCGGCCGGTTCGACCAGGCGAACCGAAGGCTGGTTGATTTGTTCGAGGGTCTGGTATTTCGCTTGATCTTCGCAGCGCACCAGCGGGATTTTGCCGTCGACATCCAGGGTGGTGCTGAAGAAGGCTTTTTTCTGGCGTTCCAGGGTGACGGAGATGCCGCCGACGCCGATGTCGCATTTGCCCGCGAGCATGTCGGGCATCAGGGTTTTCCAGGTGGTCTGGACCCACTCGACCTTCACGCCCAGGCTCTCGGCCAGCGAGCGGGCCATGGCGATGTCGATTCCCGAGTATTCGCCGTCCTCGGCTTTGTAGGTATAGGGTTTGTAGTCGCCTGTCGTACAAACCCGCAGTTGGCCTTGTTGCAGGACGGTGTCCAGGTGCGAAGGGCTTTGCTCTGCCTCAGCGCCGCAGGATAGCGCCAGCAGGCCACTGAGCAGCAATGTGCTTTTTATGGTTTTCATCGTTATCGGGCTTTTGTGATGGAGTGGGGGGCAAGGCTGGATCAGTGTAGTGAAACCGCTTCCTGGCTGTCAGCAATGTGCTCAGTCAATCACGGCCCGGCGCAGGCGCAAGGCATTGAACACTACTGAGGCAGAACTCACGCTCATGGCCAGGGCAGCCACCAACGGGGACAGCAAATGCCCGGTCAACGGGTAGAACAACCCGGCGGCGAGGGGGATGCCCATGGCGTTGTAGGCCAGGGCAAAGGCAAGGTTCTGGTGCATGTTGCGCACGGTTGCCACCGACAGGTTGCGGGCATGCAGAATGCCGAGCAGGTCGCCCTTGACCAGGGTGACTTGAGCGCTGTTCATGGCGACATCGGTGCCGGTGCCCATGGCGATACCGACGTCGGCACGGGCCAGGGCCGGGGCGTCGTTGATGCCGTCGCCGGCCATTGCCACTCGGTGCCCGCGTTCCTGCATACCGGCGGCCAGGCGTTCCTTGTCCTGTGGCTTGACCTCGCCGTGGACTTCTTCGATACCCAGTTGGCGGGCGACGGCACGGGCAGTGGTGAGGCCGTCTCCGGTTGCCATGATTACCCGCACGCCATCGGCCTGCAGGCGTTCGACAGCGAGCCGGGTGGTGGGTTTGATCGGGTCGGCGACGGCGAGCAACCCCGCGAGCACGCCATCCACGGCCAGGTACATGATGCTGGTTCCGTCGCTGCGCAGTTGCTCGGCTTGAGGTTGCAAGGCTTCCAGGGCGATGCCGGCTTCAGCCATTAGCGTGGTGTTGCCCAGTTGAACACGGTGCCCGTCGACCTGGCCGCGCACGCCGATCCCTGACGCCGACTCGAACGTCTGCGCTGTGCTCAACACCGCGCCGTTGGCGCGAGCACGTTCGACGATGGCGTGAGCCAATGGGTGCTCGCTGCCCTGGTCGAGGCTGGCGGCCAGGCGCAGCACCTCGTCAGCACTGTAGCCAGGCGCAGGTTCGACGCTGTGAAACGCCGGGCGGCCTTCGGTGAGGGTGCCGGTCTTGTCCACGATCAGGGTGTCGATTTTGCGCAGGTTTTCGATCGCCGCCGCATCCCGAAAGAGCACGCCGCTGCTGGCCGCCTTGCCGGTGGCGACCATCACCGACATCGGTGTGGCCAGGCCGAGGGCACACGGGCAGGCGATGATCAGCACCGCCACTGCGTTGATGAGACCGAACACCCAGCTCGGTTGCGGCCCCCACAATCCCCAGCCGACAAAAGTCAGGGCGGCAATGGCGATCACCACCATGACGAAGTAGCCAGCAATCACGTCCGCCAGGCGTTGCATCGGTGCTTTGGAGCGTTGTGCCTGGACCACCATCTGCACAATTTGCGCAAGCACGGTAGCTGAGCCCACTTTCTGCGCCTGCATCACCAGGCTGCCGTGGGTATTGAGGGTGGCGCCGATCAGCCCGTCACCAGGGCGTTTCATCACGGGGACCGGCTCGCCTGTGAGCATGGACTCGTCCACCGCACTTTCGCCCTGCAACACCACACCATCGACCGGGACCTTCTCGCCGGGGCGCACGCGCAAGGTGTCACCGCTGTGCACATGACTCAGTGCGATGTCTGCTTCGCTGCCGTCGGCGTTGATCCGGCGTGCGGTCTTGGGCGCCAGGCCGAGCAGTGATTTGATCGCGGCCGAGGTTTGCGAGCGCGCCTTGAGTTCCAGCATCTGTCCGAGCAGCGTCAGGGAAATAATGACCGCCGCTGCTTCGTAGTACACGCCAACCCGGCCGTCCATCATGAAGGTGGCTGGAAACAGGCCGGGTGTCAGGGTGGCGGCAAGGCTATAGAGGAAGGCCGCCGCGGTGCCGAGGCCGATCAGCGTCCACATGTTGGGGCTGCGCTGGATGACCGAACGGGCGCCGCGCACATAGAACGGCCAGCCGGCCCAAAGCACGACGGGCGTGGCGAGCACCAGTTCGACCAGGTTCTGTGTGGCGCCGTGAAACAGGCTCAAGCCATGACTGCCCATCGCCAGCGCGGTCACTGCCAGGGTCAGAGGAAGGGTCCACCAGAAGCGCCGGGAAAAGTCGGCGAGCTCAGGGTTGTCCGCTTCCTCCGGTTCGGGCAACACCGGCTCAAGGGTCATGCCGCACTTGGGGCATGTACCCGGACCGCGCTGGCGGATCTCCGGGTGCATGGGGCAGGTGTACTCTTTTTCGGTCGTCGGCTCCGCTGCCTGCTGCGCCAAAGCAGGTGATTTGAGGTGATCGAGATGGCGGTGCATGGGTCAGTGTCTGCCGCCGTGGTGATGCCCGAACAGGTGCATCAGCGGGCACAGCAATAGAATCAGATAGGGCAAAAGCGGGTAGATATGACCGTAATGCTCGCGGGCCAGGTAGAACAGTCCGATCACCAGCAGCATGCCCAGCGCGATGCCGGGTTTGCTGCGCCAGAACGAGGGGGCTGGAGGTGTCGAGGGGTTTGAGTGGTTCATGTGACTCGCTCCATTTTTGACGAAAATGTTGCGGGGTGTCGTCCGGCCATGCCGGCCAATGCCAACCGTCAGCGACGGGGGCTATGGCGCAATGCTTATTGGCCCATTGGCATCTTCATCATCCTGGATTGCTGATCCATCATTTTCATCATCATGTCCATCATCGCCGTGTCCGAGTTGTCCTTGCCGCCGGACATGCCTTTGCCCATACCCATCCCCCTGCAATTGTCGTGCATCATGCCGAGGCTGTTTCTCATCGTAGTCATGGCTTCCTGCATCGCCGCCTGGCGTTCGGCCGGGGTTTTGGCAGCGATCATTTTGTCGTGAGCAGCCTGCATTTTCTTCATCTGTTCGCTCATGGCCTTGTCTTGCATGGGCATGGTTTGGGTGGCGTCATTGGAGGGGGCGGCGGGCACCGTTTCGGGGTATTCAGCAGCTGGCGCCAGCAATGGGCTGCTCATGAGCAGAGCGGCCAAGAGGGATTTGACGTAGATGTGCATGGCGATCTCCACAGTGATAACGCGGGGCGGCAGCCTCGGATGGCTGCGGACCAGGGTATGTTGTGTTCCCGTTAGCGGGAGTGATCTTGAACTTACGCCACGGTCGGAGGGTGTTGTTGATCCATATCAAACGACGCCCACAGAGGTTTATTGTGCTGCCAGGGTGACATTCCAATGGCTGATACGTGTCAGGCAAGGCCCGACACGTATCCCTCTACATGAGTTGTTTATCCACAAGCCACGGACTTCGAACTCTTAAGATGAGCTTCAATCGAGTTGCTGGCAGAGTGGACTCTTACTCCCTTGAGTTTATCGAGTGGCGGGTCTTTCCAAAGTTTTGATGCGTCGATGGGAAGGATGACCTGTATAGCAGCCCCTTGGGGCGGATCAGCAACAAAATCGAAGTCCTGAATGCCGTCTGGTGGGAACTGAATGTAAACCCGCGGCTCCAGTCTCGGGTTTGTCCATCCACCAGAATTCACCAGGCCAATTGCCGATATGTGCAGCTGCGGTGGGTTTGATTTAAGTATTTTTAAGTCGACATCCACCACTTTCATTACTTCAGCCATTTTCGAACTCCTTTCGATAATTGCGCCGCTTTTTTCACCTTGGCGCTTGGGTGTTGAACCCTCTGGCTTGAAATCTAGTGTGGTTAAACGCTAGTAAAGGCCCCTCACCCTGTCCACTGACTGCTCTGGCCGGTCATCGGATGCTTTCATTTCCCTACTGGGCACCCATTTCCGGACTCAGCGTTCCGAGCCAAGCCACCAATCCCACGATCAACATCGCCGCCGCCAGTTCCACCACTACGCTGCGCCGCAACGCATTGGCGGCGACCGTGTATTGCCCGTCCCGCAACGAGCGCTCCAGAAACGGCCCAAGGTGAAACCGGTTCAACGCGGCGAGCACCAGCATGCCGGCAAACAGCACCACTTTGATGAACAGCAGAATCCCGTAAGTGCTGAGAAACACCTCATCCAGCTTCGGCCCAACGATGAACAGATAATTCACGACTCCCGTCGCGGTGATGACCACGACGATGGCCGCGCCAATCGCCTCAAACCGATTAACCGCGCGGGCCAGCAACCTGAGGCGCGCTTCGGTTTGCAGGGCGTTGATCTTCGCCATCAACGCAAACGCCAGTAATGCTCCAAGCCAGGCCCCCGCTGCCAGCAGGTGCAGAATGTCCACCGTGAAATGCCAAAAGCGACGATTGCCTTCATCCATCGCCCCATGTCCGCTCCAGGCCAGGCTGGCGAGGGCAACGGCACCGGCAAAAGCCGCGACCCATAAACCGAAACCAGGCGCACGGAGCATCACCGCTAAGCCAGCGACGACCAGCGCAACAATGCGAACCCCCCAAGCCAAGCCGACATCCGTCTCGAACAGCATCATCTCGATGTGCGGACGCAGCTCGGCGAAGTCCGTTTCACCGCTCATGGCACTTACCATCATCACCATGCTGGCGACAGACAACACTGCGCCCAGCACCGCCGTCCCCGCCAACATCAACCGGAACGGCAGCACCGCCCCAGATACCCGTTCCTGCCCTTTAAGGCTATACAGCCCAAAAAGTGCCACCCCGAACAACAGCATCAAATCCACATACAACGCAAACCGCAGGGCAATGCCGACCGAGTCGCTCATCAATCACTTCACTTTGAACGTAACGTTGCCGGTAATCGGGTGAGTGTCCGAAGACACGGCGCGCCATTCGACTTTGTAGCTGCCGGTGGGCAGGGGCGAGAGTGGGGTGATGACCATGGTTTTCGGGTCGCTGCCGCCGGAGACCTTGGCTTTCATCGGCATGGGGGAATGGGCCATGCCGGGCATTTCGGTCATGACCAGTTTTGCGCCGGAGAATTGGGTCATGAGGTTTTCGGAGAAGTGCAGTTCGATGTTGCTCGGTGCTGCGCCGTCCGCGCCTTCGGTCGGGGTGGAGGAGAGCAGTTTCGGGTGGGCTTGAGCCAGTGCGCTCATGAGCAGCCCGGTGGAAAGTGCGATGGCGACAGCGGTGATTTTGATGGTGCGCATGCAAGGCCTCTTACCGCTTTAAGCGGTTGTTTTTTAGGTTTTTGAGTTGAAGCGTTTAGAACCACATTCGAACGCCGACGACCAGTCGGGCTTCGCTGCGGTCCTCGCCTTCGTCCCTGGCGTAATCGGCGGTTTTGCCGTAGGTGCGGTTCCAGGTCACGCCGATGTAGGGCGCGAATTCCCGGCGGATTTCATAGCGCAGGCGCAGCCCGGCTTCGGTGTTCGACAGCCCGGAGCCGATGCCCCGTTGCGGGTCGTTTTTGCCGTAGACGTTAAGCTCGGCGGTCGGCTGCAGAATCAGCCGGTTGGTGAGCAGAATGTCGTAGTCGCCTTCCAGCCGTGCGGCGGTCTGGCCACCTTCGCCGATGAAGGCCGTGGCCTCGGTTTCGAAGTTGTACAGGGCCATGCCTTGCACGCCGAACGCAGCCCAGGTTTGCGGGGCGCCGGGTTTGAAATCCTGGCGCACGCCGGTTACCACGTCCCACCATGGGCTGATCGCGTGGCCCCAGAGGGCCTGGACTTCGGCATCTTCGGTTTTGCCATTGACGCGTTCGCCTTCGGAGCGCAGCCACAGGCGATCGATATCGCCGCCGATCCAGCCGGACAGATCCCACGCCAATGCGCTGCCGTTATCGGCGTCCTGCCATTCGAGTTTGTCGGCGAGGAAGTAATAGTTGAGCGCACTGTCGTGCATGTCATGGCCGGCGGGGCTGACGAAAACGGCGGCACGGTCGGCGTCGGTCAATGCCGGGATCGGCGTGCGGCTTTGGGTCGGTGCGGCGGGCTGCATTTGCCCGTAATCCTCGCTCTGCATCTGGCTGTGATCCATGCCCGGCATCTGGCTATGGTCCATGCCCTGCATGTTGTCGGTGGCGGCCATGGCCGAAGAGAGCGTCAGGCCCACGGTAACGAGGGCCAAAGAGATCGGAGTGAGTCTGGTCATGGGGAGCGCCTTATTCTTCCACGCGAACTTCACGGAACATGCCCATTTCCATGTGGTACAGGAGATGGCAGTGGTAGGCCCAGCGACCGAGCGCGTCGGCGGTGACCCGATAGCTGCGCCGTGATCCGGGCGGCACGTCGATGGTGTGTTTGCGCACCATGAACTGGCCGTTCTCGTCTTCGAGGTCACTCCACATACCGTGCAAATGAATGGGGTGGGTCATCATCGTGTCGTTGACCAACACCACCCGAATCCGCTCGCCGTACTTGAGTCGCACGGGTTCGGCATCGGAGAACTTCACGCCGTTGAACGACCACGCGAACTTCTCCATGTGACCGGTCAGGTGCAGCTCGATGGTGCGGCCGGGCTCGCGGCCGTCCGGGTCTTCGAAGGTGCTGCGCAGGTCGGAGTAGGTCAGCACACGGCGGCCGTTGTTGCGCAGGCCGATGCCCGGGTCGTCGAGTTTTGGCGTGGTGCTCATGGCTTGCATGTCCACCAGCGGGTTGTCTTTTTCCGTGTCGGGATGGGATTGCATCCCGGCCATTCCGGCCATGCCACCCATGGCCATGCTGCTGTGATCCATGCCGGCCATGCTGTCCATGCCCTGCATGTCGCCGCCGTCCATGCCCTGCATATCACCACCAGTCATGCCCTGCATGGCACCGTGGTCCATCCCCGCCATGTCGCCGCCCATGCTGCCGTGATCCATGCCGCCCATGCCCATGTCATCCATGGTCACCAGCGGTCGCGGATCCAGCGCTGGAATCGGCGCCGACAATCCGGCCTTCACCGCCAGGGTGCCTCGCGCATAACCCGTTCGATCCATCGACTGGGCGAACAGGGTGTAGGCGTCCTGGGTCGGCTCGACGATCACGTCGAACGTCTCCGCCACCGCGATGCGGAACTCGTCGACGCTCACTGGTTTGACGTGTTGGCCATCCGCCGCGACCACGGTCATTTTCAAGCCCGGGATGCGCACGTCGAAGTAGGTCATGGACGAGCCGTTGATAAAACGCAGGCGCAGCTTTTCGCCGGGACGGAATAAGCCAGTCCAGTTCATGTTCGGCGCCTGGCCGTTCATCAAGTAGGTGTAAGTGGCACCGCTGACATCCGCCAGATCGGTGGGGTTCATCTTCATCTCGGCCCACATCTTGCGATCGGCCACCGTCGAGCCCCAGCCTTTCTCGCTGACGTCGTGGATGAAGTCGCCCACGGTGCGTTTGTTGTAGTTGTAGTAGTCCGATTGTTTCTTGAGTTTTTTCATCAGGCCGACGGCGTCTTCGTCGGTCCAGTCGGTGAGCATCACCACGTAGTCGCGGTCGTACTGGAACGGCTCCGGCTCCTTGGCGTCGATAACCAACGGCCCATAAACCCCGGACTGTTCCTGAAAGCCCGAATGGCTGTGGTACCAGTAAGTGCCGTTCTGCCGGACCTTGAACTGGTAGACGTACATGCCGTCCGGTTCGATCCCGTGAAAGCTCAGGCCTGGAACGCCGTCCATGTTGGCCGGCAGCAAAATGCCGTGCCAGTGAATGGAAGTGCTGTCCTTGAGTTTGTTTTTCACCCGCAGCGTGACGGTGTCGCCTTCGCGCCAGCGCAGCAGGGGGCCGGGAATGCCGCCGTTGATGGTCATCGCGGTTCGAGGGTTGCCGGTGATGTTGACCGGGGTTTCGCCAATGAACAGGTCGAAGTCGGTACCGGCCAGCACATTCGGTTCGCCGGGGCTGGTGACCGCCCAGACCGGCGTGCGCCACAGCCCGAGGCCAGCGAGCACCCCGCCAGCGGCCAGGCCCTTCACGAAGGTGCGTCTTGAGGTGTTGGAATGCATGCCGTTTTATCCCGTCCGTCAGCCTGATGAAGCCCTCAGGTCCATCCTGAGCGGAAGGAAGAGAGCTCAATGAGGAGGAGGCTAACGGGCGGTGCCTTTCAGCAGGCTGAGGCCAAGATTACAGTTTTGACAGTTTCACGCGGTGTTCAAGGACTGCTATTGGACCTGGACGATTCCGCCACGGTGGCGTTACCGCAATTGATATACGAAGAAGACTTCAACCAACGCTGATCCGGGTAGTAAGAAAATAACAACTGCCCATCCTTCATCGAGTCGATCAGCCGATGTGCAATCGCGGGTCTCACCGCCGGGCAGCCGAGACTTCTGCCAATCCGGCCATTGGCCCGCGCCAGGGCAGGGCTGACGTAAGGCGCGCCGTGAATGACGATCGCCCGTTCGAAGGCGTTGTCGTTAAAACCCGGTTCCAGACCTTCCATGCGCAGGGAATAACCGTTCTGCCCGACGTAGCTGGATTGGGTGCGGTACAAACCCAGGCTGGTGGCGTAGCTGGCATTCTGATTGGAGAACTGGCTGGCCATGTTCTCGCCACTGTTGCGACCGTGGGCGACCAGTTCATGGAACAACAATTTGCGTTGTTTAAGGTCGAATACCCAAAGACGTTGCACGGTCGAGGGCAGGGAATAATCGATCACTGCGAGTCTCTGCACCGGGGACGTGCCTTGGGCCCGGCTGCATTGGGAGGCGCGAACGGCCAGGGCAATGACTTTGGCGTTGGCATCGGGGGCCGCTTTGACCAAGGCAGCTTCAAGCGAATCGGCGTAGGCTGCCGGTAATGAAAAAAAAGCAGTCAGCAGCACGGCCGTCATTAAGCAGCCAAAGCGGTGTGGGGCCATATGCAAGTCTCATCTGAATATTTCGAGTCTAGCAGCGCGCACGACGCTAGCCGGTTGAAAACGGGAGATTAAGGATTATCCATGGGGCAGTTAACAAGGTTATTCGTCATAAGCCGCATATTTTTTATGGGCTTTCTGATAAGCGGCACGGCGATCGCACAAACTTCGCCGATTGAGCCGGTATCACCCGTTAGCCCTGCGGCTGAAGCGGCACCAGGCGATTATGTCGGCCAAGCGATTCAGGCGGAGTTGGCGCCATTGAGTTCGGCGTTTCCGCCGCTGCTCACCTCGCCACGTCATCAACGGGTCGATGTGAACCGAGTGGTGATGGATTTCTATAGTCATCGTGGCTATCGCGCTGCCTGGACGGACGATGACGATGTCGCCCTGTTGTTGAAAAGCCTGGGCGATACCCAGGCCGATGGCCTGAACCCCGCGGATTTCCGGACCGCCGAGTTGGCCGAGGCCCGCGCATTGATGCAGACAACCACCCCAACCCCCGGGCAACGGGCAGCCTTTGATATCTCCGCCACCCGAACGTTCATCACGGCGCTGCTGCAGTTGCGGCGCGGCAAGGTCGACCCTTCGCGGTTGGACATCCACTGGAACTTCGACCCCGCTGGCGTCGATCCTCGGGAGGACGTCAATAAATTTTTTGCCGCCCTCGACAGCCATGACATTGCGCGCGCCTTCGCCCAGGCACCGCCCCAAGAAGCGATTTACGGCACCTTGCGCCATGGCCTGGCGCAACTGCGCAAGGTTCGTGATCGGGGTGGCTGGCCAAAGATCCCGGAAGGGCAGACGCTCAGGCCCGGCATGGACGACGCCTCGGTCGCTCTATTGCGTACGCGTTTGGCGGCGGGCGGCTATCTCGCCGCGCAAGGAACTGCTCGCACCGACTACGACGACACCGTCACTGCGGCGGTGAAGAAGTTTCAGACCGAGCAATACCTCGGGGCGGACGGCGTAGCGGGGCCGGCGACGCTCGCGGAGCTGAATGTGTCGGTCGAGGCGCGAATCGATCAAGTGCGGGTGAACATGGAACGGGCGCGGTGGCTGCTGTACAAGCTTCAGGGCACCTTCGTCGTGGTCGATATCGCCGGGTATAAAGTTGCGTTCTATCGCGATGGCAAACCGATCTGGCGCTCACGGGTGCAGGTCGGTAAGCCGTTTCGCAGCACGCCGATTTTTCAATCCGCGATCACCTACGTCACGTTCAACCCCACCTGGACCGTGCCGCCGACGATTCTGCTCAAGGACATGCTGCCGAAAATTCGCGACAATCCTGGCTATCTTGAGGCAAGCCGGATTCGCGTGATTGATCGAGATGGCAATGTGCTCGATCCGTCCACTGTCGATTGGGACAACCCGCGCGGTCTTACCTTGCGGCAGGATGCGGGGTCGGATAACTCGCTGGGGCAGGTGGTGATTCGTTTTCCCAATGAGTATTCGATTTATCTGCACGACACGCCGCATCGAGAGTTGTTCGCGAAATCCAACCGCGCGACCAGCTCCGGCTGTATTCGGGTAGAAAACCCGCTGCAATTGGTAGAGCTGTTGTTCAACGATCCGGTTCACTGGAACAGCGAAGGGATTCAAAAGCAGTTAGCCAACGGCAAGACAGAGAACATCAGGCTCCCGGTGAAAGTGCCGGTGCTGTTGGCCTACTGGACGGTGGACCTGAGTCTTGATGGACGCGTGACATTCAAGCCCGATGTGTATGGCTATGACTCCCCGGTATTGCGAGCGTTGAATCGGCCTTCGGAGCGGCCGGCGCTGGACGGGAGGCGAGAGGCGCCTCCCTCGGTAGCGGCGGAGCAGAGCAATTTGTAGGCCTTAAAGCCCCAAGCCTTCCTGCACGGCCAGCAGCAAATTGTGTTCCGTCAGCGCGATCGCATCCGGTTGTTGTCCGGATTGTTCGCTCGCCTGGAGCCACCACTGCGTCTCGCCGTGTTCGTTCACGGTTCGTAACAAGGCGAGTTCCTTGCCTGTCGAGTGGATTTCGATCCGCCCGGCACCGTCGACGGTGAAACGCGCGACGGGATCGAAGGTGATGCTGTGGTGGTTGCCTTCGATCAGCAGTTGGTCGATGGCGTAATCGTAAGTCGCACCGTCCGGCGCACTCTCGAACACATGAGTGGAATTGCGTCGCAGCTTCAGGCCCACCTCGATCAGTGGTTGCAGCCAGGCTTCGATCTGGTGATACAGCTCGTAGACCTGGGCGGGCCAGCTGTCGATGGCTTGATCGGCGATGGTCGCGTCGGCACTGGTTTGCCGGGATTGTTTAAGCTTCGCGGCGAGCTCGTCTACCTTACTCATTTCGATTTCCTGTCGTGATGTCAGTTAATCGTAGCTCCTTCAAGGTCATGTGGTTTTGCCTTGCGTCATGGGATTAAAACACAACCATTTATCCCCCAATTCTCCGTTTATCCCGCACAACCCCGTAGACTACGCGCACAAAAAATAAGGGCTTTGGGCCGTTGCCCATGTCTTACCCTTCCAGGACTCACTTTTGCCTATTCCCATTCACGATCCGCAGCACGCGTCCGGCGATGCCTTGAAGCGACTGCCTTTGCTCAAGGCTGCGGTGCTGTTCATTGCAGCGGTATGCCTTTGTCTCTGTGGGCTGCTTTACCTGCAACTGGAGCAGTCGCGTCGGCACGACCTCGCGTTGGCCGAGGTGTCGTCGTCGAACCTGACCCGGGCCATGGCGCAGCAGGCCGAAGACACGTTCATGAAGGCCGATCTGGTGCTGACCAGTCTGGTGGACTGGATTCAGGCTGAAGGTTTCGACGCTGCCCAGACGCCACGCCTGCAGAAAACCTTCGCCCGGCGAGTGCAGGCGCTGCATCAGTTGCACGGGATATTTCTGTTCGACAGGCAGGGGCAATGGGCCGTGACGTCGTTCGAGGATCTACCCCGCGGGGCTGGTGTGGCGGATCGCGAGTATTTCAGGTTTCACCAGCAAAACATCTCGACCCTGGCGCACATCGGCCCGGCAATTCGCAGTCGGGAAAATGGCGAGTGGATCATTCCGGTTTCCAGGCGGATAAACGATCAGAGCGGTCATTTCCAGGGTGTGCTGCTAGCCGGGATCAAGATGTCGTACTTCGATCAGTTCTTCAAAAGCTTCAGCCTCGACGACAACGGCGCGATGTTTTTGGCATTGACCGATGGAACACTGCTGGCGCGGCGGCCGTTTGTGGAATCGCAGATCGGTACGTCATTGGCTAAGGGCGAGATTTTTCAGAAACTCTTGCCCTTAGCCACGTCCGGCAACGCCATGATCGACTCAGTGGTCGATGGCATCCCTCGGCTGTATGGCTACCGTCAGCTCGATGCCTATCCGGTGGTGGTCGCGGCGGCATCCTCCAAAGACGCAGTCCTCAAGGACTGGTACGACACGGCGATTCAATCCGGTGTGATCGTCGCTCTGGTTGTCCTCGGTGTGGGGTTGTTCGGTTGGGTGTTCATTCATCAGGTTCGCGCGGGCGAGCGCATCGAGGCGGATTTGCGCGAGGCGCAGAAAACCCTGGAGCTGATCGCCACCCACGACAGCCTGACCGGGCTGGCCAACCGCCGCTTGTTCGAACGGGCGCTGGAGAAAGAGTTCGGGCGCGGTGCCCGGCGGTCGAGCTCGCTGGGCCTGATCATGCTCGATATCGATTACTTCAAGCGCTACAACGACACTTACGGTCATGTGGCCGGGGACCATTGCCTGGCCGAAGTGGCGCGGGCCCTGAAGAGTTGTTGCCACCGCAAAGCCGATCTGGCGGTGCGCTACGGCGGTGAAGAGTTCGCGGTGTTGCTGCCAGACACCGACATCCATGGCGCGCTGACGATCGCCGAGCAAATCCGCCGCAGTGTCATGGACAAAAATATCACCCATAGCGGTTCGCCCACGGGCTACGTGACGGTCAGTCTTGGCTGTTATTCGTTCGTGCCGACGGCGCACGACAGCACCGAAATGTTGATCAAGCGCGCGGATGCGGCGTTGTACCAGGCCAAGCACTCAGGGCGAAATCGCTCGGCGGTGTTGTCGATGGAAGGGGGCGTCGAGGCGCTGATGCGCTCGGATCGATGACGCTTGCGGCCATCGATGGGCAATAGTTCTTGTGACCGGTTCTTCAAGTGTGGCAATGACTTGCGTTATCCAGGAGCGATGATCAGGTATGCCTGCTATGGTCAGTGCAGAGAGCCTGGCTGTCACACCTGACCGACCGGGCCCACCGGTCTCATTCCGATCGGGCAATCGATTGACAGGATCAAGTGCATGGATTTATCTGCCGTTACCACCGCCGCACCTGCGCGCCATACCCCGATTACCCGCAACCTGATGTTGGTGGTCGGTCTGTTGTTTGTGGTTGGGGTGCTGATTGCGCTGATCGCCCTGTTCAGTATTGCCGGGCGGCTCGATGCCGGGGACCGGGCCAAAACCACGTTTTATACCCAGCGCGCCCTGGAAAACCGTATCACTGCGACGAAAAACTACATTGCCAGTTATGCCAACTGGACGTCGGCCTATGATCACCTGAACGGCGAGGTCGATGTGCAGTGGGCCTACATCGAGCAGAACCTGGGTAAAACCCTGTTCACCATCGATCACTATGATGGCGTTTTTGTGGTCGATCCCCAGCGAACAAAATACGCCGTGGTGAGTGGGCTTGCGGTGCAGGATGAGGCGGCGGCCTATCTGTCGGCCTCGATGGCGACGCTCATTGACGAGGTTCAGGGTCAGGAGAACCTCATCAAACCCGTCAGCCACTACACCTTGTTCGAGGGCAAACCCGCGCTGCTGTCGGCCGCCGCGATTGTGCCCAACGACGAACGCCCGGCGGTCGATCCCAAAAGCACGTCGGTGCTTATATACGTCGACCAACTGAACCCTGAAAAGCTCAGCACCTTGGGCGCCGATTACGGTTTGCACGACTTGAGCCTGAAGCCCGACAACGCGATCGCTACCGGTCAGCCCGCTATTGCCCTCGCTGGCACCGGTTACAGTCTGGTCTCCCGGCTCGATCGACCGGGTCATCAATTGCTCTGGTCGCTGTTGCCACCACTGGGCGGGGCGCTGCTGGTTCTGGCGTTGTTGACCGCTTATTTCTTTCGCTATGTCCTGCGCACGTCGGGGCATGTGGATGCCAGTTACACCAGCCTCGATTTGTCGAACCAGGCGCTGGAGGCCAGTGAAGAGCGTTTTCGTGCGGTGGCCGAGGCCGCGTCCGACTGGATCTGGGAAATCGACGACCAGCATTGCATCACTTATCTGTCGGGACGCTTCAGCACCGTCACCGGGTTCTCCGATCAGCAGTGGCTGGGACAGAACATCGGGCAATTGCTCAATTGTGATACGACGCCGTTGTCGCTGTGGCTGAACAAACTCGATGAAGAGCAAGCCGTCAGCCATTTGCGCTGTTCCTACCGCGATCAATCGGGGCAGCAGCGGGTGTGTCGGGTGTCGGCACGGCCGATCCAGCGCAAGGGCGCGGTGCTGGGCTATCGCGGAACGGCCAGCGACATCACCGACGAAGTCGCCGCCCATGCGCAGATCCAGCATCTGTCGTTGCACGACGCCCTGACCGGCCTGCCCAACCGCAACAAACTGGCGCGCTTTCTCGATGAGGCGCTGGCGCTGAAAGAGCAGTCGACGGCGCTGACGTTGTTGATGATTGACCTGGATAACTTCAAGCCGATCAACGATTCCCTCGGCCACCCGGCCGGCGATGCGGTCTTGCTGGAAATCGCCACCCGTTTGCGCGAGTGCACACGAGACATTGACCTGGTCGCCCGACTGGGGGGCGACGAGTTCGTGCTGGTGCTCCATGGGATGGACAGCCACGCGGAAATCGACCGGTTTTGCGAGCGCTTGCTCGACAACCTGCATCAGCCGATTCACTATGACCATCACTCGCTGCACATCGGCGCGAGCATCGGTATCGCCTTGAGTCGGCGCCAGGGGCATATTCCACAGGAGCTGATTCGGTGTGCCGATATCGCGTTGTATCAGGCCAAATCCGCTGGCAAGAAGACCTGGTGCTATTTTGCCGCGCACATGAACGATCAGATCCAGCATCGCCGGCAACTGGAAAACGACCTGCGTCGGGCGATCAAGAACAACGAATTCGTGATGCATTACCAGCCGCGTTATCACGTCGATGGCAAGCGCATCGTCTCGGTCGAAGCGCTGCTGCGCTGGCAGCATCCAGTGCAAGGCTTGTTGAGCCCCGATGCGTTTATCCCGCTGGCCGAGCAAACCGATCTGATCGTGCCATTGGGCCGCTGGGTGCTGCGCGAGGCGTGCGAGACGGCTCTGACCTGGCCCGGCGCGATGATGGTGTCGGTCAACCTGTCGCCGGTTCAGTTCGCCCGTAGCGATGTGATCGAGGACGTGCGCGAAGCGTTGATCCAGACCCGCTTGCCCGCCAGTCGGCTGGAGCTGGAGATCACTGAAAACGTGATGCTCATCGACGTAGATGGCGCCTTGGCGACCATGAACGCGCTCAAGGAGTTGGGCGTGCGCCTGAACATGGACGACTTTGGCACCGGTTATTCTTCGTTGGGTTACCTGCGCACGTATCCGTTCGACGGGATCAAGATCGACAAACGCTTTATTTCGTCCATGAGCAGCGGCAGCAATGATCGCGCCGTGGTGCAGGCGATCATCAACCTGGGCAAGGCGATGGGCCTGACCGTAACTGCAGAAGGTGTCGAGACGCTGGAGCAACTGGATTTCCTGATCTCGGATCAGTGTCATGAAGTGCAGGGTTTTTACCTCAGTCGTCCGGTGGACAGGTATGCACTGCTGCCGTTGCTCAAGGTCTCGCAGGAAGATTTCCCGCTGCAGAGCGCGCACCTTTAGTCGCCTGTTACATCCGCCGCGGCAACTGCCGGGACGGCCCCCGGTCACAATTGGATACCGCCCATCCGTTGCGAGCATCGGATCATGAACAACCTGAAAATCGCCACCTTCAACGTCAACGGCATGCGTGCGCGCCTGCCCAATCTACTGGCGTGGCTGGCGCGGGAGCAGCCAGACATCGCCTGCCTGCAGGAACTCAAATCGGTGGATGGCGCGTTTCCCGCCGCCGAGCTGGAGGCGGCTGGTTATGGCGCGATCTGGCAGGGCCAGGTGTCGTGGAACGGGGTGGCAATTCTGGCACGCGATGCGCAACCGCTGGAGAGTCGGCGCGGTTTGCCGGGCGATGACAGCGATACCCATAGCCGCTACATCGAAGCGGCCGTGCACGGGGTTCTGGTGGGTTGTCTGTACTTGCCCAACGGCAATCCGCAGCCAGGGCCGAAGTTCGATTACAAACTGGCGTGGTTCGAGCGGCTGATCTCGTACGCCAAGGACCTGCAAGGCAGCGACCATCCGGTGGTGCTGGCCGGCGACTACAACGTGGTGCCCACCGATATGGACATCTACAACCCACGCTCCTGGCTCAAGGACGCGCTGCTGCAACCCGAGAGTCGTGCGTGTTATCAGCGTCTGCTGGATCAGGGCTGGACCGACTCCCTGCGTCATCTGTACCCGGAGGAGCAGATCTACACCTTCTGGGACTACTTCCGCCAGCACTGGCAGAAAAACTCGGGACTGCGCATCGATCATCTACTGCTCAATCAGGCAGCGAGTCCTTATCTGCAAGAGGCCGGCGTCGACGCCTGGGTCCGCAACGAACCTCATGCCAGCGATCACGCGCCGACGTGGATTCGATTGGGTTCACGCAAACGGCGATAGTTTTGGCGCGTGCGGCGATTGGCGAAATCAATTATCGGTCCGAGCGCTTTTTCCCTTATACATGGCGGCCATCGGCGGAGCGATCCGCGGGCTCCATGCATAAGGATTGAGCGATGAGCGAACCACGACTGACAAATCTTGCGCTATACCTGCAACGCCTGGGTTTCGAAGCGCCCCCGGCGCCGACCCTGGAAACCCTGCGTCAACTGCAGTTGCGCCACACCGGTGCTTTTCCGTTCGAAAATCTCACCACGCTGTTAGGGCAACCGGTACTCATCGACCTGCCGTCCATCGAGCAGAAAGTCCTGCACGACGGCCGTGGCGGTTACTGCTACGAACTCAACAACCTGTTCCTGGCCTTGCTGCAGACGCTGGGTTTCGAGGCGCGCGGCATCACCGGGCGCGTGGTCATGAACCAGCCCGAAGGCGCGTGGACCGCACGCACTCACCGCTTGAGCCTGGTGACCCTCGACGGCGTGCGCTACATCACCGACGTCGGCTTTGGCGGCCTGGTGCCTACCGCGCCATTGATCCTCGACACCGATGTTGAGCAACTCACCCCTCATGAATCCTATCGCATCGAACAGCATGTGGACGGCTACACCTTGCGTGCCAACGTCGGCGGTGAATGGCGCGCGATGTACATCTTCGACCTGCAACGTCAGGGAGACATCGATTACACCCTCGGTAACTGGTACGTCTCGACTCATCCCGAATCGTCCTTCGTCAAA
Source organism: Pseudomonas sp. P1_A1 (assembly GCF_056406935.1). NCBI lineage: Bacteria > Pseudomonadati > Pseudomonadota > Gammaproteobacteria > Pseudomonadales > Pseudomonadaceae > Pseudomonas > Pseudomonas sp. P1_A1. Next base: position 77,656 of record NZ_JBFTZE010000011.1, on the reverse strand, counting down.
CAATTGATGGTGGCGAGGACGGGGGAGGGATGGCGACGCACGCTGAACAACGGCAGTTTTGCCATCCACCACATGGGCAGCGACAGCGAGCGGCGGCAGGTGACGGATGTGGATGAGTTGATCGGGTTGCTGGAACGTGAATTCGACATTCGAGTGCCGGCGAAGGGGGCGTTGAAACCGGTGCTGGAGCGGTTGATCGAGCCGGTGCCGCAGGCAAACTGAGCACCACGCGAAGGGGCGGATCTGATCAATTCGCCCCTTTTTCATTGGGCCGACTCAAGCGGTTTGTGTCTAGGAACGAACTTCGAGCTCCATCACGTGATGGATTTCGTTGAGGGCCTCTGACAATTTTTTCTCCAGGCTTTTCAGCTCCGAGGCGGTTATGCCTTTTTTGAAATGCCCGACGTTTGCATCCGCGGTGTTCTCATCGGGCTTCGCCGCTTTGCCTTTATCGCTGAGCAACACCTGGCGCAAAGTATTGTTGATCACTGTCTGGTAGCCATACCCCTCGTTTTCTGCCAGAGCGCGTGCAGCCTCTATGACGACATCGTCGAGCATGATGGTGATTCGGGTCTTGCCTTTGCTGGAGGCAATCGCTCCGCGCTTGGCATTGCTGAAGTCGTATTCGTCTTTCATCGTTCAAGCCTCCAAATAGTGGCGACGCTCGCCTTTGGTGGCGATGCGCGCGGAAATGATTCGCACGAAATTCGGGTCGCGATAGGTGTACGCAACGACCAGCAAGCGACCTTTGGCATCCAGCCCCATGATGATCCACCGCTGCTCATCATGATGGTCGTCCTGAAAAGTCAGGGCTCGTTCGTCATAAAACACCGGTTCTGTCTCTGCGAGGCTGATGCCTTGATGTTTTAGTTTGTTGGCCGCGTTCTTTGCCTTGTGATACTGAATTTCGAATGACTTCATTATGCATACTTTATATGTATAAGCGAGAGGCGTCCGTGCCGGCGGTCGCTTGGAAAGCAAAAGATTAGCGGTGGGGAGGGAACGGGGCGCAAGGATGTATTTCAAGAGGTTTTGGGGTGGAGGTGTTATGGCCAAGGGGCGGCGTGGACAAGTGTCCATAATCTGACTGGCTAGTTGTATACAACTATATGGACATTTGTCCTTGGTATTGAATACAGTGTGCGCATAACAAAAACCAGGGAACCCCCCAACCATGAAAACGCCCCATGTTTCACACCAACGGCCCGAGGACGAAAACCTTGGGATCGGCGCGAATATGGCTTATGGCCTGCAACACGTTCTGACCATGTACGGCGGTATTGTCGCGGTGCCTTTGATCATCGGCCAGGCGGCCGGGCTCTCGCCGGCGGACATCGGTTTGTTGATTGCTGCTTCATTGTTTGCAGGGGGGCTGGCGACATTGCTGCAAACCCTGGGTTTGCCGTTTTTCGGTTGTCAGTTGCCGCTGGTGCAGGGCGTGTCGTTCTCCGGCGTTGCGACCATGGTCGCGATTGTCAGCAGTGGCGGGGAGGGTGGCTTTCAGTCGATTCTCGGGGCGGTGATTGCCGCGTCGCTGATTGGCTTGCTGATCACGCCGGTGTTCTCAAGGATTACCAAGTTCTTTCCGCCGCTGGTGACGGGTATTGTGATCACCACCATCGGCCTGACGCTGATGCCGGTGGCCGCGCGCTGGGCCATGGGTGGTAACAGCCATGCGCCGGATTTCGGCAGCATGGCGAACATCGGTCTGGCGGCGGTGACGCTGGTGCTGGTGCTGCTTCTGAGCAAGATCGGCAGCGCGACCATCTCCCGTTTGTCGATCCTCCTGGCGATGGTTATCGGCACGGTCATCGCTGTGTTCCTCGGCATGGCGGATTTCTCGTCCGTTACCCAAGGGCCGATGTTCGGCTTTCCGGCGCCGTTCCATTTCGGCATGCCGACCTTCCACTTCGCCGCGATTCTGTCGATGTGCATCGTGGTCATGGTGACCCTGGTGGAAACCTCGGCCGATATCCTCGCCGTCGGTGAAATCATCGGCACCAAGGTCGACTCCAAACGCCTGGGCAACGGTTTGCGCGCCGACATGCTGTCGAGCATGATCGCGCCAATCTTCGGCTCCTTCACTCAGAGCGCCTTCGCCCAGAACGTCGGGCTGGTGGCGGTGACCGGGATCAAGAGCCGCTTCGTGGTGGCCACGGGTGGTGTGTTTCTGGTGGTGCTCGGATTGCTGCCGTTCATGGGCCGGGTCATCGCCGCCGTGCCGACCTCGGTGCTCGGCGGCGCCGGCATCGTGTTGTTCGGTACTGTCGCCGCCAGCGGCATTCGGACACTGTCCAAGGTCGACTACCGCAACAACGTCAACCTGATCATCGTCGCCACTTCCATCGGTTTCGGCATGATTCCCATCGCCGCCCCGAACTTCTACGACCACTTTCCAAGCTGGTTCTCGACGATCTTCCACTCGGGCATCAGCTCCTCGGCGATCATGGCCATCGTGCTGAACCTGACCTTCAACCACCTCACGGCCGGCAACTCGGACCAGCAATCGGTGTTTGCCGCCGGTACCGAGCGGGTCTTGCGTTATCAAGACCTGGCGGCGTTGCGGGAAGGGGATTACTTCAGTGAGGGTAAACTGCGCGACTGCGACGGGAATGAGATTCCGGTGGTGGAGATGGACCATGGGCACGCCGAGTTGCGAGCGGTGCATGCGAAAAGCGGTGAGCATGTCTAAAGACTGGTAGATCAAAAGATCGCAGCCTGCGGCAGCTCCTACATTGGAATTGCGAACGCCCGTGAATCATCGGGCGAACACCAATTCTGTAGGAGCTGCCGCAGGCTGCGATCTTTTGACTTTATGGCAAGCACAAAAAAGCCCCTGAACCTTTCGATTCAGGGGCTTTTCGATTTTGCTGTCTGGCTCCACGACCTGGACTCGAACCAGGGACCCAGTGATTAACAGTCACTTGCTCTACCAACTGAGCTATCGCGGAATGGCGTGTATGTTACTGATTCAAAAAGAGAAGTCAAGCCTCTGTTGGCAATTTGATGTTTTCATCGGATCAGAGGGAGGTTTATCGGCCATCGGCGGTTACCAGAAGCGCGGGAGAGGTCTACCATGGCTGCCCGGAAGTGGTGACACGCGCTGCCGGCCCTCAGCCGAAAAGGTATGCGCCATGAATCACCCAGCCTTCACACCCCGAAACAGTGGGGTGTTCCCATGAGCATCGCTCAGATCAGCCTGCCCAAAGGTGTCGGCCCGCACGCCGAGAAACTGTTCGACGCAATCACTCAGGCCAGCACCGCTGACGAGCTGAACCGCGCAGGCGGCAAGGCCGAAGGTTTTGTCCTGGGTCTGGAAAGCACCAAGGCGATCAAAAGCCAGGTGGCCGAGTCGCTTTATGTCGCCTATGACGATGCGGCCAGCCAGCGTGCGAGCGAATTGGCCTAACCGCCAAAAGTGATGGTGCCGAGCATCAGCTTGGCATACAGCATCGTGGCGGCCAGTTGCACCAGCCACAAGGCCAGGCCGCCAAGGAACACGCCCGCGGCCACTTGCAGTACCAGGTTATTACCGCGTTTGGCCGAGGAGCGGGGCACGAAGTGGTCCAGCTCGTCGCGGTCGGCGCGTAGGTCGTCGTTTTTCATGTGGGGTTCTCGCAAGAATTCTCGGGTGTACATAAAGCCTGTGGGAGTTTAAAGGGCGCAGCGGCTGCTTTGAGATTTATCTGAGGCCAATAAAAAACGGGAAGCCATTTTGGCTTCCCGTTTTCACGTCACGCGACGACTCAGATCACCTGAACGATGGCCTTGGTCACGGCGTCGATGTTGCTCTGGTTCAGCGCGGCAACGCAGATGCGGCCGGTGTCCAGGGCGTAGATGCCGAACTCGTTGCGCAGACGGGTCACTTGCTCAACCGTCAGGCCGGAGTAGGAGAACATGCCGCGTTGGCGACCGACGAAGCTGAAATCGCGCTGTGGAGCGTTTTTCGCCAGCAGGTCGACCATCTGGGTGCGCATGCCGCGAATCCGCAGGCGCATTTCTGCCAGTTCTTCTTCCCACTGGGCACGCAATACCGGGCTGTTCAGCACAGCGGCGACGATGCTTGCACCGTGGGTCGGCGGGTTGGAGTAGTTGGTGCGGATCACGCGTTTGACTTGCGACAGCACGCGCGCGCTTTCTTCTTTCGATTCGCTGACGATCGACAGGGCGCCAACGCGTTCGCCGTACAACGAGAAGGATTTGGAGAACGAACTGGAAACGAAGAAGGTCAGGTTCGATTCGGCGAACAGGCGCACAGCGGCAGCGTCTTCATCGATACCGTCGCCAAAGCCCTGGTAGGCCATGTCGAGGAATGGAACGTGACCTTTGGCTTTCACCACGTCCAGCACGTTTTTCCAGTCCGCCGGGCTCAGGTCGACGCCGGTCGGGTTGTGGCAGCAAGCGTGCAGCACAACGATGGAGCCGGACGGCAGGGCGTTCAGGTCTTCCAGCAGGCCGGCGCGGTTAACGTCGTGGGTGGCGGCGTCATAGTAGCGATAGTTCTGTACTGGGAAACCGGCGGTTTCGAACAGTGCGCGATGGTTTTCCCAGCTCGGGTCGCTGATCGCCACGACGGCATTCGGCAGCAGTTGCTTGAGGAAATCGGCACCGATTTTCAGTGCGCCAGTACCGCCGACGGCCTGGGTGGTGATGACCCGGCCAGCAGCGATCAGCGGCGAATCATTGCCGAACAGCAGTTTCTGCACGGCCTGGTCGTAAGCGGCGATGCCGTCGATCGGCAAGTAACCACGGGAAACGTGTTGAGCGGCGCGAATCGTCTCGGCTTCGACAACGGCGCGCAGGAGAGGGATTCGCCCTTGCTCGTCGCAGTAAACACCGACCCCCAGGTTGACCTTGGTGGTACGGGTATCGGCATTGAATGCTTCGTTGAGGCCCAGGATTGGATCGCGTGGTGCCATTTCGACAGCGGAGAACAGGCTCATTATTGCGGCGGCTCTGAATGGAGTGTGGAGGGACGTGTCGCGCTCCAGCCGAATGCACTAGAGCGGTGCACAAACGGGGAGCTAGTATAGAGGCCATCAGCGATTGATGGCGACAGGCGATTCGCCTTTTACGGTAAGTTTTTCCAATTATTTTTCGATCGTTGGTCGAGTGGCATCGTCAAAGGTTTTACCCGATGTAGGACGTTTGCCTTGAAAGGGATGGCAATCGGCTCCACATTGAGCACAATCCAGTTTTTTCCTCGGGCGACATCGGTCGTTTGCGGTCTTTCTCGTTCCTGTCCGGCTTAACCGGGCAAGAGTGAACCAGAGGTATGTATGTCTGAATTCCAGCTAGTCACCCGCTTCGAGCCCGCCGGCGATCAGCCGGAAGCCATCCGTCTGATGGTCGAGGGCATCGAGGCCGGGCTGGCGCACCAGACGCTGCTCGGTGTGACCGGCTCGGGCAAGACCTTCAGCATCGCCAACGTGATCGCCCAAGTACAGCGCCCGACGCTGGTGCTGGCGCCGAACAAGACCCTGGCTGCGCAGTTGTATGGCGAGTTCAAGGCGTTCTTCCCGAACAACGCCGTTGAATACTTCGTGTCCTATTACGACTACTACCAGCCCGAAGCCTATGTGCCGTCGTCCGACACCTTCATTGAGAAGGACGCCTCGATCAACGACCACATCGAGCAGATGCGCCTGTCCGCGACCAAAGCGCTGCTGGAGCGAAAAGACGCGATCATCGTCACCACGGTGTCGTGCATCTACGGTCTGGGCAGCCCGGAAACCTATTTGAAGATGGTGTTGCACGTGGATCGCGGCGACAAGCTCGACCAGCGTGCGCTGCTGCGTCGCTTGGCCGACCTGCAATACACCCGCAACGACGTGGACTTCGCCCGGGCGACTTTCCGGGTGCGTGGCGATGTGATTGATATCCACCCGGCGGAATCCGATTTTGAGGCGATCCGCATCGAGCTGTTCGATGACGAGGTGGAGAGTCTGTCTGCTTTTGATCCGTTGACGGGCGAAGTCATCCGCAAGCTGCCGCGCTTCACCTTCTATCCGAAGAGCCACTACGTGACGCCTCGGGAAACCCTGCTCGACGCCGTCGAGGGGATCAAGGTCGAGTTGCAGGAGCGCCTGGAATACCTGCGTTCCAACAACAAACTGGTAGAAGCCCAGCGGCTGGAGCAGCGCACTCGTTTCGACCTGGAGATGATTCTGGAGCTGGGTTACTGCAACGGCATCGAAAACTACTCGCGCTACCTGTCGGGCCGTGCATCCGGCGAGGCGCCGCCCACCTTGTTTGACTACCTGCCGGCCGACGCCTTGCTGGTGATCGACGAATCCCACGTCAGCGTGCCGCAGGTCGGTGCCATGTATAAGGGCGACCGGTCCCGTAAGGAAACGCTGGTGGAATATGGCTTCCGCCTGCCATCGGCGCTGGATAACCGGCCAATGCGTTTCGACGAGTTCGAAGGCATTAGCCCGCAGACAATATTTGTCTCGGCCACGCCGGGCAATTACGAGGCTGAACACGCAGGGCGCGTGGTCGAGCAAGTGGTGCGCCCGACTGGCCTGGTGGACCCGCAGATCGAAATCCGTCCGGCGCTGACTCAAGTCGACGACTTGCTTTCGGAAATCACCAAGCGTGTGGCGCTGGAAGAGCGGGTGCTGGTGACCACGCTGACCAAGCGCATGTCCGAGGATTTGACCGATTACCTGGCCGATCACGGCGTGCGCGTGCGTTATCTGCACTCGGACATCGACACCGTGGAGCGGGTCGAGATCATCCGTGACTTGCGCCTCGGCACCTTCGATGTGCTGGTGGGGATCAACCTGCTGCGTGAAGGCCTGGACATGCCGGAAGTCTCGCTGGTGGCGATTCTCGATGCCGACAAGGAAGGCTTCCTGCGCTCCGAGCGCTCGCTGATTCAGACTATTGGCCGGGCGGCACGCAACCTTAATGGCCGGGCGATTCTGTATGCGGATCGGATTACTGGTTCCATGGAGCGGGCAATCGGCGAAACCGAGCGTCGTCGCGACAAGCAGATCGCCTTCAACCTGGCCAACGGCATTACGCCCAAAGGGGTGTTCAAGGACGTTGCCGACATTATGGAAGGCGCGACTGTGCCGGGTTCGCGCAGCAAGAAGCGCAAAGGCATGGCCAAGGCTGCTGAGGAAAGCGCCAAATACGAAGCCGAACTGCGCTCGCCGAGCGAGATCACCAAGCGCATTCGTCAGCTGGAAGAGAAGATGTACCAGCTCGCCCGCGACCTGGAGTTCGAAGCCGCGGCACAGCTGCGCGACGAAATCGGCAAGCTGCGGGAGCGGTTGATCGCGGTTTGACGCTCCCTCTGTAGAAGCTGCCGAAGGCTGCGATCTTTTGATCTTGTTTTTACAGGCAAAGTCAAAAGATCGCAGCCTTGGCAGCTCCTGCAGCGCTTAAATCCCGCACTCACTGGAGCCGGGCGGCTATCGCCTGTTACCATTCGCCCCTTGTTTGATCTTCGCTTTTCATTCTTTTTGAGACATGCCATGACCACCGTCCGCACTCGCATCGCGCCATCGCCTACCGGGGACCCCCACGTAGGTACCGCTTACATCGCTTTGTTCAACTACTGCTTTGCCAAGCAGCATGGCGGTGAGTTCATCCTGCGGATCGAAGACACCGACCAACTGCGTTCGACCCGCGAGTCCGAACAGCAGATTTTCGACGCCCTGCGCTGGCTGGGTATCGACTGGAGCGAAGGCCCGGACGTCGGCGGCCCGCACGGTCCTTACCGTCAGAGTGAGCGCGGCGATATCTACCAGAAGTACTGCCAGCAATTGGTCGACATGGGCCATGCCTTCCCATGCTTCTGCACTGCCGAAGAACTGGACCAGATGCGCGCCGAGCAAATGGCCCGCGGTGAGACCCCGCGTTACGACGGCCGTGCGCTGTTGCTGTCCAAGGAAGAAGTCGCGCGCCGCCTGGCCGCCGGCGAACCCCACGTGATCCGCATGAAAGTGCCGACCGAAGGCGTGTGCGTGGTGCCGGACATGCTGCGTGGTGACGTCGAGATCCCGTGGGATCGCATGGACATGCAAGTGCTCATGAAGACCGACGGCCTGCCGACGTACTTCCTGGCCAACGTGGTCGACGACCACCTGATGGGCATCACCCACGTGCTGCGCGGTGAAGAATGGCTGCCTTCGGCACCGAAACTGATCCTGCTGTACGAGTACTTCGGCTGGGAGCAGCCGCAGCTGTGCTACATGCCGCTGCTGCGTAACCCGGACAAGAGCAAGCTGTCCAAGCGCAAGAACCCGACCTCGGTGACGTTCTACGAGCGCATGGGCTTCATGCCGGAAGCGATGCTCAACTACCTGGGCCGCATGGGCTGGTCGATGCCAGACGAGCGCGAGAAGTTCTCCCTGCAGGAAATGGTCGACAACTTCGACCTGAGCCGCGTCTCGCTTGGCGGGCCGATTTTCGACATCGAGAAGCTGTCGTGGCTCAACGGCCAGTGGCTGCGTGACCTGCCGGTGGAAGAGTTCGCCGCTCGCGTGCAGAAGTGGGCGCTGAACCCTGAATACATGATGAAGATCGCGCCGCACGTGCAGGGCCGAGTTGAAACCTTCAGCCAGGTCGCACCGCTGGCCGGCTTCTTCTTCGCTGGTGGCGTCAATCCAGACGCTAAACTGTTCGAATCCAAGAAGCTCTCGGGCGATCAGGTTCGTCAGTTGATGCAATTGATCCTGTGGAAGCTGGAAAGCCTGCGTCAGTGGGAGAAGGACAGCATCACCGCGACGATTCAGGCGGTGGTTGAATCCCTGGAGCTGAAGCTGCGTGACGCCATGCCGCTGATGTTTGCCGCGATCACCGGGCAGGCCAGTTCGGTATCGGTACTCGATGCGATGGAAATCCTCGGTCCGGACCTGACCCGTTTCCGTCTGCGCCAGGCCATTGACCTGCTGGGCGGCGTGTCGAAGAAAGAAAACAAAGAGTGGGAAAAGCTTCTGGGCGCGATTGCCTGACGGCGTTTGACTCTGTAGGAACTGCCGGAGGCCGCGATCTTTTGATCCTGATCTTCGGCGCTTCCCCCGAATTTACGGGGGGAGGGCGGTAAGTGATTGTTATGTCGGCAAAAAATTTTAAATTTTTTGAAAAATAAGTTTGACAGCTTTCCGATGCGCCATTAAGATTCGCCCCGTCCTCAGCGATGAGGGGCTATAGCTCAGCTGGGAGAGCGCTTGCATGGCATGCAAGAGGTCGACGGTTCGATCCCGTCTAGCTCCACCAATTTACACTTCAAGGTCTGGCCACACCGGCCTTGAAGCGATCAACACTCAGCGTTGATCAGTTGTATAGAAGGGTTTGCGTCCCCTTCGTCTAGTGGCCTAGGACACCGCCCTTTCACGGCGGTAACAGGGGTTCGAGTCCCCTAGGGGACGCCAGTTTTACAGAAGCGATGTTGCAAGATATCGCTCCGCCGCGAGGCGAAAAATCCGGGGCTATAGCTCAGCTGGGAGAGCGCTTGCATGGCATGCAAGAGGTCGACGGTTCGATCCCGTCTAGCTCCACCAATTTTACAGTTCAAGGTCTGGCCACACCGGCCTTGAATCGATCAGCTCTCAGCACTGATCAGTTGTATAGAAGGGTTTGTGTCCCCTTCGTCTAGTGGCCTAGGACACCGCCCTTTCACGGCGGTAACAGGGGTTCGAGTCCCCTAGGGGACGCCACGATTACCCGCTCTGCGGGATTTTTAAGGGTCATTCAATTATTGAATGGCCCTTTTGTTTGTCTGGCGTTTGGCCAAATCTCCTTTTCCCCCCAAAACTGTTCTTCAGACCAGCGGTCACATCCACGACTTGCGAAAAATTATTATGAGAATAATATTCTAGTCGTAATATTCGGAGGTAACGATGAACGATAAAAAAGCTCAAACCCGCGAACGCATCCTCAAGGCTGCCAGTGCAGCGCTGATCCAGCGCGGTCCGGCCGAGCCGAGCGTGGGTGAAGTGATGGGCGCGGCCGGCCTGACGGTTGGTGGTTTCTATGCGCACTTCGAGAGCAAGGACGCGTTGATGCTGGAAGCGTTCAAGCAGCTGCTCAGTCATCGTCGTGACTTGATCGCCGACATGGATGCCGAGTTGACCGGCGAAGAGCGTCGCGCGTTGGTCGCAGCGTTCTACCTGTCGCGCAAACACCGTGATTCCACCGAGCAGGCATGCCCGGTTCCAGCGTCGATCAGTGAACTGGGCCGTCTGCCGGACGAATTCCGTGTGGCGTTGAATGAACATGTTGAATTGATGGTCGCGCAGTTGGCAGCCAGCCCGGAAGACACTGACAAGGCCTTGGCCGACATCGCCTTGATGGTGGGTGGTTTGGCGCTGGCGCGGGCGCTGGGGCCAGGAGAGTTGTCCGATCGATTGCTGCGCGCCGCCAAATCGGCGGTGTTGTGACCTAAAGGCATCCAGCCTGGGGAGATGAGCGATGAACACGTTGAGCTGGGTTCGTGGCGTTAATGGCACCTTGGGCTGGTTCGCGCCGAAGCTGGTGGCGAGCAAGATGCGTCTGGCATTCATGACCCCGCGGGAATTGCCGCCGCGTGATTGGGAATTGCCGCTGCTGGCGAAATCCGAGCGGATCACCTTGCGCTTCGGCCTCTCGGCGCTGCGTTGGGGGCAGGGTCCGGCGGTGTTGTTGATGCATGGCTGGGAAGGCCGGCCAACGCAGTTTGCCGCGCTGATCACGGCGCTGGTCGATGCCGGTTACACCGTGGTCGCCCTGGACGGCCCGGCTCACGGTCGCTCGCCTGGAAGCGAAGCCAATGTGGTGCTGTTCGCCCGGGCGATGCTCGAAGCGGCCGCCGAACTACCGCCGCTGCAAGCGGTAATCGGTCACTCCATGGGTGGCGCCAGCGCCATGCTCGCGGTGCAGTTGGGCCTGCGCACCGAAACCTTGGTCTCGATCGCCGCCCCGGCGCGAATTCTCGGGGTGCTGCGCGGTTTTGCGCGTTATGTGCGCCTGCCGCCCAAAGCCCGTTCGGCGTTCATTCGTCAGGTCGAAAAAGACGTCGGCATGCGCGCCGCTGCGCTGGATGTCGCGCACTATCAGCTCGACATGCCCGGCCTGATCGTCCATGCCGAGGACGACAACTATGTTTCGGTCAAGGAATCCCAATTGATTCACGAAGCCTGGTTCGATAGTCGCTTGTTGCGCCTGGAAGAGGGCGGTCATCAGCGAGTCCTGGCCGATCCGCGGGTGATCGATGGCGTGCTCTCGCTGCTGGCCGGTCGTAGCCTGCAATCGCGCCAATCGGCCTGAGCTTCCGTTACACTGCCCCGGTCGAAATAATCTGACCGGGAGTGGGGCATGGGCTGGGATCGAGCAACGCCGTTTATCATTGATCTGGAAGTGGGCGCCGAAGACATCGATGGGCTGGGCCACGCGAACAACGCGGTGTACGTGACCTGGCTCGAACGCTGTGCCTGGCGTCACTCGCAGCGGCTGGGCCTGGACCTGGTCGAGTATCGGCGGCTGGACCGGGCGATGGCGGTGGTGCGGCATGAGATCGATTACCTTGCGGCGGCGTATGAGGGCGATGAACTGCAGCTGGCGACCTGGATCGTCGATTGGGACCAGCGCCTGAAAATGACCCGCCACTTCCAGCTCAAGCGTCCCAGTGACAACTCGACGTTGCTGCGGGCGCAGACCACGTTCGTGTGCATCGAACTGTCGACCGGCAAGCCCAAGCGCATGCCGGCGGAATTCATCGAGGGCTACGGCCCGGCGTTGCAAGTTCCAAGCTGACACAGTCCGCACATTTGCCACCGTCCGGTCTGACGAAATACCTTCTGCACGCCGAAACCAGTAAACTGCCGCACGTTTTTCGTCGAGTGTGTTTTTCATGCAAATTGCTTTGGCGCCCATGGAGGGGTTGGTCGACAACATCCTGCGGGACGTGCTGACCCGTGTGGGCGGTATCGATTGGTGTGTAACCGAGTTCATTCGGATCAACGATCAGCTGCTCACGCCTGCCTACTACCACAAGTTCGGTCCGGAACTGCTGACCGGCGCCCGTACCGCCTCCGGTGTGCCGCTGCGGGTACAACTGCTTGGCTCTGATCCGGTGTGTCTGGCGGAAAACGCTGCACTGGCCTGCGAGTTGGGTTCCGAAGTCATCGACCTGAACTTCGGCTGCCCGGCCAAGACCGTCAATAAGTCGCGCGGTGGCGCCGTTCTGCTCAAAGAGCCTGAGCTGCTCAACGAAATCGTCGAACATGTCCGCCGCGCGGTGCCAGCACACATTCCAGTGACCGCCAAAATGCGCCTGGGCTTCGACAGTCCCGATGGCTCGCTGGTTTGCGCCACGGCCCTGGCTGAAGGCGGCGCTGCGCACATCGTGGTTCACGCGCGGACCAAAACGGATGGCTACAAGCCGCCAGCTCACTGGGAATGGATCCCGCGGGTGCAGGACGTGGTCAAGGTGCCAGTGTTCGCCAACGGTGACATCTGGAGCGTCGAGGACTGGCGCCGTTGCCGCGAGATCAGCGGCGTCGAAGACATCATGCTCGGTCGTGGCCTGGTGTCGCGCCCGGACCTGGCCCGACAAATCGCCGCCGCCCGCGCCGGTGAGGAGGTCGTCGAGATGACCTGGGCCGAGCTGCTGCCGCTGATTCAGGATTTCTGGCTGCAAGCCAAGGCCCAGATGACACCGCGCCAATCGCCGGGTCGCCTGAAGCAATGGCTGGCAATGCTGACCCGTAATTATCCCGAAGCGGTAGAGTTGTTCGGCGTCCTGCGTCGTGAAACCGAGCTGGATCAGGTCTCGCGTTTACTGGGGTTGCAGGTGTCTGAAGCCGCCTGAATCTGCTTGAAAAAAAAATCTGAAAATAATCTCTTGAAAAGTAATCAGCGGTCCTTATCTAAGGATTACGCGATGCCGAATTCGGGTCGCGGAGACAAAAAAACTTGCTGATTATGTTCAGGAGATTTGAATCATGAGTACTGCATTTTCCTTGGCCCCACTGTTCCGTTCCTCGGTAGGTTTCGACCGTTTCAACGACCTGTTCGAAACCGCCCTGCGCAATGAGCCAGGCAGCACCTATCCACCCTACAACGTTGAAAAATACGGTGATGATCAATACCGCATTGTTGTAGCGGCCGCCGGTTTCCAGGAAGACGACCTGGACCTGCAAGTAGAAAAAGGTGTACTGACCATCAGTGGCGGCAAACGTGACGCGGACGAAAACGTCACTTACCTGTACCAGGGCATCGCACAGCGCGCCTTCAAACTGTCGTTCCGTCTGGCGGACCACATCGAAATTAGGGCCGCCGAACTGCGCAACGGTTTGTTGAGTATCGACCTGCTGCGTGTGATCCCGGAAGAAGCGAAAGCCAAACGCATCCCGATCAATGGGGCGGAAAAACCGGCTCTGCAGCACTGAGTCATTGGAAGAAATACATTCGTCTGAACAGGCTGTAACCCGCTGAATGAAGGCCCCGACTTGTCGGGGCCTTTTTGTTTTTCCGCCAAAACGGTCATGCAAGCTTTACCGCCTTATGGCGGCTTCTCTACAATCCGCGCCAGTTTTGCCGACCCCACATTCTGCCTGGTCGGCCCGGAGCTTTTTTTCATGGAAGAGATACAACAGCGTTGGCTGTGCGGTCTTTCTGCGCCGATGGTGGCCCTCAATCCTCGTGCCGATTACGACGAGCCTGCTTTCTACTCCGATCCGCAATTTATTGACCTGCAATGCAGCTGGGGCATCAATGACCGGCCGCAGTTGTTGAGCATGCTCGAAGGGATGGCGGACGACGGTCATGCCTCACACCTCGATGGAGCGTATCGGGCGTGGCAGCGTTGCTTACCTGGCGAATGGCAGGCACTGCTTGAAACACTGTCCCCCCGTGAGCGCGATTTGCACGAATTCGCCGGGCGTACCTTTGGTGGATGTGGACCGGGTGGTATCAGGGCCTGGGATCTCGGGCGTATGGGGTTTCTCTTGCGCTGTGGCTTGCGCAATGAGTGGATCGATTTATCCGAGAGTCTTTGGTTGCATGCCCGACTGGCTGTAAGGGCGCAATACCATTACGGCAGTTGGTTTTCTTATTTCAACGGTTTCTTGGCTGGTCATGCGTTCTGGAGCTGTCTGGGTAACAGCGACGAACAGATGGCTCACGAGCTTGATCGGCAAGGGGAGTCTTCGGGTAGCGCTTTCATTGCACGAGGTCTTGCGCGCGACATCCCTTCTTTCCTGACCGACTTGCCCTGGCACATAGACCTCGATCCGCCGCCGCGCCCGGCGTCCCTGGGGGAGTTCGACTGGTCATGAGTTGCTGGACACGCTTGGGTATAGAGCCCACCAAAGATCAGGCACTGATTCGAGATGCCTACCGCGCGCGTTTGCCGCAACATCACCCGGAGAGTGATCCCGAAGGCTTTCAGGCGCTGCGTGTTGCCTATGAAAGTGCCACCCGCTTTGCCCGTCATGAAGAGGTCGAAGTCGAAGATGAGGACGCCAGTGTTCCCGAGATTCCGCAAACTTTGGTGGATTTTTACGCGTTGCTCGAAGATCCGGCTCGACGCTTCCATCCGCAGGCCTGGCGAGCATTTGTCAAAGCGTTGGATCAGCTGCCTCTGGACACACTTGATGACCTCAGTTGGGGGCTGTTTCACCCATTGACCAATGCCGGACCGTTGTCTTACCGCTGCGCGAATCTGCTGGCGCAACGAATGGGGTGGGAGCATCAACTGCTGGATCTTGAGTTCGAGCAGGCGAATAAAGTCGAAGAGTTCCTGCAACGTATCAAGAAGCCAGACCCGTTCGACACGACACTGATGAGTGGCTGGTCAGAGCCTGTGCAGATGGAAACCCTGTGGTATGCCCGTAGCCTCGACTACCTCTTTGAGCATCGGCCGCTCCATGAATTCGAAGACTTCGCCAGCCATCACACCTGTCTGCCGCTGCCGTCGGACGAAGTATTCATCAAGCGCTTACTGGTGCAGTTCACTCAAGCCGGTATCGGTGGTGCAGGCCTGCTGCAACTGTGCGTCGAACGACAAGGGCAAGCACCAGACGATAGCGATTGGCTTTATCTGTTGGCTTGCCAAAGCAGTTTGTTGGGCCTTGAAGATCAAGCGCTGCCTTGCTGGATCCGGCTCTGGCTGGAGTACCGTCATCCGAAGGCCGAAAGCTGCTTGCTGGAGCTTTGTGCCAAACGTCAGCCGGACTTTCTCGCACTGTTGATCCAGGCATTCGACCGTTTGGAAAATTTCCGTGACTGGTCCCATGACCTTGACGATGTTACTCAAGAATATGGCAGCCCTTCACAGCGTCCCGAAACGTTGGCTCGCTGGCTTGGGGTCGGGCAACTCGATCTGCAAGGTTTGGCAGGCGCATTTGTCGATTGGCGAATGACGGGGGATGAACTGCCTCTGCTGGCATTGCTGCTAGGAGAGCATGCGGATTCCCGCTTGCAGCGTCTATACCAGCATGCATGGGCCTTGCATCGTGGGGATGTGGGGTTGTTGCAACAAATACTGGACGAGCCGCATCCGTTCGATGCCCTTGAGGGGTTGGTGTTGACCGGGTTCAAGTATCAGGCAGAGCAGCAACTCTGTTGGTTGAACCAGGCGCCGATTCCGTTGGCAATGAAGGCCTTTCTCAACAGTCGTTCAGTTGAACCGAAACTGGCCGAGGAGCTGACAAAAGGCGAGCCGCACAAGATTTGCCGCCTGTGGCTGAGCAGGCTGCGGGGCTACGATCAGTCTGCCCTGGTGCGGATCGATCAGGTATTTGATTTGCTGGACGCAGAAGCGGACGTGAATTTGCGCAGCTTGAGTCTGCTGGTCCAGTTGGGGCAGCGAGGCGCAGTCCTGCCGGTCATTGCGCAAGGCGAGGCTGCGTGGCAATGGCACGCTCAAACAGTATTCCTGTTGGCGTTGTTCGTAGAGCCGGAACGTTGGCTGACGTTGATCGATACCCAATGTCTGGAGCGACTGGAGCTCAACCCGGCTCACCCTCTGAGTCGGCTTCAGCCGTTATTGCGGCGCCTGCAGCGCGAGCAAGGTAACTGCGCGGGTTTGCTGGGGTGGCTGCAAGGTACTGACCCGGTTCATGGCCTGCTCGTGCAGCAGCTGTTCAATGTGCAACAGGCCCTCGACAGCGCAGCACTGCCCACTAATGCGCAGCTCTATACCTGCATTGAAAGTGATCCTGATGCGTGCGGCGAGGATTTGCTGGGGCTGATGCTGCTCTGGGGCGTGCTGTATCACGACCCGAGCCTTGACGCCGAGCAGCATCGCGCACTATTGCAATCCATCGCCGCTATCAGCTGTGAAGATGGTTGGTTCGAAGCGTTTCGTAATGGTTTGATCAAAGGAGAGCCTGTTTGGCCACCGCGCAAAGTGCTGACGGATTTCGACGTCGACAAGCTGTTGGTCTATGAAGTCCTCGATACGCTGAAAAGTCTGATTCGTTATGGCGCCTCAGGAGTGCCCAGGACCAAGGTGCTGCAACAGTTGCAGCGTGGCAAGGATGACGCCGCGAACAGTGTGGGCCTGCGTCTGGCATTGACTGCCTTGCTGTCCTGGAGTGAGCGTCTGCTCCTGGCCAAAAGCGACACGCGCCCGGTGCCGTCCACTGCGGTCTGGCGCTTGGGCTCTCGATTGGGGCGCAAGGCGTTTATCGGGCAGGTGCTGGGAGGTGTGCTGATCACCCCGATCATGGTGCTGCTCAATGGCACCGTTGTCTTGGGAGTTGTCATGCTGCTGGGCATCGCGCTGTTGCTCAGTGCGATTCTGCGTCGGCTGCATGACATGGGGCGGGGGATTCCCACGCTGCTGATCTTTGCCTGTCTGACGCCGGTATTGCCGTTCCTGCCTCTGGTGCTGTTCGGCTTTCCCGGTGACAAGCTGCCTAACCGCTATGGTGTGCCGCCGGGCAGCGCCGGTGAGGACACGCTGCCCGGTGGCTTGCAGGCGACTCTGCGGCGGCTTAATGGCTAAAGGCGCAGCTGATCCAGTGCTTTATTGAGTTGTGACCGATGGCTGGCAATCTCCACCGATTGCTGGCCACCGAGCGCGGCGGTAAAAGTATCCAGCCAATCGGCAATTTGTTCGCGTTCGTCGCCCAGGCTTTGCGTCCATGCACGCTCCAGTCGCGCCAGCAGAGTGCGATTGGGCAGCGCGTCCCGTGGATGGATTTTCAGGGCTTTGAGCCGCTCATGGCTGCTTTTCCGTGATTGTGGGTCGAGCCCGGTGGGGCTGCGATCGATGCTGTGGCTGTGGCGTTCGCCGCTGGCCAGCAGGGTCACGTCGACTTCAAGCAAACCGTTGATGTCGTAGCTGAAGCGCACATCCAGGGCTTGGGTCTGGTCGCTGGGTGCTACCGCGACGTCGAAGGCATCGATGAAAATATTATCCCGCACCCACGGCCGCTCTCCCTGATAGACCTCGATATGGATGTGGTCTTGCTGCGGATGGGTGGTGTAGAAGCGTTGCACCCGAGAAGTCGGGATCACGGTGTTGCGTTCGATGATCGGCGAGAAGGCGCCGCTGACGTCCTCACCGCGACGGCTCGAAATGCCCAGCGTGTAAGGGCAGACGTCAGTGAGAATCAGCTCCTCGATTGCGCTGTCTCGGGCCTTGCACGCTGCCTGGGTAGCGGCGCCCAGTGCGACAATCGTGTCCGGGTCGAGGTGGCGATAGGGCAGGCGCCCGAACAGCGTGGCGACCATCTGCTGCACGGCTGGCATTCGCGTGGCGCCGCCGACCAGCACCAGGTTGTCGAGGTCCCGAGGCTTGAGCCGTGCATCGCGCAGGGCTTGTTCGATGGGGGCGCGCAACCGGGCCAGCAGCGGTTCCCAGGTCTTCAGCGCGGCGGCTTCATCCAGCGACCACTCACGCAAGGCGCCGGCGCCGTTCCAGCTCAGGTGCTGGGTGCCTTCACTGAGTTTGCATTTGAGTTGCTCCAGAGCATCGCCCAGGCTGGCCAACCCCTGGTTATCGATCTGTTGAGAGGTGAGTTGCCAGTCTTTCAGGCAGGCCTGCAACAACGCGGCGGTGAAGTCTTCACCGCCGAGGAAGTTGTCGCCGGTGGAGGCATGCACTTCGATCAGCGGCAGTGCGTATTCCAGTACCGTGACATCGAAGGTACCGCCGCCCAGGTCGAAAATAAGCGTGCGCTCGAACTTCTGCTCGTGCAGCCCGTAGGCCATGGCCGCGGCGGTCGGTTCGTTGATCAGCCGCGACACCGTCAGGCCTGCCAGTTCGGCGGCAAACAGCGTGCGTTTGCGTTGCTCGTCACTGAAATAGGCCGGCACCGAAATCACCGCCTCATACACCGGATGGCCTAGCCAGGCTTCAGCATCCTGCTTGAGCGAGCCGATCACCAGTGCCGACAGCTCTTCGGGGCTGAATTGCCGTCCGCCCAGTTCGAACTGTTTGTCGCTGCCCATAAAACGCTTGAACGCCGCCACCGTGCGTTCCGGATGGGTGGTCAGACGCGCGCGGGCGGCCTTGCCTACCAGAATGCTGTCGTCCTCATCGAGGCTGACCACTGAAGGGGTGAGGACATCGCCAAGGGCGTTCGGAATCAACTGCGCCTGAGCTTCCTGCCAAACGGCGATCAGGCTATTGGTGGTCCCAAGGTCGATGCCCAGCAAGGCCGGACGGGAGAGGGTTGCATCCTGCATGGTTGATCTCTTTGAGGCAGTACAAAAAAAGCGCGACCCTACAGGTTGCAAGAAAAACTGGCAATTGGAGCACCTGTTACGGAACGTCTCCCATGCGGACTATTTGAGGAGTTTCTGAAACTCCTCCACCAGCAACGGCCTGCTGTGCAAATACCCCTGATACAAATGGCAGCCCAGCCCTTGCAAGAACTCCAACTGCTCCAGGGTTTCCACCCCTTCGGCAATCACTTCCAGCTCCAGGCTGCGGGCCATGGCGACGATGGCGCGAATGATTTCGGCATCGTTGGGGTCGGTGGTGGCGTCGCGGATGAACGACTGGTCGATTTTCAGGGTGTCGACCGGCAGGCGCTTGAGGTAGGTCAGCGAGGAGTAGCCGGTACCGAAGTCGTCCATGGCAAAGCTCACGCCGAGTTTTTTCAGGCGACGCATTTTGCTGATGGTGTCGTCCAGGTTCTGGATGACGATGCCTTCGGTGATTTCCAGTTTCAGCAACGAGAAGGGCAGGTCGTGGCTGCCGAGGCTGTGCTCGATGCGTTCGACAAAGTCGTTCTGACGGAATTGCCGCGGGCTGATATTCACGCACAGGCTGAAATTGAGCGGGTCGATCAGGCCTTTGGCGATCAGGCTTTTGAAGGCCGCACAGGCTTCGTCGAGGATCCATGTGCCGACTTCCAGTATCAGCCCGCTGTCTTCCAGCACCTTGATGAACTCGGTCGGCGATTGCGCACCCAGTTGCGGGTGGTGCCAGCGCACCAGGGCTTCGGCGCCGGTAATGCGGTTGTTGCGGGCGTCCACCTGAGGCTGGTATTGCACGCTGAATTCACCCCGGGAAAGGGCCAGGCGCAGGTCGGTTTCCATGCGCAGGCGTTCGCTGGCGGCCTTCTGCATGGTGTTGTGATACATCTGCGTGGTGTTGCGGCCTGAGTCCTTGGCGCGATAGAGGGCGATATCGGCGCGCTTGAGCAGGTCGGTCGGGGTCGAACCGTGGTCGGGGATCARCGCGATGCCGATGCTCGGCGTCACTTGCAGGCGCTGTCCGTCGAGGAACATCGGTTCGGACAGCAATTCACGCAAGGTGTCCGCCAGTTCCCGGACTTGAGCGCTGACGTCGCTGCGCGAGCCTTCCAGGCCACTGAGCAGCACCACGAACTCATCGCCGCCCAGGCGTGCGACGGTGTCTTCCATGCGTACGCTGGCTTCAAGGCGCGCGGTGATGATTTTCAGCACCGTATCGCCCACCGGGTGGCCGAGGGAGTCGTTGATGTGCTTGAAGTGGTCGAGGTCGAGGAACATCAGGGCGCCACGCAAGTTGTGGCGCTTGAGCAGGGCGATCTGCTGGCTCAGGCGGTCCATCAACAGCGCGCGGTTCGGCAGGTTGGTCAGCGGGTCGTGGTAGGCCAGGTGACGGATCTGCGCTTCGGCATTTTTCAGCAGGCTGACGTCCCGGGCGGTCAGCAGCAGGCAGGCGGTTTCGTTGAGGGTGATCGGTTCCACCGAGACTTCGACGGTCAGCAACTCGCCGCGCTTGTTGCGCCCGAGCATTTCCAGGTGGTGAACCCGGCCCTTGATCTGTAGTTCGGCCAGCAACGCCGAGCGTTGTTTCTCCTCGGCCCAGATGCCGACCTGATACACCGTGCGGCCGACCACTTCATCGGCACGGTAGCCGGTCAGGCGACAGAAGCCGTCGTTAACCTCCAGGTAGCGTCCAGTGTCGCGCTCGGTAATGGTGATGGCGTCGGGGCTTGAGTGGAAGGCCTTGGCGAATTTCTCCTCGCTAGCCTTGAGCGCCGCTTCCGAGCGTTGCTGTTGGGTGATGTCGCGCAGGGTGGTGACGATGCACGGCTGGTCGCCGACGCTTATCTGGCGGCTGGAGATTACGCAGGTCAGCGACTGCCCGTCCTTGTGCTGAACGATGATCGCCACGTTGTTCAGGCCCTGTTCGCGGATGACCCGCTCGATCCTTTGCAGGCTTTTCGCCGAAGCGTCCCATAGACCGATTTCGTCGGCGCTGCGGCCAATGACGTCGGTGGTGCTCCAGCCGAACGTCTGGGTGAAGCTGGAGTTGATCTCGATGAATTGGCCGGTGTCCTGGCGCGTGACGCAGATCGGGTCCGGGCTGACCTGGAATAACGTGGCGAATTTCTCTTCCGACGCCACCAGTTGCTGTTCGCGCTCCACCTGATCGGTGATGTCCAGCAGTGTGCCGGCCATGCGTAGCGGGCTGCCCTGTTCGTCGCGATAGAGTCTGGCCCGGCTCTCCAGATAGCGCGAACTGCCGTCCGGCAGCTGCACACGGTACGTCAGCTGATAATTGCCGGCCGGGCCTTCGCGCAAGCTGCGGTAGGCGTCGCGCATGGTGCCGCGCTCTTCGTCAGGCACCCCTTCAAAAAACGCATCGAAGGATTCATGGAAGGGTTTGGGCTCCAGCCCGTGCAGCTGGGCGGCCCGCGCCGAGCCGTAAAGCATGCCGCTGGGAATGTGCCAGTCCCAGGTGCCGAGTTGCGCCGAATCGAGGGCCAGGTCGAGGCGTTCCTGGCTGTCTTTGAGGGCGTGCTCGGCGATTTTGCGTTCGGTGGTGTCAAGGAACGTGCTCAGCAGATAAGGCTGGCCTTCGAGTTCGACCTTTTGCGCGCTGAGAATGCCGTCGTGAACCTGCCCGTTGCTGGCGCGAAATTGCACCTCCATGTTGATCAGCTCACCTTTGGCCTTGGTCGCCTTGACCAGTTCCGCCCGTTGCTCCGGGTTGACCCAAAGGCCCAGTTCCAGCGTGGTTCGGCCGATAGCGTCTTGCACCGGCCAGCCGAACAGGCTTTCGAAATACTGGTTGGCTTCGCTGATCAGGCCGTCTTCCTGACGGGTCAGCAGCACCATGTTCGGGCACAGGTGAAACAGCGTGGCGAAGCGTTTTTCCGAGCTGCTCAGCGCTTGTTCACGCTGGCGCTGGTGGGTGATTTCGCGGATGACCCCGATCATTCGTGGCCGGCCGTTTTTGTCCGGCAGCAGGCTGCCGTTGATTTCCAGCCAGTGCAGGCTGCCGTCGGGCCAGCGGATGCGGTGGTGCATGGCCTGCTCCAGTGGAGCGCCGGCGATCACTGCATTGAAGGCGCGGATGGCTTTCGCCCGATCCTCCTGGGGCAGCAGGTCGAGGTATTCCAGATCCTCGGGCAATGGTTGCCGGGGATCGAAGCCGAACAACGCCTGAGTGCCCCGTGACCAGCTGATCTGCCCGCGCTCGATGTCCCAATACCAGGCGCCCAGTCGGGCACCATTGAGGGCCGCGAGCAACTGTGGGGCGCTTTCCCAGCTCTGCTCGGACCGTTTTGGGTCAATTGCCTGAATTCGCGGCATTGGCGGCATACGTTCAACAGATTTGGGCATGGATGACAGGCCTTGGGCTGAATTGGGCGTTAGGCACAGGGTTTTGGGGCTCTATAGGCGTAGCACAAAAGAAGAAGCACAGCTTAGCCGCGAGTCCCTGGCTGATCGATTTGCGCATCCAGCAAAGCCATGAAGGCCTTTGCCGCGTTCGACAGCGTCCGTTCGGTGTGCAGGATATAGCCTAGCTGGCGAGTGAGCTGTATGCCCGGCAAAGGTATGCGCGCCACTTGTTCATCCAGCATGGTGCGCGGCAAAACGCTCCAGGCCAGGCCGATCGAGACCATCATCTTGATGGTTTCCAGATAATTCGTGCTCATGGCGATGTTCGGCGTCAGGCCCTGGGCTTCGAACAGGCGTTGCACGATATGGTGGGTAAAGGTGTTGCCGCCGGGGAAAACCGCGGGGTGCAAGGCAATATCCGCGAGGCTGACCGCGCCGTTGCTGATCAGCGGATGCTCCGGGGCGGCCACGAAATCCAGCGGGTCGTCCCAAACGGGCGTGGCCTTGACCAATGTGTGAGGTTCGGGTGCCAGGGTGATGACCGCCAGTTCAGCGCGACCATGGAGGATTTCTTCGTAGGCCACTTCCGAATCGAGGAACTGAATGTCCAGTGCCACCTGCGGGTAACGTCGGGTGAACTCCCTTAATAAGGGTGGCAAGCGATGCAGGCCGATGTGATGGCTGGTGGCCAATGTCAGACGGCCGGTCACTTCGCCAGTCAGGTTGGTCAGGGCACGGCGGGTGTCATCCAGTACATTGAGGATCTGATAGGCCCGTGGCAGCAGGGCGCGGCCGGCTTCGGTCAGGCCAACTTCCCGGCCCAGTCGATCGAACAGTCGCACCTTCAATTGCTGCTCCAGCCCGGCGATGCGCTTGCTGATGGCCGGTTGCGTCAGGTGCAGCCGTTCACCGGCGCCGGAGAAGCTTCCGGTCTCGGCAATCGCGATAAAAGCGTTGAGGTTGGCGAGGTCCATAATGAGGTCTCAGTGGCATTCCAGTTGGTTATGCAAAGCATAAAAAATATGAATTTGAGTTATTTAATGTAACCCCCTAGGATCGACCTCACAAGCCAAGGGGTTATTGAATTACTCAAGATCCGGGGCATAGAAACAAGCTGATGAGGAACCGTCTGATGGCCGGCAAAACGCTCTACGACAAGCTCTGGGATTCGCATTTGGTCAAACAGCGCGACGATGGCTCTGCGCTGATCTACATCGATCGTCACATCATCCACGAAGTGACCTCGCCGCAAGCCTTCGAAGGCCTGCGTCTGGCCGGGCGCAAGCCTTGGCGCATCGATGCCAACATCGCGACCCCGGACCACAACGTACCGACCACCCCGGAGCGCAAGGGCGGCATCGAGGCGATCGTCGACCAGGTCTCGCGTTTGCAGGTTCAGACCCTCGACGATAACTGTGACGAATACGGCATCGTTGAATTCAAGATGAATGACGTCCGCCAAGGCATCGTCCACGTCATCGGCCCGGAGCAGGGTGCCACCCTGCCGGGCATGACCGTGGTCTGCGGCGACTCCCACACCTCGACCCACGGCGCATTCGGTGCCCTGGCTCACGGTATCGGCACCTCCGAGGTCGAGCACGTGCTCGCCACTCAGTGCCTGGTCGCCAAGAAAATGAAGAACATGCTGGTGTCGGTCGAGGGCAAATTGCCGTTCGGCGTGACCGCCAAGGACATCGTCCTCGCCGTGATCGGCAAGATCGGCACCGCCGGCGGTAATGGCCACGCCATCGAATTCGCCGGTAGCGCGATTCGCGACTTGTCCGTTGAAGGCCGCATGACCATCTGCAACATGTCCATCGAAGCCGGCGCTCGCGTTGGCCTGGTGGCCGCCGACGAAAAAACCGTGGCTTACGTCAAGGGCCGCCCATTTGCTCCGAAGGGTGCGGAATGGGATTTGGCCGTCGAAGCCTGGAAAGACCTGGTCTCCGACGCCGATGCCAAGTTCGACACGATCGTCGAGCTCGATGCCTCTCAGATCAAGCCGCAAGTCAGCTGGGGCACCTCGCCTGAGATGGTGTTGGCCGTGGATCAGAACGTACCGGATCCGGCCAAGGAAATGGACCTGGTCAAGCGTGACTCCATCGAGCGCGCCTTGAAATACATGGGTTTGACCGCCAATCAGGCGATCACCGACATTCAGTTGGACCGCGTATTCATCGGCTCCTGCACCAACTCGCGGATCGAAGACCTGCGCGCCGCCGCGGTGATCGCCAAGGGCCGCAAAGTGGCTTCGACCATCAAGCAGGCCATCGTGGTGCCGGGTTCGGGGCTGGTGAAGGCTCAGGCCGAATCCGAAGGCCTGGACAAGATCTTTATCGAGGCCGGTTTTGAATGGCGTGAGCCTGGCTGCTCGATGTGCCTGGCGATGAACCCGGACCGTTTGGAGTCGGGCGAGCATTGCGCGTCGACCTCCAACCGTAACTTCGAAGGCCGTCAGGGCGCCGGTGGTCGTACCCACCTCGTCAGCCCGGCCATGGCCGCCGCCGCCGCTGTGAACGGTCGTTTCGTCGACGTCCGTGAATTGATCTAAAGGAGCGCAGCATGAAAGCTTTTACCCAGCACACTGGTCTTGTCGCGCCTTTGGATCGTGCCAACGTCGACACTGACCAGATCATCCCGAAGCAGTTCTTGAAGTCGATCAAACGCACCGGTTTCGGTCCGAACCTGTTCGATGAGTGGCGTTATCTGGACGTTGGCCAGCCGTATCAGGACAACTCCAAGCGCCCGCTGAACAAGGACTTCGTCCTCAACGCCGAGCGTTATCAAGGCGCCAGCGTGTTGCTGGCCCGCGAGAACTTCGGTTGCGGCTCCAGCCGCGAGCACGCGCCGTGGGCACTGGAAGAGTACGGTTTCCGCAGCATCATCGCGCCGAGCTACGCCGATATCTTCTTCAACAACAGCTTCAAGAACGGCTTGCTGCCGATCATCTTGAGCGACGCTGAAGTCGATGAGCTGTTCAAGCAGGTTGAAGCGAACCCGGGCTACCAGTTGCAGATCGATCTGCAGGCCCAGACCGTGACCCGTCCGGACGGCAAAGTGCTGAGTTTCGAGATCGATGCCTTCCGTAAGCACTGCCTGCTCAATGGCCTGGACGATATCGGCCTGACTTTGCAGGATCACGAGGCGATTGCCACGTTTGAAGCCAAGCACCGCGCAAGCCAGCCGTGGTTGTTTCGCGACGCGTGATGTTTTGAGGTGACCGTTGAAAAGATCGCAGCCTTCGGCAGCTCCTACAGGTGCATGCCATTCCATGTAGGAGCTGCCGAAGGCTGCGATCTTTTGATCTTGAAAACCAGCAACCCAAAAGGAAGTCCCGATGACCAGCACCGCCCAGCACAGCCAGGTAGTCCAAAAACAATTCGGTGAACAGGCCTCGGCCTATCTGAGCAGCGCCGTACACGCTCAAGGCACCGAGTTCGCGCTGCTACAGGCTGAACTGGCGGGGCAGGGCGATGCCCGGGTACTGGACCTGGGGTGCGGCGCCGGTCATGTGAGTTTTCATGTGGCCTCGCTGGTCAAGGAAGTAGTCGCTTACGACCTGTCCCAGCAGATGCTCGATGTGGTTGCCGCCGCCGCTGTCGACCGGGGTTTGAGCAATGTGACCACGGTCAACGGCGCCGCCGAGTGTCTGCCGTTCGCCGATGGCGAGTTCGACTTCGTCTTCAGTCGCTATTCGGCGCACCATTGGAGCGACCTCGGTGTGGCCCTGCGCGAAGTTCGCCGGGTGCTGAAGCCGGGCGGGGTGGCGGCGTTCATCGATGTGTTGTCGCCGGGCAGCCCATTGTTCGACACTTACCTGCAAAGCGTCGAAGTGCTGCGCGACACCAGCCACGTGCGCGATTATTCTGCGGGCGAGTGGTTGCGTCAGGTCAGCGAAGCGGGGTTGCATACCCGCAGCACCACGCGCCAACGGTTGCGCCTGGAGTACACCTCCTGGGTCGAGCGCATGCGCACGCCGCAGGTGATGCGCGCAGCGATCCTCGAGTTGCAGCAATCGATGGGCAACGAAGTGCGCGAATATTTTGAGATTGAAGCCGATGGTTCGTTCAGCACCGATGTGCTGGTGCTGATGGCTGAACGATAGAATTTTTCCGGGCGCACTCGCGAGTGCGCCGACTGATGACATGAGGAAAGCATGAGCAAGCAGATTCTGATTCTCCCAGGCGACGGTATTGGCCCGGAAATCATGGCCGAAGCGGTCAAGGTGCTGGAGCTGGCGAACGACAAGTACAGCCTGGGCTTCGAACTGAGCCATGACGTGATTGGTGGCGCCGCCATCGACAAGCACGGCGTGCCGCTGGCCGATGAAACCCTGGCCCGTGCACGCGCAGCCGATGCTGTGCTGCTGGGCGCCGTGGGCGGCCCGAAATGGGACACCATCGAGCGTGACATCCGCCCTGAGCGCGGTCTGCTGAAAATCCGTGCGCAACTGGGCCTGTTCGGCAACCTGCGTCCGGCGATCCTGTACCCGCAACTGGCCGAGGCTTCCAGCCTGAAGGCAGAAATCGTCGCCGGCCTGGACATCCTGATCGTTCGTGAATTGACTGGTGGTATCTACTTCGGCGCGCCACGTGGCGTGCGCGAACTGGAAAACGGCGAGCGCCAGGCCTACGACACGCTGCCATACAGCGAAACTGAAATCCGTCGTATCGCCCGTGTCGGTTTCGACATGGCCCGCGTACGCGGCAAGAAGCTGTGCTCGGTGGACAAGGCCAACGTGCTGGCCTCCAGCCAGCTGTGGCGTGAAATCGTCGAGCAAGTGGCCAAGGACTACCCGGACGTCGAACTGAGCCACATGTACGTCGACAACGCCGCCATGCAACTGGTGCGTGCACCGAAGCAGTTCGACGTGATCGTCACCGACAACCTGTTCGGCGACATTCTTTCCGACGAAGCGTCGATGCTCACCGGTTCCATCGGCATGCTGCCGTCGGCGTCGCTGGATGCCAACAACAAAGGCATGTACGAGCCGTGCCACGGTTCGGCGCCAGACATCGCTGGCAAGGGCATTGCCAACCCGTTGGCGACCATTTTGTCGGTGTCGATGATGCTGCGTTACAGCTTCAATCTGCAGGATGCGGCCGACGCCATCGAGAAGGCCGTGAGCCTGGTTTTGGATCAAGGCCTGCGCACGGGCGACATCTGGTCGGCTGGTTGCACCAAGGTCGGTACGCAGGAAATGGGCGACGCAGTAGTCGCCGCGCTGCGGAATCTGTAATCTCTCTGGCCCGCTGCAATTTTCAACCTTGAAAGCAGCGGCCCACTTTTCAAGAAGGTGTAGTTGCGATGAAACGTGTAGGTCTGATCGGTTGGCGCGGCATGGTCGGTTCCGTGCTCATGCAGCGGATGCTGGAAGAGCAGGATTTCGATCTTATCGAGCCGGTGTTTTTCACCACTTCCAATGTCGGTGGCCAAGGCCCGTCCGTGGGCAAGGACATTGCTCCGCTCAAGGACGCTTACAGCATTGAAGAGCTGAAAACCCTTGACGTGATTCTGACCTGCCAGGGTGGCGACTACACCAGCGAAGTGTTCCCGAAACTGCGCGAAGCCGGCTGGCAGGGTTACTGGATCGACGCCGCTTCCAGCCTGCGCATGCAGGATGACGCGGTGATCGTGCTGGACCCGGTGAATCGCAAGGTCATCGACCAGCAGCTCGACGCGGGCACCAAGAACTACATCGGCGGCAACTGCACCGTCAGCCTGATGCTGATGGGCCTGGGTGGCTTGTTCGAAGCCGGCCTGGTGGAGTGGATGAGCGCCATGACCTATCAGGCGGCCTCCGGTGGCGGCGCGCAGCACATGCGTGAGCTGATCAAGCAAATGGGTGTGACCCACGGCGCCGTCGCCGATCAACTGGCCGATCCGGCCAGCGCCATCCTCGACATCGACCGTCGTGTTGCCGAAGCCATGCGCAGCGACGCGTACCCGACCGAAAACTTCGGCGTACCGCTGGCCGGCAGCCTGATCCCGTGGATCGACAAGGAACTGCCGAACGGCCAGAGCCGTGAAGAGTGGAAGGCCCRGGCCGAGACCAACAAGATCCTCGGTCGCTTCAAGAGCCCGATCCCGGTGGACGGCATCTGCGTGCGCATCGGCGCCATGCGTTGCCACAGCCAGGCGCTGACCATCAAGCTGAACAAAGACGTGCCGATCGCCGACATCGAAGGGCTGATCAGCCAGCACAACCCTTGGGTCAAGCTGGTGCCGAACAACCGTGAAATCAGCATGCAGGAGCTGAGCCCGACGAAAGTCACCGGCACCCTGAACGTGCCGGTCGGTCGTCTGCGCAAGCTGAACATGGGTTCGCAATTCGTCGGTGCCTTCACCGTCGGTGACCAACTGCTGTGGGGCGCGGCCGAGCCGCTGCGTCGCATGCTGCGGATCCTGCTTGAGCGTTAATCGATTGATGCAATGAAAGAACCCGCGCCTTGAAAGAGGTGCGGGTTTTTTATGATTGTTCAAAGATCGCAGCCTTCGGCAGCTCCTAGCATGGGTCGCGTGTAAACCCGATCCTGTAGGAGCTGCCGAAGGCTGCGATCTTTTGCTGTAAATTGCTTCACTGCCAACCACCCGGTAAAGTGCCGCTCCCCCCGTTTCGCCAGAGGTAGAACCATGAGCCAGTCCTTCGATATTGCCGTGATCGGCGCCACCGGTACTGTCGGCGAAACACTCGTCCAGATTCTCGAAGAGCGCGACTTTCCGGTCGGCAATCTGCACCTGCTGGCGAGCAGTGAATCGGCCGGACACTCGGTGCCGTTTCGCGGTAAGAACGTGCGGGTGCGGGAAGTCGATGAGTTCGACTTCAGCAAAGTCCAGTTGGTGTTCTTCGCCGCCGGCCCAGCGGTGACCCTCAGTTTTGCCCCGCGCGCTACGGCCGCCGGTTGCTCGCTGATCGACCTGTCCGGCGCGTTGCCTGCCAATCAGGCGCCGCAAGTGGTGCCCGAGGCCAATGCTGCAGTTCTCGCCGGCCTGAAAAAGCCCTTCCAGGTCAGCAGCCCAAGCCCTTCGGCGACAGCGCTGGCGGTGGTGCTGGCGCCGTTGCTCGACTTGCTCGACCTGCAACGCATCAGTCTGACGGCGTGTCTGGCGGTCTCTGCCCAGGGCCGCGAAGCGGTCAGCGAACTGGCCCGGCAAACCGCCGAACTGCTCAACGTGCGTCCACTGGAGCCGGCTTTCTTCGATCGGCAGATGGCTTTCAACCTGCTGGCGCAAGTCGGTGCGCCCGATGCTCAGGGCCACACGTTGCTGGAAAAGCGTCTGGTGCGCGAGCTGCGTCAGGTCTTGTCGCTGCCTTTATTAAAGATTTCCGTCACTTGCATTCAAGCCCCGGTGTTTTTTGGCGATAGCTATAGCGTGACCTTGCAGTCATCGAGCGCTGTCGACCTGGCGAAAGTCAACGCGGCACTGGAAACGGCGCCCGGTATCGAGCTGGTCGAGGCGGGCGATTACCCGACTCCGGTAGGCGATGCGGTAGGGCAGGACGTGGTTTACGTTGGTCGGGTTCGCAGCGGGATCGACGACCCGGCGGAACTTAACGTGTGGCTGACGTCAGATAACGTACGCAAAGGCGCCGCGCTCAATGCTGTGCAGGTGGCTGAATTGTTGATAAAAGACCTGCTGTAAAAGATACTTGGCGACAATTTTTCGAATGAATCCGACCGAGCGCTATGCCGGGTCGGAGTGCTTGAGGCGAGCCACCCCACAGGGCCTTGCATCGCATGAATGAAATGATCGCGCGCGACGACCCTTCGCCGCCGCGCGCAATGCCTTAGGGCAGCGACTATCAACACCTTCTCGCTGGCCGAGGAATGTTCAAACAAAGGATGAGGCTATGGTTCAAGTTCGCAAACTGGTGTTAGCAATAGCGGCCGCCTCGGCGCTGTCCTCCGGTATGGCGCATGCCCTCGGGCTGGGGGAGCTGACTCTGAAATCGACGCTGAACCAGCCTCTGGTAGCAGAAATCGAGTTGCTCGACGTCAAGGACCTCACGGCTGCCGAAGTGGTGCCGAGCCTGGCCTCGCCCGAAGATTTCGCCAAGGCCGGCGTCGACCGTCAGGCGTTCCTCAACGACCTGACTTTCACGCCGGTGCTTAACGCCAGCGGCAAAAGCATCCTGCGCATCACCTCCAGCAAACCGCTGTCTGAACCGATGGTGAAATTCCTGGTTCAGGTGATGTGGCCAAGCGGTCGTCTGCTGCGCGATTACAGCGTGCTGCTCGATCCGTCCAAATTCTCGCCACAAACCGCCGATGCCGCCGCGCAACCGGCGCCAGCCCAGGCGGTGACCGCGCCAGTTACCGGCGCGACCAAATCGACCCAATACACCACCACGCCGCGCGATACCCTGTGGGAAATCGCCGCCAAGGCGCGTAACGGCGCATCGATCCAGCAAACCATGTTGGCCATCCAGGCGTTGAACCCGGATGCGTTCATCGACGGCAACATCAACCGACTGAAAGCTGGTCAGGTGCTGCGTCTGCCCGATCAAGTGCAGAGCGCCAACCTGCCGCAACCCAAGGCCATTGCTGAAGTCGCGGCGCAGAACTCTGCATGGCGCCAGGGGCGTCGCTATGTGGCGAAGCCCGGAAGCGGGCAGCAACAACTCGATGCCACCAAGCGTGCTCGCGGTGAAGGTGCTTCGTCGCAAGCCGCCACGGACAAGCTGAGCCTGGTGTCTGCCGATACCGGCAAGGGGCGTGGCAAAGGTGCTGCCGGTGACGCGAAAGCCTTGAGCAACAAGCTGGCCGTGACTCAGGAAAGCCTCGACACGGCTCGCCGTGACAACGCTGAACTGAAAAGCCGCATGAACGACCTGCAAAGCCAGGTGGACAAGCTGCAACGCCTGATCGAGCTGAAGAACAATCAGTTGGCCAAGCTGCAGGCCGAAGGCGATGCGGGCGCACCGGCGGCGGCCACGACGACTCCGGCGATGTCGGCCCAGCTGGCGAGCAATCCTGCCGCAAAAACTGCGGACGTGGCTCCAGTCGCTCCGGCGCCAGAGGCTGGTGCACCGGAAGTCGTTCCAGCACCGCCCGTCGAACCGACACCTGTGGCGTCCGAGGAGCAGAAATTCAACGAACTGCTGACCAACCCGATCCTGCTGGGTCTGGTGGGCGGCGGTGCGGTGGTTCTGCTGCTCTTGCTGCTGTTGCTGGCCCGTCGCCGCAAAGCTCAACAAGAAGCAGAAAAACATCTGCGCATGGCCCGTGCCTTGGCCGAGGAGCAAGAGTTTTCCGCCGACCTCGACCTGCCGGAAAGCAGCTTCGAAGGCCTGGAGGTTCCGCCGCCAAGCGTGAAACTCGCGACCGCACCAACGCCTGCACCTGCACCGGCCCCGGTAATTGCCCCGGTTGTGGTGACGCCACCGATCGCTGCGCCGTTGGTTGCGCCTGCCGCCGAACGCTCTGACGACGTCTTGGCCCAGGCTCAGTCGCACATCGCGGCCGGTCGCCTGAATCAGGCTGCCGCGTTGCTGGAAGACGCTATCAAGCAAGAGCCGCAACGCAGCGACCTGCGCCTGAAGCTGATGGAAGTCTACGGTCAGCAGGGCGATCGCGATGCGTTCGTCGCTCAGGAGCGTCAGCTGGTGGCCAACGGCGACAACTTCGCCCGGGTCGAACAGCTGAGAAGCCGCTTCCCGGCCATGGTGGTCGCGGCGGTGGGCGGTCTGGCCGCCGCGGCTGTCGCCGCCGAGCTGGACGCACAGTACGTCAAGGACCTGCTGCTGGACGAGCCGCAAGCCCCGGAACCGGCATTGGCTGACTTTGACAGTGCTTTCGATCTGAGTCTCGACGATCTGGAAGCGGTTACTCCGATCGCCCCTGCGGTTGCAGTCGAGCCAGCACCGCAACCACAGCCAGCACCAGAACCAGAACCAGAACCAGAGTCTCTGGCTGAGCTGGACGAGTTTCCGCTGGACGACGACCTGAGCTTTGAGTCGGTGTTGCAACAACAGACTGAAATCAAGGAAAGCCTCGACGATCTGTCGGACTTCGACCTGGACATGGATCTGGGTGGCGATGCTTCCCCGGAGACTCTGGCTGAAGACGACTTCCTGCTGAGCCTGGATGACGACCTCAAGGACTTGCCTGTCGCTGAAGCACCGACCCTCACTGAAGCGCCAAAGGTGACTGAGACGCCGCTCGACGACCTGGAGTTGCCGGCTGATTTCGATTTGTCGCTGGCCGATGAAATGGACGCTACCCCGGATCAGCCTGACGCCTTTGAAAACGAACTCAACGACGTCAATGCCGAGCTGGATCGTTTGTCCCAGAGCCTCGGCGAGCCAAGCTTCACCGAGGAAGACGCTTTGGCTTCCGCAGACGATGAGCTCGATTTCCTCTCTGGCACCGATGAGGTCGCCACCAAGCTTGACCTGGCCCAGGCCTACATCGACATGGGCGACAATGA
The DNA here is from genome assembly GCF_056406935.1 of Pseudomonas sp. P1_A1. Lineage (NCBI taxonomy): Bacteria > Pseudomonadati > Pseudomonadota > Gammaproteobacteria > Pseudomonadales > Pseudomonadaceae > Pseudomonas > Pseudomonas sp. P1_A1. The sequence goes on along the minus strand of NZ_JBFTZE010000011.1, from coordinate 45,214 downwards.
CGGCGCTCGGGACATCCTCAATGAGGTGGTGACCGAGGGCGATGCGGGTCAGAAGAGCGAAGCCAAGGAAATGCTCTCGCGTCTGGCGTGAATCGTCGGTAAGGCGTAAACAAAACGGCAGCCCATCAAGGCTGCCGTTTTTGTTTGGGGGATGCGCATTCAATGTCGTGTCACAGTTACACTGGTATCCCGGTCCGCCGGCCTTATAATGCCTGTCTTTGCGTAGATCAGCAGGCTGTCACCCCTTGGCAAATATAGATAATCCGGCCGCCGAAATGGCGGCCGACGGCTTTTTCCGGATCGCGTTGGGCGTTGAATACAAAGGTTCGCGTTATCGCGGCTGGCAACGTCAGGCCTCCGGTGTGGACACGGTGCAGGAGCTTCTTGAAAAGGCCTTGTCCAAAGTCGCCGACTCACCCGTGTCGCTGCATTGCGCCGGGCGCACCGACGCCGGTGTGCATGCTTGCGGCCAAGTGGTGCATTTCGATACCCAGGTAGAGCGCTCGATGAAGGCCTGGGTCATGGGTGCCAACATCAACTTGCCGCACGACATCAGTGTCAGCTGGGCCAAGGTCATGCCGGCGCATTTCCATGCGCGGTTCAAAGCCATCGCCCGGCGCTATCGCTACGTGATCTACAACGATCAGATCCGTCCGGCGCACCTGAACGAAGAGATCACCTGGAACCACCGTCCGCTGGACGTCGATCGCATGTCCGAGGCCGCTCAGTACCTGGTCGGCACCCACGACTTCAGCGCTTTTCGCGCCGGCCAGTGCCAGGCCAAGTCGCCGATCAAGGAGCTGCATCACCTGCGCGTTACCCGCCATGGCAAAATGATCGTGCTGGATATCCGTGCCAGCGCGTTCCTGCACCACATGGTGCGCAACATCGCAGGCGTCTTGATGACTATCGGTGCTGGCGAGCGTCCCGTGGAGTGGATGAAAGAGGTGCTGGAGAGTCGCATTCGCCGTTCCGGTGGGGTGACGGCTCATCCGTTTGGCCTATATCTGGTACAGGTCGAGTATCGCGACGAGTTCGAATTGCCCGAGCGTTACATCGGTCCACACTTCCTCACCGGCTTCTCGGAACTTGACGGCTGACGCCTTCGAACGCTTTTGATACCATCCGGGACTTTCCCGGAATTGCCCTGAGGTTCTATCGACATGTCGGCCGTTCGCAGCAAAATTTGTGGGATTACCCGCATAGAGGATGCGTTGGCGGCGGTTGAGGCCGGGGCCGATGCCATCGGATTTGTGTTCTACGCCAAAAGCCCGCGGGCCGTGACGTTCCAGCAGGCGAGGGCGATCATCAAGGCCTTGCCGCCGTTCGTGACCACCGTGGGTTTGTTCGTCAACGCCAGCCGTTGCGAGTTGGGGGAAATCCTCGACGCCGTGCCACTGGACCTGTTGCAGTTCCATGGCGACGAAACCGCCGCTGATTGCGAAGGCTGGCACCGACCGTACATCAAGGCATTGCGGGTCAAGGCCGGTGATGACATCGCGGCAGCTTGTGACGCATACCCAAGTGCCGGCGGTATTTTGCTCGACGCCTATGTCGAAGGTGTTCCCGGTGGAACCGGTGAAGCCTTCGACTGGTCACTGATACCGCAAGGCTTGAGCAAACCAATCATCCTGGCGGGTGGCTTGACGCCAGACAACGTCGCCGAGGCGATTGCCCGGGTTCGGCCTTACGCGGTGGACGTCAGCGGAGGGGTAGAGGCGAGCAAGGGCATCAAGGATCACGCAAAGATTCAGGCATTCATCAAGGCGGTACGCGGTAGCACGTCGTTGATGTGACGGCTGGCAGACTGCCGCCGTCCACTGCTCTGTACAAAAGAGGTGCACCTGCACAAAGCAGGCATGGCTGAGAATTTTTGGGTTGTGCGCAGGTCAGCGTCTCGCTGACCCGGCAATCCATCGATCATCGCTACACATATGAATTTAGCTCAAGGGCATACGCGGGGCTGCGAACCAGAGCGTTCGGGCCGCCGGTACTGGAGAAAGAAAGCATGAGCAACTGGTTAGTAGACAAACTGATCCCTTCGATCATGCGTTCCGAGGTCAAGAAGAGCTCGGTGCCTGAAGGTCTGTGGCACAAATGCCCGTCTTGCGAGGCGGTGCTGTATCGTCCGGAGCTGGAAAAGACCCTGGACGTTTGCCCCAAGTGCAACCACCACATGCGTATCGGTGCACGCGCGCGCATCGACATCTTCCTCGACGCTGAAGGTCGTGCCGAACTGGGCGCGGACCTGGAGCCGGTTGACCGTCTGAAATTCCGTGACGGCAAGAAGTACAAGGATCGCCTGACCGCTGCGCAAAAGCAGACTGGCGAAAAAGACGCACTGATCTCCATGAGCGGCACCTTGCTGGGCATGCCGGTCGTGGTGTCGGCTTTCGAATTCTCCTTCATGGGTGGCTCGATGGGTGCCATCGTCGGTGAGCGCTTTGTGCGCGCCGCCAACTACGCCCTGGAAAACCGTTGCCCGATGATCTGCTTCTCCGCTTCCGGCGGTGCACGGATGCAGGAAGCGCTGATCTCCCTGATGCAAATGGCCAAGACCTCCGCGGTGCTGGCACGTCTGCGCGAAGAAGGCATTCCGTTCATTTCGGTGCTGACCGACCCGGTCTACGGTGGTGTTTCCGCCAGTCTGGCGATGCTCGGCGACGTGATCGTCGGTGAGCCGAAAGCCCTGATCGGTTTCGCCGGTCCGCGCGTGATCGAACAAACCGTTCGCGAAAAACTGCCGGAAGGTTTCCAGCGCAGCGAGTTCCTGCTGGAGCACGGCGCGATCGACATGATCATCCCTCGTCAGGAGTTGCGTCCGCGTCTGGGCAACCTGCTGGCACAATTGACCGGCAAGCCGACGCCTAAATTCGTCGCCGCGCCTGTCGAGCCAGTCGTGGTCCCACCGGTACCTGCGAACCTATGATCGAGCGCACCCTTGGCGAGTGGCTCGCCTACCTTGAACAGTTGCATCCTTCGGCCATCGACATGGGGTTGGAGCGTTCGCAACAGGTAGCGTCCCGCATGGGGCTGGGCAAGCCGGCGCCTCGGGTGATCACGGTCACCGGCACCAACGGCAAAGGGTCTACCTGCGCATTCGTGGCTTCATTGCTGCGGGCGCAGGGCCTGAACGTGGGTGTCTACAATTCTCCGCACCTGCTGCGTTACAACGAGCGGGTGCAGGTCAATGGCGTCGAAGCCACTGACGCGCAGCTGTGCGAAGCCTTTGCCGCGGTCGAGGCGGGTCGCGGCGAAACATCCCTGACTTACTTCGAAATGGGCACCCTGGCGGCGTTCTGGCTGTTTCAACAGGCCGGTCTCGATGCGGTGGTGCTGGAAGTCGGCCTGGGCGGGCGCCTGGACACGGTCAACGTGGTGGATGCCGATATCGCGCTGGTCACCAGCATTGGTGTCGACCATGCGGATTACCTGGGTGATACCCGCGAATCCGTGGCCTTCGAAAAGGCCGGAATCTTCCGCCAGGGCGCGCCTGCACTGTGCGGCGATCTGAATCCTCCTCAACCTCTGCTGGATAAGGCGCGCGAGCTCAATTGCCCGTTTTTCCTGCGTGGGCGCGATTTCGACCTTGGTATCACCGATCACAACTGGCAATGGCGCGGCGTTGATGCCCAAGGGCGTGCGGTCGAATTGCACGATCTGCCATTGCTCGATCTGCCGATGGAAAACGCCGCGCTGGCGTTGCAGGCTTACCTGCTGCTCGGTTTGCCTTGGGTGGATGCGCAGATTATTGAAGCGTTGAAAGCGACGCGGATCGTCGGTCGTCTTGATCGTCGACAGTTCGACTGGCAGGGCAAGCGTCTGAATCTGCTGCTGGACGTGGGGCACAACCCTCACGCGGCAGAATATCTGGCTCGGCGTCTGGCCAGCCGACCGCCGGCCGGCAAGCGTCTGGCGGTGTTCGGGTTGTTGGCGGATAAGGACCTGGATGGTGTTGTCGGTGAATTGAATGCTAGTGTCCAGCATTGGGCCGTCGCGCCGCTGGATTCGCCGCGGGCACGGCCGGTTGCTCAGTTGCACGCAGCGTTGCAGAACCTTGGCGCTTCGGTTACGTCCTATGACAGCGTGGCCGCTGCCCTGGAAGGGCAGTGCGCGCAGGCGACGAGCGACGACGAGATTCTGTTGTTCGGATCATTTTATTGTGTCGCCGAGGCCCTTGAGTGGCTGGCCCGGCACGCCACGGAGGAAGCGGCAAATGGCTTTGCTGGATAAGGCGTACAAGCAGCGCATGGTCGGTGCCCTGGTGCTGGTGGCGCTGGCGGTGATTTTCTTGCCGATGCTGTTTTCCCGTCAGGACGAACAGCGTCAGGTAAGGGTCGACGCGCCGGCCGCGCCGCATGCCCCCTCGGTACCGCAAGTGCAGATCGAGCCGGTGGCGGTGCCTGAGCCGCAGGCATTGCCGCAAGAGCCTGTGCCAAGCGACGACGAAATTGCCGAGCAGCAAGCACCGTCGGCACCGATTGTGCCAACGGCTCCCGTAGCGCCAGCGCCGCCGGCTGCCAAGCCAGTCGCGCCGCCCGCAGCGCCAGTTGCCAAGCCTGTACCGGCACCTGCCCAGCCAATCGCGGTTGCACCGGCCAAGCCGGTCGCTACTCCAAGTCGCGTCGATGCCAATGGCCTTTCGGTCAGCTGGTCGGTGCAACTGGCCAGCCTGGCGAGCCGTGAGAGCGCTGAAAGTCTGCAGAAAACCCTGCGCAGCCAGGGCTATAACGCCTATATCCGTTCCTCCGATGGCAAAAATCGGGTGTTCGTCGGGCCGCTGATCGAGCGTGCGGAAGCCGATCGTCTGCGTGATTTGTTGAGTCGTCAGCAGAACCTCAAGGGTTTTGTGGTGCGTTTCCAGCCTGAGCGCGGCTAAATCTATCACCCCGATTTGAAAAGCACTGACAATCTCAGCTTACCGACAGCCATGGGCTCTGCTAAAATGCGCCGCCTCATCTGTCTGTAGGCTGCACTGTGCCATTTACCTGGGTTGACTGGGCGATCGTTGCAATCATCGCCATCTCCGCTTTGATCAGTCTGAGCCGCGGCTTCGTCAAGGAAGCACTCTCGCTGCTGACCTGGATCGTCGCGGGAGTCGTTGCCTGGATGTTCGGTGGTTCATTGTCCGAGTACCTCGGCGGATACATTGCTACGCCGTCGGCTCGTGTGATCACGGGCTGTGCCATCATGTTTGTCGCCACTTTAATCGTAGGCGCAATGATCAATTATCTTATCGGCGAGTTGGTTCGCGTCACCGGGCTATCCGGAACCGATCGATTCCTCGGCATGGCTTTCGGCGGGGCGCGTGGCGTGTTGCTGGTGGTCGTGGCGGTCGGGCTGTTGAGCCTGGGGCCGGTACAGCAGGACGGGTGGTGGCAAGAGTCACAGCTCGTGCCAAAATTTCTATTGGTCGCAGACTGGTCCAAAAACCTGATCCTCGGGTGGAGCAGTCAGTGGCTTGCCAGCGGAATCAGCGTACCCGCTGATATTCCGTTCAAGGAGCACCTCTTGCCGACGGCCAAAACGCCTCAGTGAGTTGTGTTCAGTTCAGATCCATTAAGTAGGGGTTGCGTCGCATGTGTGGCATCGTCGGTATCGTCGGTAAGTCGAACGTCAATCAGGCGCTGTATGACGCGCTAACCGTCCTCCAGCACCGCGGCCAGGACGCTGCCGGTATCGTGACCAGCCACGATGGCCGGTTATTCCTGCGCAAGGACAATGGCCTGGTACGTGACGTGTTCCATCAGCGTCACATGCAGCGCCTGGTCGGCCACATGGGCATTGGCCATGTGCGTTATCCGACCGCGGGCAGCTCGACCTCGGCCGAAGCTCAACCGTTTTACGTCAACTCGCCGTACGGCATCACCCTGGCGCACAACGGTAACCTGACCAACGTTGAACAATTGGCCAAGGAGATTTACGAATCTGACCTGCGCCACGTCAACACCAACTCCGATTCGGAAGTGCTGCTCAACGTGTTCGCACACGAGCTGGCCCAGCGTGGCAAGTTGCAGCCGACTGAAGAAGACGTGTTCGCGGCCGTCACCGACGTGCACAACCGTTGCGTCGGTGGTTACGCGGTCGTGGCGATGGTGACCGGTTACGGCATCGTCGGTTTCCGCGATCCGCACGGCATCCGCCCGATCGTCTTCGGTCAGCGTCACACCGACGAAGGCGTCGAGTACATGATCGCCTCCGAAAGCGTCTCCCTGGACGTGCTCGGTTTCACCCTGATTCGCGACCTGGCTCCGGGTGAAGCGGTCTACATCACTGAAGACGGCAAGCTGCACACCCGTCAGTGCGCGACCAACCCGTCGCTGACGCCATGCATCTTCGAACACGTCTACCTGGCGCGTCCGGACTCGATCATCGACGGCGTCTCGGTTTACAAAGCCCGCCTGCGCATGGGCGAGAAGCTCGCCGAGAAAATCCTGCGCGAGCGTCCGGACCACGACATCGACGTGGTCATCCCGATTCCGGACACCAGCCGCACCGCGGCCCTGGAGCTGGCGAACCACTTGGGCGTCAAGTTCCGCGAAGGCTTCGTGAAGAACCGCTACATCGGTCGGACCTTCATCATGCCGGGTCAGGCTGCGCGGAAAAAATCCGTACGCCAGAAGCTCAACGCCATCGAACTGGAATTCCGCGGCAAGAACGTGATGCTGGTGGACGACTCCATCGTTCGCGGCACCACCTGCAAGCAGATCATCCAGATGGCTCGCGAAGCCGGCGCCAAGAACGTCTATTTCTGTTCGGCGGCACCAGCCGTGCGTTACCCGAACGTCTACGGCATCGACATGCCGAGCGCTCACGAGCTGATCGCCCACAACCGTTCGACTCAGGACGTGGCCGACCTGATCGGCGCTGACTGGTTGATCTATCAGGATCTGCCTGACTTGATCGAAGCGGTCGGTGGCGGCAAGATCAAGATCGACAAGTTCGATTGCGCGGTGTTCGACGGCCAGTACGTCACCGGCGACGTCGACGAGGCTTACCTGAACAAGATCGAGCAGGCACGTAACGATGCCTCCAAGGTCAAGACCCAGGCAGTCAGTGCGATCATTGATCTGTACAACAACTGAGTAACTACCGGCCCTGAGGGGCCGGTTTTGTATCTACTAAATAAAGAGCAAGGCAAGGAGTGACAGCATGAGTCAGGATTGGGATGCCGGTCGGCTGGACAGCGACCTCGAAGGCGTAGCGTTCGATACCCTGGCCGTCCGCGCCGGTCAGCACCGTACGCCGGAAGGCGAACACGGTGATCCGATGTTCTTCACTTCCAGCTACGTATTCCGTACCGCCGCCGACGCGGCTGCGCGTTTTGCCGGTGAAGTGCCGGGCAACGTTTACTCGCGCTACACCAACCCGACCGTGCGCTCGTTCGAAGAGCGCATTGCCGCGCTGGAAAGCGCTGAGCAAGCCGTGGCTACGGCGACTGGCATGGCCGCGATCATGGCGGTGGTAATGAGCCTGTGCAGTGCCGGCGATCACGTGCTGGTGTCGCGCAGCGTGTTCGGCTCGACCATCAGTCTGTTCGAGAAATACTTCAAGCGCTTTGGCATCGAAGTCGATTACGTAGCGCTGGCGGACTTGTCCGGCTGGGATGCGGCGATCAAGGCCAACACCAAACTGCTCTTTGTAGAATCGCCGTCCAACCCGCTGGCCGAGCTGGTGGATATTACCGCGCTGTCGGAAATCGCTCACGCCAAGGGCGCGATGCTGGTGGTCGACAACTGCTTCTGCACGCCTGCACTGCAGCAGCCACTGAAGCTGGGCGCGGATATTGTCGTGCACTCGGCGACCAAGTTCATCGACGGCCAGGGTCGTTGCATGGGCGGTGTCGTGGCGGGTCGCAGTGAGCAGATGAAAGAAGTCGTCGGTTTCCTGCGCACTGCCGGGCCGACCCTGAGTCCGTTCAATGCCTGGATTTTCCTCAAGGGTCTGGAAACGCTGAGCCTGCGCATGAAGGGGCATTGCGCCAATGCCCAGCAACTGGCTGAGTGGCTGGAGCAGCAGGACGGCATCGAGAAAGTCCATTACGCCGGCCTCAAGAGCCATCCGCAGCACGAACTGGCCCAGCGTCAGCAGAAGGGTTTCGGTGCGGTCGTGAGTTTCGAGGTCAAAGGCGGCAAAGAGGGCGCCTGGCGCTTTATCGATGCGACTCGCCTGATCTCCATCACCGCCAACCTGGGCGACAGCAAAACCACCATCACGCACCCGAGCACCACCTCTCACGGCCGTCTGGCGCCGCAAGAGCGTGAAGCTGCGGGGATCCGTGACAGCCTGATTCGCATTGCGGTCGGTCTGGAAGACGTGGCAGACCTGCAAGCCGATCTGGCGCGCGGGTTGGCTGCCTTGTGATCGAGTTGTCGACGCCGACCACGGGGACCCATGGCCGCGTCGCGCTGGTCACCGGTGCCGCGCGCGGCATTGGTCTGGGCATTGCGGCTTGGCTGATCAGCGAAGGCTGGCAGGTGGTGCTGACCGATCTGGATCGCGAGCGTGGTTCGAAAGTGGCGAAGGTGCTCGGCGAAAACGCCTGGTTCATCGCCATGGACGTCGCGAATGAAGCGCAGGTGGCGCTGGGTGTGGCCGAGGTGCTGGGGCAGTTCGGGCGTCTGGATGCATTGGTGTGCAATGCGGCGGTGGCCGATCCGCACAACATCACCCTGGAAAGCCTCGACCTGGCCTACTGGAACCGGGTGCTGGCGGTGAACCTCAGTGGGCCAATGCTGCTGGCCAAGCACTGTGCGCCGTACCTGCGCGCTCACAGCGGCGCGATCGTCAACCTGGCCTCGACCCGCGCCGCGCAGTCAGAACCCGACACAGAGGCTTATGCGGCGAGCAAGGGCGGTCTGTTGGCCCTGACTCACGCCTTGGCCATCAGTTTGGGGCCAGAGATTCGCGTCAATGCGGTCAGTCCCGGCTGGATCGATGCGCGGGATCCAGCGGCACGGCGCGCCGAACCGCTGACTGACGCCGATCATGCGCAGCATCCGGCGGGCAGGGTAGGGACCGTCGAAGACGTGGCGGCAATGGTGGCCTGGTTGCTGTCGAAGAACGCTGGTTTCGTCACGGGCCAGGAGTTTGTGGTCGATGGTGGCATGACCAAGAAGATGATTTACAGCGAGTAACGGGGCAGGGGCGCTGCCCCGGCATTGATGTTGAATGTGTTGCCATCATCGTCGGCTCGCCGCCTAGAGTCGGGTCGCTCCCACATTAGAAAACCTGTTGTCTGAAGAAGCGCGGTCCACTGTGGGGGCGAGCCTGCTCGCGAAAGCGGTCTGACGGTTGTCGGCCTCGTCCGGAATGACACGATTTTGTCTTTTTTAGAAAAACTTCAAGCGGGGTATTGACTTAGCTTCGGTACCTGCGTAAATTTCGCGGCCTCAGAGATGCAAAGGGTGATTAGCTCAGCTGGGAGAGCGTCTGCCTTACAAGCAGAATGTCGGCGGTTCGATCCCGTCATCACCCACCAACTCTTGAGACTCTTGTGTAAGCAAGAGGGAAGCTGAAAAGCCTCCACCGACGCGCAGCGGTAGTTCAGTCGGTTAGAATACCGGCCTGTCACGCCGGGGGTCGCGGGTTCGAGTCCCGTCCGCTGCGCCATATTTTCCGAATCAGGTTTACCCTGGTTCGAGATTGAAAAGCGAGATCGAAAAGTCTCGAAGTTTCAATCAGACGAGTTACTTGAGCGTCAGCTCAAAGCGATACGCAGCGGTAGTTCAGTCGGTTAGAATACCGGCCTGTCACGCCGGGGGTCGCGGGTTCGAGTCCCGTCCGCTGCGCCATATCTGCCTCAAGGCCCACTGAACGCCTTGGAGCTACGAAGAAGGCCATTGGCAATCTTCGAGTCGATAGCAAAGACCCTGGTCGAAAGACCGGGGTTTTTTGTGTCTGTGATTTGGCTTTTTCTTCTTTCGCGCCTTTGCGCTCTAATCCTTCTGCATCCAGCCTCGGCACTACAACGGCCGAGTCACTTTGCGCGCCACTGACACCTGTTGGGCTTCGACGGCGACTTCGCTACAAGAAGTCGCCGCTCCTGAGTCGGTCGATCAGACCCCGAGCTTGTCCCGCAATCCGTAATACCAGGCGCCCAACGCTGCGAACGGTGTGCGCAGCAATTGCCCGCCGGGGAACGGGTAGTGGGGGAGGTCGGCGAAGGCGTCGAAGCGTTCAGCCTGACCACGCAATGCTTCGGCCAATACCTTGCCCGCCAGGTGCGTATACGTCACGCCGTGGCCACTGCAGCCCTGGGAGTAGTAGATGTTATCGCCAAGTCGCCCGACCTGAGGAAGACGCGACAGGGTCAGCAGGAAATTGCCGGTCCAGGCGTAATCGATTTTCACGTCCTTGAGTTGCGGGAAGGCCTTGAGCATCTTCGGTCGAATGATCGCCTCGATGTTCGCCGGATCCCGCGCGCCATACACCACGCCGCCACCAAATATCAGGCGTTTGTCGGCGCTCAGGCGGTAGTAGTCGAGCAGGTAGTTACAGTCTTCGACGCAGTAGTCCTGGGGCAGCAGGCGCTTGGCCAATTCATCGCCCAAGGGTTCGGTGGTGATCACTTGAGTCCCGCAGGGCATCGACTTGGCCGCCAGCTCCGGCACCAGATTGCCGATGTACGCGTTGCCGGCGACGATGATGAACTTGGCCCTGACCTTGCCCTGAGGCGTATGCACCACCGGGTTGGCACCGCGCTCGATGCGTACTGCCGGCGATTGCTCGTAAATAGTGCCGCCCAACGACTCCACGGCTGCTGCTTCGCCCAAGGCAAGATTGAGTGGATGAATATGCCCGCCGCTCATGTCGAGCATGCCGCCGACATATTGATCGCAAGCCACTACCTCGCGGATACGACGCTGATCCAGCAGCTCAAGCTGTGTGTGACCGAAACGCTCCCACAGGCGCTTCTGAGACTCTAGATGGCCCATCTGCTTGTCGGTAATGGCGGCGAACACACCGCCATCCTTCAGGTCGCACTGGATATTATATTTGGCCACTCGCTCACGAATGATCCGCCCACCTTCGAACGCCATCTGCCCCAGCAACTGAGCTTGTTTGGGGCCGACGCTGCGCTCGATCACATCGATATCACGGCTGTAGCTGTTAACGATCTGGCCACCGTTGCGTCCCGACGCACCGAAACCGACCTTGGCGGCTTCCAGCACCGTAACCTTGAAACTGTTTTCCAGCAGGAACAGGGCAGAGGACAGGCCGGTGTAACCGGCGCCGATTACACAGACATCAGTCTCTACATCATCCTGCAAGGCCGGGCGCGCTGGTGCCGCATTGGCCGACGCGGCGTAATAGGACTCTGGGTAGGAAGTGTTCGCCATCCTGCAGCCTCTGTTTAATATATTTTACGAGTGCATTGATCCTACCCGAGTTAAAAATCGACCGCCAGCCACCGGAAAATCTTCTTTGCCACAGCGAAATTAAATATTTTGCATATTCATAGGGTTAGGTGAAAAAAAGGTGTTGACACCCCTCCGGAATTCCGTAGAATGCCGCCTCACAGCAGGCACGTAGCTCAGTTGGTTAGAGCACCACCTTGACATGGTGGGGGTCGTTGGTTCGAGTCCAATCGCGCCTACCAAACAAAATCCGCTCTGCTGGGCGGTCTAGAAGGGCTCACCGAAAGGTGGGCCCTTTTTTGTTGTCTGCGATTTACCTGGCTTTTGCAAAATCCTCAAAAACGCCAACTCGGCGCCTTACTTCCAGTAAACACTGTTGCTGAACTAATACCGCCATAGCCGTCTACATTCTTCAGGGGACATCCCCTTTCGGAGAGAACGGATATGTTTAGATCTCGCTCGTTGATCGCCGCTATGACGTGTCTTGCCTTGGTGTCTGGTTCAGTGACTGCATTGGCCGACCCGGGAAACGGGAAAGGCCAGGGAGGAGGCAAGGGAAATCCACAATACAACCAGGACCATGGCAACTCCGGCCATGGAAACAAAGGGAAAGGTTCAGGGGGGGACGATTGGAGTCACGGCCCGAGCATCAACCACGGTAGCGTCCTTGGCATCGTGGGTGGTTATCGCGACTACTGGAGCCCCGGTCCCGCCTTGCCACCCGGTATTCAGAAAAACCTTGCGCGCGGTAAACCTCTGCCGCCGGGGATCGCCAAAAAACTCGATGGCCGTCTGCTCGGCCAGCTTCCCCACTACGATGGCTATGAGTGGCAGCAGGCTGGCACTGACTTGATTTTGGTGGCCATCGCTACCGGGATCATCTACGAGGTGCTCAATGGCGCATTCGATTGATGTGAGGGCGATAAATTTCAATCGCGCCCTTGCCGCATAACGACCAGCAACATCGCGGGAAGCAGTGTGCAGGTTCGATAGCTGCACATTGCTTGCCCACTGGTCGCCGGCCTTTGAACTGTGTGAGGCCGAATCGGTCAATTAATCCGTGCAATATCAACCTCCACGGAACCTCACCATGCTATTAAAAAACAAGAGCTTTGTTGCTGTCATGTCCTGCGTGATGATGCTTGCAGCTGCCCCGTTATTGCCCGCTGAACTGTCCATCATGAGCTCCGCCTATGCGAAGGGTGGTGGCGGTGGCGGTGGCGGCGGTGGTAACGGTGGTGGCAATGGCGGCGGTAACGGCGGTGGTCATGGTGGCATCGGCGGTTCCGGCCATTCCGGCGGCGTCAGCAGCAATGGCCGTGGCGCAGGCTTGAGTAGCGACCACATCGGCCGTGGCGCAGGCCTGAGCAGCGACCACGTCGGCCGTGGTGCCGGCTTGAGCAGTGATCACGCCGGCAAAGCCGTCCGGGACCATGGCCTCAAAGGCAACCACTATGGCAGTGAACGTAACAGTGACCGCGGCCATGGCTCCGTCACTTCGGGCATTGCTCACTCCAGAGACACGCGAGGAGTGGCGAAGGCCTCTGCCATTTCGGCCTCTACACCTGGCGATCACAACACGAAAGGGTTGAGCAACGCTCGCACTTCGATTTCAAAAAGACTGGATTAAGTCCAGGACTCTCAAAACCGGGTATCCATCAGGAACCCGGTTTTTTTTCGCCTGCAATTTGCCCGATGGCGAGGTGCGGGAGATCAGCCCAGCTACATGCGTGAGCAAATCCCACACGATGGACTACTACTGTAAGGCTGATTCAACTTTGTCCTGATGGGAGTATGTCGATGCTGGCTCACTGGTTTCTGGCGGCGGTTCACCTCTTGGCCTTTGCTCTGGGTTTTTGGGCTGTACTGACCCGCGGTACGGCGTTACGTCGTCTGAGTGCCGGGGCAGGGGACGCTCGCCGTGTTTTGATTGCAGATAATCTGTGGGGGATCTCTGCAGTCACTCTGCTGATCACGGGTGGGCTGCGAGCCTTTGGCGGGTACGAAAAAGGCACTGATTACTATCTTCACCAACCCCTGTTTCATCTCAAGATGACGCTCTTCGTGTTCATCCTGTTGCTTGAGATTGCACCGATGGTGACGCTGATCAAATGGCGGATTGCGCTGGGGCGTGGCGCGGCTATCGATACTGGGCGTGCAACGCTGTTTGCCCGTATCAGTCATATCGAGGCGCTGTTGCTGGTGCTGATGGTCGTGGCGGCGACGGGCATGGCGCGTGGTGTGACGTTTGGCTAACCGGGAAGGGGAGCGCTCTTTCTCGCAGCAAATCCGAAACGTCTGACAGTCATTGCAGGAGGCAGGGCGGTAGTATCGGCTCCGTGTTGCGATGGCATCGCAAAGAGTGACGGAGCGCAGAGCGAAGTGGCGCCTGAATCTTTAGCCAGCCGTTATTCGAGGCAGAATGGGCTGGCTACTGACTGCAGCAGGATTCAGGGCGTTTGCGGCTTGTCCGGGGCGGTCAGGCCAGCCTGGATGCGTTGATAGATTTCTTCGCGATGCACCGCAACGTCTTTCGGGGCGTTGATGCCAATCCTGACTTGCTGGCCGCTAACGCCCAGAATGGTGATCGTAATGTCATCACCGATGTTTATGCTTTCACCGACTTTGCGGGTGAGTATCAGCATGGTTTTCTCCTTGATTGCTTTGTAGGGCACCTGGTTCGGACAGTGCAGAGGTCGGTATTAGATATAGATTAGTGCGAAGTTTCACGGTTTGGGTGCCTCTTTCTGACGCGCAGAGGCTGCATTAATTCCCAAGGTGTAACTATACAGAGGCCGCCACCATCATTCTCGTTGTTTTGAGCCCATTTTGCGGCACTCGGGATGGATCCATGGATGTTAAAATCGCCGCTTTAAGCATTCGGAGGAAAGCGTTGTGCGCAAAATGGTCTTGGTAATCGCGGTACTGACGCTGGCCGGATGCGGTGAGGATAAAGGGGTTGACGCTCAAAAGCCGCAACCGGCAGTCGCCTCCGTCCCCACGGCGGTAACGGGCCCGCAGTGGGACGTCGAAGTGCGTGGCGAGACACCCCAGGCGGTCAGTGACCTGAGCGGCTGGTTGATTGAGCACAGCTTCGTTCCCAACGTCGTGAAGGAAAATGGAAAGGTTCGTATTCTGGTCGGGCCGTTCGGTTCGCAAGCCGAGGCGCAGGCCAGGCAAGCTGAAATAACGGCGGCGCTGACCCGGGCGAAAAAAATGAACATCGAATCACTGATCGTCGAACACCCGACGGCTCAGTAACCGTCCTTTTCGCAACGCGCAGACCCGCATGCCGGGTGATGTGCCAGGGAAGCGATCTGCGAGGTCGCTTCCCTGGTGATGCGTCGGCATAAACGCTACATCAAATTATTTTGCGGCAATCCCAGCAGGCCGGTCAGCGTGTTGATGATCGCTTGTTGCCGGGCACGGTCTATCTGATGCACGGCTTCCGCAGCGGCGACATCGGCGTCGCAGTGGGGGCACGTCACTTCGTGTGCATGGATGTACTGCAAGCAGCCTCGACACAGCGCCAGTTGCGGTGGAATACGTCCTTCGTCAGGCGATTTCTGGCCCTGGTTCGCCCAGGCCAGTTTGATCACCTGGCCGCTGTCGCTGACGCTGTTCACCTTCTCGCCGGTATCGATGCGCTCGGTAATCAGATCAAAGCGTCCGACGGCGAAGGAGGTTTTTGCCGCATCCTCGAGTTTGACGATGCGCTCGCGTAGCCCGCGTTTTTGCAGGTCCAGCGCGCGGTAATGGCAGTAGGGATTATTGCCGGGTTTGCCAAGCAGGGAGTGCGAGGTCCAGGTGCAGCCGCCACGGCAGACGTCGTTGTAGTAACAGCCTCGGCAGTAGCCCCACAGGTCGTCGACCGACCGCAGGCGGCCAAAGTGCATGCCTTCGCTGTAATGCCAGATATCGTGCAGGCTCATGTTGCGTACATTGCCGCCCGAAAACCCCACCGTGGCCAATGACGGGCAACCCTTTACCGTGCCGTCGGCTTCCAGCGCCAGCACGGTCTGGCCGGCGGCGCAACCGCTCCAGTGCACGCGCTCGTCGCCGAAACCACGCCACATGTGCTCGTAAGGGCCGTAGTAACCAATATTATTGCCCACGTTCATCAGCAGGCCGCGATCGACCCCTTCGCGGTAGAGGCGCGCCAGCAACGGCATCACCTCCAGCAGTTGATAGGGCTGCAACAGCAGCTCCGGGTGATCGACGGCATTGCCCATGGCGACTGTCAGCTGGATCTGCCAGTGAGTAGCGCCGAGGTCGATGATCAGGTCCATCAGCTCGGGCAGGTCGGGCAACGTCGCCGCGCCGATTTGTGTGTTGACGCTCACCGCGAGCCCGGACTGTTTGGCGCGTCGCAGGGTGTCCACCGCCTTGTCGAACGAGCCCGGAACATTGCGCACTGCGTCATGCAGTGGGGCCAGTCCATCCAGTGACACACCGACGCCATTGAGCCCGGCGTCCACCGCTGCCTGCATTTTCGCGGGCGTCAGGTTGCGCCCACCCGTTTGTATCGCGCAATACATGCCGTGATCGTGGATGGCCTGTATCAGTTGGGTCCAGTCCTTGCGCAAATAAGCTTCACCGCCGATCAGGGTGATCTCGCGGGTGCCGAGTGCCGCCAGGGAATCGATGACGTCGAGGCACTCCCGGGTGTTCAGTTCATCGGGGCGTCGATGGCCGGCGCGTGAGCCGCAATGCAGGCATTTGAGATCGCAAGCCAGAGTGATTTCCCAGACCACATGCACCGGCACGTAGCGTTTGAGGTCGGTTTCACTGAGGTAGCGGGCAGGGCGACTGTCTGACATGGGAAATCCTTGCGCACCAACGCGTGCGCGGCACGAATCCATCGAAGTGTTCGCGCCTTCCTTGAGTCAATGGCGCGACCGGATTTACCTTTTGTTGTTGGTCAATAGCGCGGACCCTGTGGGAGCGAGCAAGCCCGCTTCCACATGGGTTTGCGCTTACCTGACTGGGGTTATCGGGCCTCCAGGCGGGCGATTTCAGCGTTCAGCTGCTCCAGCGCGCTGCGCAGGGCACCGCTGTTGGCCAATTGCTGTTCACCCTGGCTCACCACGGACTTCAGTTGCGCCAGGTCACCGCTGGTTTGCGCTTGCTGTACCGCGACGGCATAGAGCGGCACCGCATGGTGCGGATGCTCTGGGCGCTCAATCACTGGGGCCTGGCTGACGGCGGCGTGTCTTACGGTAGTCCAATGGTCCTGATTGAAGTACTTGTAGTCGGCAAAACCGCTGGCCCAATCGCCACCTAAAATGCCCCTCAGGTCGAAGGTCTGGGCAATCTGGCTGAGAGGGCCGCTCGGGCTGCCATCCAGGGAGAGGAGGATATGGCTTTCCGCCTCGGGAATCAGTTTGGCCTCCGAGTAGCTACCCCAGACACGGGCACGGAAGTTGAGTGGAGGGTAGGTGCTTTGAAAAATGCTGGCCACACCGCTGACTTTCTTGTTTACGGTATCCACCAACAGATCCAGGGTTAAAACCGGTGCGCCCAGTAGATGATTGCTGACATTCAGGCGGGTATGAAAAAGTCCGATTGACATGGTGCTACTCCCTTATTTTGTATTCAGGACAATTCGGGCATGTTTCGTGGGCGGGTCAGCGGCGTTCCTGCCGGCTTATTTCGCCCTTGGCCGTTTCAAGCGCACTTTGCAGTTGGGGTTGCTGATCCAGTTGTTGTTGGGCCAGGCGGGCCAGGTTTTTCATCTGGGCCAGGTCGCCGCTGGCAATGGCACTTTGAATCGGTGCGGCGTACAGCGGCATGATCGGTGGATACGCCGGAATGACCGGGCCGGGCTCCAAAGGCACTGATTTATAAGCGTTGGAGGGTACCGACTCGACAAGATGGGCGGGAGCATTGACCTGGACCCACCGCTGACCATTGAAGTACTCGTAATTGGCGACGCCTTCTTTCCAGTCGCTACCGACCACCAGATGCAACTTGAAATTCACGATGGAGTTCGAGCCCGGGCCGCCATTATTGCCTTGAGCGGTAATCAGAATCTTGCTGACACCCGGTTTCATAACTGTCATGTAGGTGTATTCGCCCCAGACATCCGAATGCACATCCAGCGGCGGGTTGGTTGCCTGAGTGATTGCGGCAGTGCCGCTTACCGTTTGCTCAGGGGTAAAGACCAGAAGATTGAGTGCCAGACTTTGTGCTCCGGGTGCCGAAGTACCAATTCGGTAGCAGAGTGGGAACAAGCCGACAGGTTGCTGATTAGAACCAGACATAATTATTGCCTCCATTGCAATAAGGGGAGCGGAAATAGCTATTAGTGCTTTTCCAGGCGTGCGATTTCCTTAACCAACTGCTCGTAAGCAGTTTTTAGCTCTTTATTTTCTGGTGTGGATGCATCGCGTTGTTTCAACAGCGTCTTCATTTGCGGCAGGTCGCCTGCCTTGATCGCGCCTTGGATGGCCACCCCATAGGGCGGCATGCTATGGCGAGTTGAACTGCTCATAACGACTCCTTCCGTGGTTTTGCGGGCACTGCTGTCATCAGCAGTTTTTGCAGTTAAGCAGGCGCCGATAAATATGCAATGGGCTGCGCAAGAGTAATTTTTAATATTGTTTTACTAATCGCGGCGGGTGAGGAGTCGAGATATTTGATATTAAGATTGGCGATAAGTTAGTGCGATTCCTCATGAGTCCTTATTGTTTTTATCGCCATTGATAAAGAGTGTTGGGGCGGTCTGTAACGCCTCTGGACTGAGATGATTCAAACAGCACTGACCTTGCGCCCGAACCGTTCCCGATACACCGAAGGCGGCACGCCGACCACGCTGCGAAATGCCACCCGGAAACTCTCCACCGAGCGATAACCGCAGTGCTGGGCAATCTGGTCAGTGTTTTGATTCGTGCTCTCCAGCAGCTCGCGGGCCCGGGCCAGGCGTTCATGCTGCAGCCACGCTTTGGGCGGCATACCGCTGGCTTCGGTGAACCGCCTCAGGAACGTGCGCTCACTCATGGCCGCCTCGCTGGCGAGGTCGCGAACCTCCAGCGGTTCATGCAGACGTTCCCGCGCCCACTGCATGACCCGCGACAGATCGCTGCGCGGCGTCTGGCTGACCGGCGACGGAATGAACTGCGCCTGGCCGCCGGTGCGTTGCGGCGACATCACCAACCGGCGGGCCACCGAGTTGGCCACCTGCGTGCCGAAATCCCGCGCGACCAGATGCAGGCAGGCATCGATGCCGGCGGCGCTGCCGGCCGAAGTAATCAACTGACCCGAATCGACATACAGCACGTCCGGATCCACCAGAATGTTCGGGAAGCGCTCGGCCAGTTCAGTGGTGTAGCGCCAATGGGTGGTGGCGCCGTGACCGTCCAGCAAACCGGTGGCCGCCAGTACGAACACCCCGGAACAGATCGACAGCAACCGCGCGCCTCGGGCATGAGCCTGGCGCAGGGCGGCGAGCAAGGGCTCCGGCACCGGCGCGCTGCGGTCGCGCCAGCCGGGGATGATGATGGTTCGGGCGCGCTCAAGCAGTTCCATCCCGCCGTCGGCCAGCACCTGAATGCCGCCCATGGCGCGCATCGGCCCTTGGTCGACGGCGACGATTCGGTGCTCGTACCAAGGGAAATCGAACTCTGGCCGCGCCAGGCCGAAGATCTCCACGGCAATGCCGAATTCGAAGGTACAGAGGCCGTCGTAGGCCAGAATCGCGACTAAACCTGGGGTGGGCTGCATTTGGCGGAAAATTCCCGGTGAGTGTCTTGTGCGCCACTGTAGCGGCAAGGCCGGAGCAGATAAAGTTTTCTCACACCCACTGAGACTTTGGAGTACAGCCCATGCCTAGCCTGGTTCGCGAGATTCCCGCAGCCCCGTCCGCCATCGCCCTGATGCACTTCAGCAATCGTCTGACCTTCGAAACCGATTGTTCCGACGTCTACAGCAGCCAAGAGGCCGGCGAGGTGGATTTTGTTCTGGTGGATGTGCGCGGACCGTTGGCGTTCGAACGAGGACATGTGCCAGGCGCGATCAACATCCCGAGTCGATTGATCACAGCTGATGGCCTGGCGGCCTATCCGAAGTCCACGCTGTTTGTGGTCTATTGCGCCGGACCTCACTGCAACGGCGCCAACAAGGCTGCGGTGAAACTGGCGGCGCTGGGTTACCCGGTCAAGGAGATGATCGGCGGGGTGACCGGGTGGCTGGATGAAGGGTTTGAGTTGAGTGTTGCGGTACAACGGCCGGTCAGTACGGTGATTGGCTGCGAATGTTGATGTAGCCGAAAAGATCGCAGTCTGCGGCAGCTCCTACGTTGGAATGTGTACCCTCTGTAGGAGCTGGCGAAGCCTGCGATCTTTTGATCTTGTTTTCAAACTGCTGTCCGCGCCGCCCACCACTCATCGAGCGTCACCTGCAACCAGTCAAACACCGCTGCATAAGCGGCGCTGTCCTGTGGCTCCCTGGGCAGCGGTGATTCCTCGCCAAAGTGCTCATTGAGGATCGCCACCGATTCAGCATTCCATTCCGGGTGGAACTGCAACCCCACCCGCGTCGCCCCGACGCGATACATCTGCTGCTCACAAACCTCGCTGCTGGCTAGCAACTGTGCAGCGGGCGGCAGATCGATCGCGTCTTCATGCCACTCCAGCACCTTCAGCGCCGGACCATCGGCAAAGGTCACGGTAGTCCAGCCGGTTTCGGTGTGAGCCATCCGCCGCACATTGCCGCCCAGGCTCAGCGCCAGCAACTGCGCCCCCAGGCAAATCGCGAACACCGCCGCGCCCTGATCCAGGCTGCCCGCCAGCCACTGACGCTCTGTTTCCAGCCATACCGGCCCGGCACCTGATTCATAAGGCCCACCCAATAGAATCAGCGGTGTCGCGCTCACCGACGGCAACTGACCGAGGTCGGCGCGAAACACGTTCAGGGTAATGCCTCGGGACCGGGCCCATTCGGCAATGGCGCCGGGGCCTTCGGCAGGATGGTGCTGGATCAGATTCAGCGCGGGCATCACGTTTCTCTTGTGGGGGCGGTTGGCGGGTCAATGTGAGGCAAAAAAAGGTTCATCGCCAGTGCGACTCTTCGATCGGATCAGTACCCGAAAATGTGTAGGTTTTGTCTGAAGCAAAGGATTGTCCTACAGTCCTTGCACCACCTCGGAGCACACTTCAAGTGCGTCGAATCCCTCGGCTTCTTTTTTATAAGTATTTGTCGCCTAAACACAATTTGCCCTCCTGTAGCCGCTCTAGACTGCCGGCCACTTCGGTCTTCACTAGCCGAAAGTTGCCAATCGAAAGCTGCCAATAAAAGCCTCCGCACACAGGAGTTATAAATGAAGAAGCGAGTGATGTTCGGTGCTCTGGCACTGTCGATGTTGTCCCTGACCGCCGTGGCCGAAGACGCCAAACCGATTCGCCTCGGGATCGAAGCCGGTTACCCGCCATTCTCGATGAAAACCCCCGACGGCAAACTCACCGGTTTCGACGTGGACATCGGTGACGCGCTGTGTGAACAGATGAAAGTGAAGTGCACTTGGGTCGAGCAAGAGTTCGATGGCCTGATCCCGGCCCTGAAGGTCAAGAAAATCGACGCGATCCTGTCGTCCATGACCATCACCGACGACCGCAAGAAGAACGTCGATTTCACCATCAAGTACTACCACACCCCGGCGCGTTTCGTGATGAAGGAAGGCACCGACGTCAAGGATCCGCTGACCGAGCTCAAGGGCAAGAAAGTGGGTGTACTGCGCGCCAGTACCCACGACCGCTTCGCCACCGAAGTGCTGGTGCCGGCCGGCATCGACCTGGTGCGTTATGGTTCCCAGCAGGAAGCCAATCTGGACATGGTTGCCGGTCGCCTTGACGCGATGCTGGCCGACTCGGTCAACTTGGACGACGGTTTCCTGAAAACCGACGCCGGTAAAGGTTTCGCATTTGTTGGCCCGACCTATGAAGACGCCAAGTACTTCGGCGGTGGTGCCGGTATTGCCGTGCGCAAGGGCGATAAAGAGCTGGCAGACAAATTCAACACCGCCATCACGGAAATCCGCGCCAACGGCAAGTACAAGCAAGTGCAGGACAAGTACTTCAACTTCGATGTTTACGGCCATTAATACGCCGTAGAGAAGTGGCCACCGTGGATGCGGTGGCCATTTTTTCATGCTGGACTTTGTGGTTGCGGGCAGGCTCGCTCCCACAAGAATGGCCTCATCGCACAGATATTCAGGAGTCCCCATGCAACGCATCGATCATTCACTGCCCTGGAGCCATCTGGGGACTGAACGCACGCTCAGCGTGTTTCGTTATGGCGCGGGTACTCGCAAGGTTTACATCCAGGCCAGCCTGCACGCGGACGAACTACCGGGCATGCGCACCGCCTGGGAACTGAAGAAGCGTCTGGCCGAGCTCGAAACCCAGGGGCAACTTCAGGGCATCGTCGAACTGGTGCCGGTGGCCAATCCCATCGGCCTCGATCAGCACCTGCAAGGCAGCCACATGGGTCGCTTCGAATTGGGCAGCGGCAAGAACTTCAACCGCTCGTTCGTTGAACTCAGCGCACCGGTGGCTGAGTTGATCGGCGATCAATTGGGGGGTGACGCCCAGGCCAACATCGTACTGATTCGCCAGACCATGGGGCAGGTGCTCGATGGTCTGCCGGCACCGCTTTCGCAATTGGAAGCCATGCACCGCTTGCTGCTGCGCCACGCCTGCGAGGCCGACATCACCCTCGACTTGCATTGCGATTTTGACGCGGCGATTCACCTGTATGCCTTGCCGCAGCATTGGCCGCAATGGCGCTCCCTGGCGGCTCGCCTGAAGGCCGGGGTGGCGTTGTTGTGTGAGGATTCCGGCGGCAGCTCTTTCGATGAGTCGTGCTCTACGCCGTGGTTGCGCCTGGCACGGGCCTTTCCCGAGGCAGCGATCCCGCCGGCCAACCTGGCGACCACGCTGGAGCTGGGCAGCATGGGCGATACACGGGTCGATCAGGCCCAGGCCAACTGCGAGGCGATCCTGGGGTTCCTCGCCGAACAGGGTTTCATCACCGGCACCTGGCCGGCAGCGCCGAGCGAATGCTGTGAGGGCCTGCCGTTCGAAGGCACCGAGTACCTGTTTGCACCGCATCACGGGGTGGTCAGTTTCCTGCGCATTTCAGGTGAATGGGTGGAGCGGGGCGACGCGTTGTTTGAAGTAGTCGATCCATTGAGCGACCGGGCCACCACCGTGTGCGCCGGAACCAGTGGCGTGCTGTTTGCCATCGATCGCGGACGCTACACGCAACCGGGCACCTGGCAGGCGAAAGTCGCCGGACGTGAGCCGATCCGGGTCGGGAAACTGGTCAACGACTGACGTCCCGATGCGATTCAAATGTAGGAGCTGCCGCAGGCTGCGGCAGCTCCTACGAGGGGATGGTGCATCAGAGGGAAACGGTGCATCGGAGGGAAGAGATGTTAGGCTCTGTCCCGAATCCTGCGCGCTGTGAAGGAAGGTTTATGTTGAAGTTTCTCGCTCTGCTCACGCTCCTGGCGTCCACCGCCGTCCACGCTCAAATCCCGCTACGCACCGATCTGCCGCTCAAGTACCTGGAACAGGCCAACGCTGAATTCCGTAACCAGCCCTTGGTGATTTTCCTGCACGGTTACGGCAGCAACGAGCAGGACCTGTTCGGTATCAAGGATGAATTGCCGCCGCAGTACAACTATCTGTCGGTGCGGGCGCCGATGACGTTGGAAGAGGGCAGTTACCAGTGGTTTCGCAAAAAGGGCGAGGGCGCCTATAACGGCGAGACGGACGACCTGAAGGCCAGCGGCCAGGTGCTACTGGATTTCGTCGCACAAGCGGCAAAGAAATATCACACCGAAACGGACAAGGTTTTCCTGGTGGGTTTCAGCCAGGGCGCGATCATGTCCTATGAAGTCGCGTTGCGTCATCCCGAGGCGGTGGGCGGCATTGCGGCGTTGAGCGGGCGCATCCTGCCGGTGCTCAAGTCCGAACTCAAACCGGATGAAAAACGCCAGTCGCTGGCGATTTTCATCGGTCATGGCACCGCCGACAAACGCCTGCCCTACAACGATGGCACCGAGGCCGACAGCCTGTTGCAACGCGTGTCACTCAAGCCTGAGTTTCATGCCTACGAAGGTGTCGGCCACAGCATCAGCGCCACCGAGATGCAGGATTTGAGCGCCTGGTTGCAGCGCCTCAATCCCTGAACCGGTCGGGTTTATTTGCCGGTAATGATCTGGTTCACCAGCGTTTCGTGGCCGGTTTTGTCGTTGGGGCGGGAGATGACCTGAATGATGGCCATGCGAGTGCCGGAAGCGGCCATCAGCGAGGTGTCGAGGGTCATGCCGCCGCCCTGGGTGGCGGTGCTGTCGATCTGTCGCAGGCCCAGCCCCGTGCCTTTCTGGGTCAGGCTTTTTTCGCTCAGCTTGTTGAAGTCCGGCAAGGCGTTGCGTTGCTCGGTGGCGAAAGCGGACACGGTGGCGTCGAGGAACTCACCGTCGTTGTCCTTGACGTTGGCGCCGCCGGGAATGGTGTTTTCGGCGGCGATCACCACGGTTTTAGTGGCCTGGTTGGTGTACATCGTGCCTGTCGCCCCGGCGGTACCGGTGGCTGCATCGCCGGCCGGCAGCGGGTTGGCGATGAAACCCTTGGGCAGGGTGAAGGTGAACTTGCCGCCGAGCATCGAGACCTTCTGGGTCGGCGCTTTGTCGCTGGAAGTGGCCTTGGCTGCCTGCGCATTCAAGGCTCCCAGGCTGGCAGCCGCTGTCAGCAGCAGAACAACGGCTTTTTTACTCAACAATGACATTCAAACTCTCCGTGGGATGGTTGCGCTATGACGGCGATCATCCCATGGATCGCGAACAGGGTGCAGGGTGATCATCGCTGCTGTTCGTTGAAACGATAAGGCGCTGGGCGCAATGCCCGTTGTTTAGTCACCAACAGCATCCCGAACGAGGCGCCTATCCCCAATGCAAATCCCGTCCAGCCGAACCTCGGCAACGCCAACGCCAGCACCAGACAAAACGCCGCGAACGAATACATCCCGGTTGCCGTGGCCCTGAGCAACGCCGCCGTAAACGCCGGCCCGCGAGTCTGCTGGGAAAACACCGCCATCACACTGCCCAGTACCGGGAACACTGCAAGCAGTCCGCTCCAGCGCTCGCCGACGGTGCTGGCCAGCAGCGTCACGGCCAACGTGAGCAGGGCGCCAGCCAACATACGCAGCAGCAGCTTGTCGGACTTCGGCGCGGGTCCTGAAACGACGGGTTGCACCGAGGGAAACAGGTAGGGCGCGGCCAGCAACGCGGTGGCGGCGGCGATCACCGAGAGCGCCAGCGACGGCGGGATCAGCGACAGCACAACAGCCACCAGCGCCCAGACCAGCAGCGCCATCGTCAACGCCCATCGCCAGCTCACGCGTTGTGCGACCTGGGCATACGTCACGCAGAAGGCAATCATCGCGAACATGGCTGATAGCGCCGCCGTTGCCGCTTGAGCCGCGAACACATGGCCTTGCTCGATGGCGAGGAACAACAGAATCGGCCCCACCACCACCGGCATCCCCGACAGCCAACCAGCCACGCTCGGTCCCCAGCGTTTACCGGCCAGGGAAATCAGCAACAGAAATCCCGGAATCACCAGCAGTTTGAGCATCAGCACGCACGCATCTCCATCTGTGTGAGCCGGTCACGTTAGCATTGCGGGCGATGGATTGCTTAAGGCGGGCCTCTGCGCAAGCGCTGAGCGCCTACACCCGCGTGCGCGAAACGTCTAAGCTGCGCGCTCCCACCTGTTGACGGATGCTTGCGTGAAATTCAGTTTGCCCAAAGTCGGCACCGCGCCGTTTTGCCCACCGGAAGTGGCCGGCACGGTTGCCGTTGACCCTCGTGCTTCGTTCTTCAAGCGCGTTCTGCGTTTCGCCGGCCCCGGTTTGCTGGTGTCCATCGGCTACATGGACCCGGGCAACTGGGCCACGGCCATCGAGGCCGGTTCGCGGTTTGGCTACAGCCTGTTGTTCGTGGTGTTGCTGGCGAGCCTGGCGGGGATGGTGGTGCAGTGTTTGTGCTCGCGCCTGGGCATCGCCACCGGGCGCGATCTGGCGCAGTTGTGCCGGGAGCGCTACAGCACGCGGACCGCACGGACCCAGTGGCTGCTGGCGGAAATTTCGATCATCGCCACTGACCTCGCCGAAGTGCTCGGCTGCGCCCTGGCGTTCCACTTGCTGTTGGGCTGTTCGCTGACGTTTGGCATTGCGCTCACCGCGTTCGACACGTTGCTGGTATTGGCCCTGCAAAACCGGGGTTTCCGCCGGTTGGAGGCGATCATGCTGGTGCTGGTGGGCACGATCGGCGTGTGTTTCTTCGTCGAACTGTGGCTGATCAAACCCTATTGGCCGGATGTCGCTCGCGGTTTCACACCGTCACTTTCGGCGATTGGCGATGCGGCGCCGTTGTACCTGGCCATCGGCATTCTCGGGGCCACGGTGATGCCGCATAACTTGTTCCTGCATACCTCGATCGTGCAGACGCGGATGATCGGCAAGGACCTGGCGAGCAAGCAGGACGCGGTCAAACTGGCGCGCATCGACACCATCGGCTCCCTGGCCCTGGCACTGCTGGTCAACGCGGCGATCCTGATTCTCGCCGCGGCGGCCTTCCACAAGACCGGGCACACCGACGTGGTGGACATCCAGGATGCCTATCACTTGCTCGATCCATTGGTGGGCGGGGCGTTGGCCAGCGTGTTGTTTGGTGTGGCGTTGCTGGCGTCGGGGCAGAGCTCGACCTTCACCGGCACCATCGCGGGCCAGGTGATCATGGAGGGCTACCTGAATCTGCGCTTGCCCTGCTGGCAACGGCGCTTGATCACTCGCGGACTGGCGCTGATCCCGGCGTTTATCGGCGTGTGGCTGATGGGCGACGGGGCGATCGGCAAACTGCTGGTGTTGAGTCAGGTGGTACTCAGCCTGCAACTACCGTTCGCGTTGTACCCGTTGATTCGCATGACCAACGATCAGACGCTCATGGGGCCGTTTGTGAATCGGCTGCCAACTCGGATGTTGGCGTGGGGATTGTTTACGGTAATCAGTGCGGCCAACAGCTGGTTGATTTTGCAGTTTGTGGGCTGAATCGTTCAAAGATCGCAGCCTTCGGCAGCTCCTACAGGAGTATGCATTCCTCTGTAGGAGCTGCCGAAGGCTGCGATCTTTTGATCTTCACCCCCGCTCACTCACATAATCTACGAAAAGTACCGAGATTTTGGGGCCGCTGCGCAGTCCAGCGGGAGCAAGCTCCCTCGCCACAGGGTATCGGGTGTAACCAGAGGGGCTTACGCCCGCTCGATGGCCAATGCCACGCCCTGACCACCACCGATACACAGGGTGGCCAGACCTTTCTTCGCATCACGCTTGATCATCTCGTGCAACAAGGTCACCAGCACCCGGCAACCCGAGGCTCCAATCGGATGACCCAGGGCAATCGCGCCGCCGTTGACGTTGACCTTGCTCAGGTCCCATTCCAGGTCCTTGGCCACCGCCAGGGATTGCGCGGCGAAGGCTTCGTTGGCTTCGATCAGCTCCAGTTGATCGATGGACCAGCCAGCCTTGTCCAGGCAACGACGAGTGGCCGAAACCGGGCCGATGCCCATGATCGCCGGGTCGACGCCTGCGTTGGCGTACGCGGCGATTTTTGCCAGCACCGGCAGGCCGAGGGCCTTGGCTTTCTCGGCACTCATCAGGATCACCGCAGCCGCGCCGTCGTTCAGCGAAGAGGCGTTGCCGGCGGTCACCGAGCCGTCCTTCTTGAAGGCCGCTTTCAGCTTGCCCAGGGACTCGGCGGTGGTGCCGGCACGCGGCTGTTCATCGGTGGCGAAGGCCAGCGGATCGCCCTTGCGCTGGGGGATCAGGATGGGGGTGATTTCATCGACGAAACGCCCGGCTTCGATGGCAGCCACGGCTTTCTGTTGCGAGGCGGCAGCGAAGGCGTCCTGGGCTTCACGGCTGATGCCGTACTTGTCCACCAGGTTCTCGGCGGTGATGCCCATGTGGTAATCGTTGAACGCATCCCACAAACCGTCACTGATCATCGTGTCGACGATCTGGCTGTGGCCCATGCGCAGACCGGTACGGGCGCCGGGCAGCACGTAATTGGCCAGGCTCATGTTTTCCTGGCCACCGGCGATGATCACCTCGGCATCGCCGCAGCGAATCGCCTGCGCCGCCAGGTGCAGCGCTTTGAGGCCCGAGCCGCAGACCTTGTTCAGGGTCATGGCCGGTACGGCGTGAGGCAGGCCAGCCTTGATCGCAGCCTGGCGCGCAGGGTTTTGCCCGGCGCCGGCGGTCAATACCTGGCCCATGATCACTTCATCGACCTGCCCCGGGTCCAGGGCGGTTTGCGCCAACAACTGGCGGATCACCGCCGCTCCGAGGTCAACCGCGGACACATTGGCCAACGACCCCTGGAAACTGCCGATGGCAGTGCGAGTGGCAGCAACTATCACAACGTCTTGCATGGACGGATTCCTCACTGGGCAGCGAACTGCATTTCAGGGACGTGGTCAGGCACGATCAGTTTGCCGGCGGTCTTGGCGACGATTTCCTCGACGCTCACGCCTGGTGCGCGTTCCTTGAGGATGAACGCACCGTTGTGGATTTCCAAGTAGGCCAGGTCAGTCAGCACGCGTTTGATGCAACCGGCGCCGGTCAGCGGCAGGCTGCAACGGGGCAGCAGTTTCGACTCGCCGTCCTTGGAGGCGTGGGTCATGGTGACGATGATGTTGTCCGCACCGGCCACCAGGTCCATCGCGCCGCCCATGCCCTTGACCAGTTTGCCGGGGATCATCCAGGAGGCGATATTGCCTTCGACGTCCACTTCGAACGCGCCGAGCACGGTCAGGTCGATGTGGCCACCGCGGATCATCGCGAACGATTCGGCGGAGGAGAAAATCGATGCCCCGATTCGCGCGGTCACGGTTTGCTTGCCGGCGTTGATCATGTCGGCATCGACTTCGGCGTCGGTCGGAAAGGCGCCCATGCCGAGCAGGCCGTTTTCCGATTGCAGCATGACTTCCATGCCTTCGGGGATGTAGTTGGCGACCAGGGTCGGAATGCCGATGCCGAGGTTTACGTAGTAGCCGTCCTGCATTTCGCGGGCGACGCGCTGAGCCATTTGTTCGCGGGAAAGTGCCATTGTTGTTATTCCTTCATTCGGTCCGGGGGCAGGGGGTCACTTACGCACGGTGCGCTGTTCGATGCGCTTTTCGAACGTGCCGCAAATGACCCGGTCGACGTAGATGCCAGGGGTGTGGATCTGCGACGGGTCCAGCTCGCCGGGTTCGACGATTTCTTCGACTTCGACCACAGTGATCTTGCCAGCGGTGGCGGCCAGCGGGTTGAAGTTCTGGGCGGTGTGGCGATAGACCACGTTACCGAAATGGTCGGCTTTCCAGCCTTTGACGATGGCGAAGTCACCGGTGATGGATTCTTCCATCAGGTACTGGCGGCCCTTGAATTCGCGCACTTCCTTGCCTTCAGCGACCGGAGTGCCGACGCCGGTGGCGGTGAAGAACGCCGGGATGCCGGCACCGCCTGCGCGCATTTTCTCGGCGAGGGTGCCTTGGGGGGTCAGGACGACTTCGATTTCGCCTTTAAGCAGTTGGTCTTCGAACAGTTTGTTCTCGCCGACGTAGGAGGCCACCACTTTGCGGATCTGCCGGTCCACCAGCAGCACGCCGAGACCGAACCCATCGACGCCGCAGTTGTTGGAGACCACGGTGAGGTCACGGGTGCCCCGGTGCTGGATCTCGGCGATGAGGTTTTCCGGAATCCCGCACAGGCCGAAGCCGCCGGAGATCACGGTCATGCCGTCTTCAAGACCGGCCATCGCTTCCTCATAGGAATACACGCGCTTGTCGAACCCTGCCATATGCACCTCTTTTATTCTTTGTGGGCGGCTGGCTAGCCGGATGGGGAGGGAGTGTCTCGCCGCAGGATTTATTTGTTAAGTTGATTTTTAAGGTTGATTGATAGATAAAACTCACCAATGAGTTCGCGCTATGTTGGAGACAGTGGCCATGACCGTTAAACAGATCCGCGCCTTCCTGGCCGTGGCCCAGAGTTTGAGCTTTGCCGTGGCTTGCGAGCGGCTGCACCTGTCCCAGTCGGCATTGAGCCTGACCATCAAGGCGTTGGAGGAGGGCCTGGGCGGGCGCCTGTTCACGCGCAATACCCGCAACGTCGCACTGACCGCCGAGGGTGAATCACTCCTGCCACTGGCCCGTCGGCTGATCGCGGACTGGGATAATGCCGAGGATGAGCTGCGCCAACGCTTCACCCTTCAGCGCGGCCGCGTGACGCTGGCGGCAATGCCGTCGTTTGCCGGCAACCTGCTGCCACCGATTCTCAAGACCTTCCGCGCGCGTTACCCCAAGGTCAACGTCACGGTGAACGACGTGATCAACGAGCAGGTATTGGAAATGGTCCGCGACCGTCAGGTGGAGTTGGGCGTGGCGTTTGAGCCGACCCAGAGTTCGTCACTGCAATTTACCCCGTTGTACATCGACCGGTTTGTGGCGGTGGTGCCGCTTGATTCACCGCTGGCGGACCTGAGCGACATCGATTGGCAGACTCTGCTCAAGGAGCCGTTCATTACCTTGCAGCGTCCTTCCACGGTGCGGGTGATGCTCGAAGAGCACTTGCAGGCGCGGGGCATGAAATTGCCGGTGGAGTTTGAAAGTCATCAGTTGGCAACGGTCGGGCGGATGGTGGCCAGCGGACTGGGCGTGAGCGCGGTGCCAGCGTTGTGCGCCGGGCAGATGCGCGAGTTGGGCGCCCGTTGCATCACCCTGCGCGACCCGGTGGTGGAACG
Organism: Pseudomonas sp. P1_A1; assembly: GCF_056406935.1. Taxonomy (NCBI): domain Bacteria; kingdom Pseudomonadati; phylum Pseudomonadota; class Gammaproteobacteria; order Pseudomonadales; family Pseudomonadaceae; genus Pseudomonas; species Pseudomonas sp. P1_A1. The sequence continues at coordinate 15,007 of NZ_JBFTZE010000011.1, read as the reverse complement.
GGCGATCGGGGTGCTGACCACGGGGCAAGAACTGTCGGCGGCGGCGCAGGCGTTGTTCGATATTCTCAAGGCTGAAAACCTTGGCCAACAACTTTCCCTCTGAAACCCGACAACGGTCCCGTAAATCAGCAGTCAGCGGTGTTTATTTACGCGCCTCCAGAATCAGGTTGAACGGCGTTTCCGTGGCTCGCCGGAACTGGGTGAACCCCGCCTCGGTGAAGACCTTGCGCAACCGTGCCTCGCCTGCCTGGGCACCGAGCCCGAGGCCGACCTCCTGGGACAGCGAGTTGGGTGTGCAGATAAAGGTCGAGGCGGCGTAGAACAGCCGTCCCACCGGGTTGGTGTTCTCCTCAAGCGTGTCGTTGGCGAAGGGTTCCACCAGCAGCACCGTGCCGTCGGGTTTGAGCGATTCATAGGCATGCCGTGCGGCGCCCACCGGGTCACCCATGTCGTGAAGGCAATCGAAATAGCAGATCAGATCATAGTCGTCGCCCGGATAGCTCTTGGCGGTGCCCTGGAAGAACCGTGCCCGTCCGGACACGCCACCTTCTTCAGCGCGCTGAGTGGCGACGGTGACCGAAGGCGCGTGGTAATCGAAACCGACGAACCGCGACTCGGGGAATGCCTGGGCCATGATCACCGTCGAGGCGCCGTGGCCGCAGCCGATGTCCGCCACTTTCGCGCCAGCCTCCAGTTTGGCGACCACCCCGTCGAGGGCCGGCAGCCATTCGCTGACCAGATGCGCCTTGTAGCCTGGGCGGAAGAACCGCTCGGTGCCGCTGAACATGCACGGATGGTGATCGCCCCAGGGCAGGGCGCCGTTGCCGCGCATGGCGTTGACCAGTTTGTCCTTGTCATGGAAAAACGACGCAACCACCGCCATACCGCCGGCTACATAAACCGGTGAGTCTTCGATCGCCAGCGCCAGGGCCTGCTCTTCGGGCAGGCGGAACTGGCCGTCGCGGTGTTCCATGTAACCGGAGGCGGCGTGGGCGCTGAGCCATTCACGCAGCAGGCGGGTGTTGCAGCCGGTCTTCGCGGCGAGTGTTTCGGGGGTGACGGGCTGACTGTCGGCCATGGCCCGGTACAGGCCGAGTTCTTCGCCGAGGATGACGTTGGCGAGCATCGCCGCTCCACCCATGTCGCTCACCAGTTTGCCCATGAAATCATTGAGTCTGGCCTCGTCCATCTTGTGTGCTCCTTCAGCAGGATCACAGCCCGCAGGCATTGTTTGTCGAGGCGTGCACCTGTGGCGGTGATCGTGGGAATGAACAGGACGATAACCGCGTCCTGGCTCCCCCCTGCGGGGGGTAATCAACAAGTCTAGTTCGTGTATCCGTCTGTATCTGGCTACCTGTCCGATACAGTGCGCTGAGAAGAGGGGCGTTTGCGCACACAGACCCGACACATCGCGGCGTTTGACTGGGCCTGCCGGCCGGCACTGAGCGTTCAGTTGCTGGAGACCGGATCCCAGGATGAGATCGACACCATGCAAATTCCCCTCACATCTGCGCAGGCGACCGTCGGGCTAGGCTTGCGCCGCGGTTTGATGAAGGACCTGCAAGCGGCCCCGAAAAGCGCTTTCGACTTTCTGGAAGTCGCGCCGGAAAACTGGATCGGCATCGGCGGCGCGCATGGCGCGGCGTTTCGTGCCCTGGCCGAGCGTTATCCATTGTCCTGTCACGGCTTGTCCTTGTCGCTGGGCGGATCGGCGTCGCTGGACGTCGGGTTTTTGCGGGAAGTGCGGGTTTTCCTCGATCACTACAAGGTGCCGCTGTACAGCGAACACCTGAGCTACTGCAGCGATGACGGGCATCTTTACGATCTGCTGCCGTTGCCGTTTACCGAGGAAGCGGTGCATCACGTCGCCGCCCGAATTCGCCAGGCACAGGACATTCTCGGTCGGCGCCTGGCGGTGGAAAACGTCTCCTACTACGCCGCGCCGCAGCAGGACATGGACGAATTGACGTTCACCAACGCAGTGCTGCGCGAAGCCGATTGCGACCTGCTGCTGGACGTCAACAATGTCTACGTCAACTCGATCAATCACGGTTTCGATCCGCAGACGTTTCTGGCGGGCATCGACACGGGGCGGGTAGTCGCAATGCACGTGGCGGGGCATTTCGACGAATCCGACACCCTGAAAATCGACACCCACGGCGCCTCGGTCAAACCGGTGGTCTGGGCTTTGCTGACCGAGGCGTATGCGCGGTTCGGTGTACAGCCGACGCTGCTTGAACGGGACTTCAACTACCCGGCGTTCTCTGAATTGGTGAGCGAGTTGCAGATCATCCGTCGACTGCAGGAGGAGGCGAACCGTGGATAAACCGACGCTGCACCAGCAGCAGGACACATTGACTCGCTACCTGCGCGACCCCGACCACTGCGCACCGCCTGCCGGGATGGACGTGGCACGGGCGCAGGTTTATCGCGATCTGGTGTTCTCGAACCTGTCGTCGTTGCTCAGTGGCACCTTTCCGGTGTTGGTGAGAATACTGGGGGACAGTGACTGGCGTTCTCTGGTGCGGATCTTCCTGCGGGACTACCGCGCTCACACGCCAAAATTCGGCGAGATCGCCCGGGAGTTCGTCGGGTTCCTCGCATCGATGCCGCTGGCGTTGAGCGATGGACCGTGGCCGCCGTTCATGGTCGAACTGGCGCATTACGAATGGGTCGAAATGGCCCTGCAACAATCTGACGCCGAGCCGCAACCTGCCAGCGATGCAGGGCTGCTGCTGGATCAACCGTTGCAGGTTTCGCCACTGGCCTGGCCGTTGGCCTATGGCTGGCCGGTGCAAAAAGTGGGGCCGGATTATCGGCCGCAAGTGCCACCGACCCAGCCGACGTTGCTGTTGGTGCGTCGGGCCGAGGACTGGAGTGTGCACTTTTCCGAACTGAGCCCGTTGGCGTGGCGGTTGTTGCAGCGGATCGGGGAATTTCCTCAGCTCGATGGCCGGGCGCAGCTGGAAGGGCTGGCGGTGGAGGCAGGGATGGCGGGGTCGCAGGCCTTTATCGATAGTGGATTGGCGTTGTTGCGGCAGATGCATGGGGAGGGGGTAATCGGCATAGCGGCCTTTAGTCGCTGCTAATCAGCGAATCGCCCTACATCCATTTCCACCTTTCCCGACTTCATTCCTGATCGATCCCCCGCAAAGTCCCCGCGCCTAATTTTCTGCGCAAGGGATTGCTTATGTTCGACTCCTTTTCTCCAGTCACTGCCTACTTTCCGGTGCGTTGATGGAGCACATCGCCCGTATCGATCAGGAACTCGACAGTTTTCCGGACACCCTGTCCCTCTACCGTGAACAACTCAAGCACTGGTTCAGTCGGGCGGTGGATAAGGCCAGTCACGCCGCCGATTTGCCTTCGCTGATGGGCATGGAACGGATCATCCGGTTCGGAAGCTCCAGCACCGCAGTCAGCAGCAGCGACGATGATTTTTTCTCCACCGTCGTCCAGTGCCCGAAAGGCGGAAAGCTCGAAATCGAGAGCAAGTTCGAATCGGTTTATGACATTCCCGTGGGGAACATTCAGGTCGATGTGATTGCGCAGGAGAGCGGGGAGTCGACGCCGGTCACGCTCGATGAACACGGTAAGGGACAGTTCACCGGTACACCCGGCAAGTTCTACCGTATTCACATTCACGACGAAGTCACAGCGCAGCACGTTGAAGATCTTTTCTCTTCCTACGATGGCCTGACGAAGGAGCTCGAAAGCTGGCTGCGTGAGGAATGGCAGACGTTCAAGCCGAAGTGGTCGCAATCGTCTTCGGTTGCTGTAGGCAATGGCATGCTCGCGGGAAGTTGGGCGGCGGTCGAGGGCGTGTGGGACGGCATCGGCCTGCTGTCGGACATTCTCAAGGATCCGGCGAAGTTTGGAGAGCGGTTGGGCGAAAGCGCCGCAGAGCTGGAGAAGCTCGCCAAAACCGCGCCGGATATCATGGAAAAAGCCCAGTTGCTCGTCAGTGACGAAGCAGCGCTGTGCTTGCTGGTGCGCAGCGCCAGCCTCTGGCTGGACATGCTGCCACCGAGCGAAATCGCCGGCAAAACCGCCGAAGCGGTGTCGATGGTGGTGGTGCAGCTGCTGATCGATATCCTGATTGGCCTCGTCCTGACGTTCGCCGGGGCGGGCGCCGGCATCGCCTATCTGACGATGCGTTTGGCTGATCGAGCTGCGCAGTTACTCAGTGCCGTTGTGCGTCTCGTGAAGGCGATATTCACGATCATCAATAACTTCACCAGCTACGTCGACCGCTACAAAAAAGTCGCCGCGCGGGGCATTGCGGCGGGGCTGAAAAAAGGCCGGATGCAACTGCGTTGGGATGCCAAGCGCAACACCACGCTCAAGCAAAACGAACACCACGACGACGTCCCGGATCAGGCGAAAAATCCCAACGGCGACAGCGCCACGTGCGTGCCGTCCACCTGCAAGAACGGCTGCCCGGTGTCGATGGTCACCGGCGAAGAACTGCTGACCCTCACCGATGGTTCGCTCGACGGCCTCCTGCCGTTCGACTTCACCCGGCTCTACCGCACCAGCGCCGCCGAGATCGATGTCGGCCTCGGTTTTGGCTGGAGTCATTCGCTCGCCCATCGGCTGGAAATCGACGGCGACCAGGTCATCTGGATCGACCACGAAAACCGCCGCACCACGTTTCCATTGCCGAGCAGCGAACGCCCGGCGATCCACAACAGCCTGTCGCGCGCGGCGATTTATCTCGGCGATGACCCCGAGGAACTGATCCTCGCCCAGGCCGGCGATGACACGCGTTTCTATCACTTTCAAAGCGGTCGGCTGACGGCCATCAGCGACGCCTACGACAACCGCTTGCGCATCACCCGCGACCGCCAGGAGCGCATCCAGCGCCTCGACAACGGCGCCGGTCGTGCCTTGCTGTTGCGCTATGACCGCGCCCACCTGATCGCCGTCGACTATCAAAGTTTTCGTCCGGCCCAGAGCCTCGCCGATGCGTGGCACACCGAGCAGACGCTGGTCAGTTACCGGTACGACGAGCGCGGGCAACTGATCGAAGCGAGCAATGCCGCCGGGGAAAGCGAGCGTTACGACTACGACGACAACCACGTAATTTTGCAACGGCAACTGGCCGGTGGGGCGAGTTTCTTCTGGGAGTGGGAGCGGCCCGGCAAAGCGGCACGCTGCGTCCGGCATTGGGCGTCGTTTGCGCAGATGGACACGCGTTATGTCTGGGATGACCAGGGCAGCGTCACGGTCCGGAACATCGACGGCAGTGAAGAGGTTTACGTCCACGATGATCGAGCGCGGCTGGTGCGTAAGGTCGAGCTGGATGGTGGCGAACACCTCAAGGCCTATGACGACAGCGGGCGGCTGATTGCCGAGCAGGGCCCGCTCGGGGCCGTCACTGAATACCGTTACGACGACGTCGGACGGTTGGTGGCGTTGATTCCACCGCAAGACGAACCGACGTCCTACGAGTATCGCAACGGTTTCCTGCATGCGCGTTATCGCGGCCAAGCGGTGTGGACCTATCGGCGCAATGCTCAGGGAGACGTTACCGAGGCGGTCGATCCCGACGGCCAGGTCACCCACTATCACTACGACGACAAAGGTCAGCTGCTGTCGATCCGCTACCCGGACACCAGCCGGCATGTGTTCGTCTGGAACGCCTTGGGCCAGTTGCTCGAAGAGACCTTGCCGGACGGCGGTCAGCGGCGGTTTTCCTACGATGTTTTGGGGCGGCAGATTACCCGTCAGGACGAACACGGTGCGGTCACCCAATACCAATGGGATGCCGTCGGCCGACTGATCCAGACGACGTTGCCTACCGGCGCCACCCGCGCCTTCAGCTACAACGCCTACGGCAAGATCACCGCCGAACGCGATGAACTGGGCCGCGTCACCCGCTACGAATACGCCGACGACCTGCATCTGGTCAGCCGCCGGATCAATCCCGACGGCACCCAGCTCCAGTACCGCTACGACAACGCGCAGCTGCTGCTCACGGAAATCGAAAACGAATCCGGCGAACACTATCGGCTGGACTACACACCCAACGGCTTGATCCGACAGGAAACCGGTTTCGACGGTCGTCGTACCGCGTATGCCTACGACCTCAATGGTCATCTACAGGAGAAAACCGAGTTCGGCGATGACGGCTCGCAGCTGATCACCGGGTACGAGCGGGATGCGGAAGGGCGGCTGTTAGTCAAAACCTTGCCCGACGGCATCCAGGTCGAATACCGCTATGACCGCCTGGGCCGATTGACCAGCGTCGATGACGGCCACGACCATCCGCTGGAATTCGAGTACGACCAACAGAACCGACTGATCACCGAGCACCAGAGTTGGGGCACCTTGCGTTATGGCTACGACGCCTGTGGCCAGCTTAACCGCTTGCGCCTGCCGGACGGCAGCAAACTCGATTACCACCACGCCAAGGGCGGCGCGCTGACGGCCATCGACCTCAATGGCGCGCGTCTTACCAGCCACACGTACAAATCCGGCCGCGAACAGCAGCGCCAACAGGGCCTGCTGCTCAGCGAATACGCCTACGACGATCAGGGTCGACTGAAGGCCCATGCCGTCAGCCAACAGCAAAAAAACCTGTACCGCCGCGACTATGCCTACAGCCTCAACGGCAATCTCGACCATATCGCCGACACCCGCCACGGCCAGCGCAGCTACCAGTACGACGCGCTGAACCGGCTGACCCGCGTGCGACACACCCGCGACGACCCACCGGAAAGCTTCGCCCACGATCCGGCCGGCAACCTGCTGATGCAGGGCCGCCCCGGCCCGACGACCGTCAAAGGCAATCGCCTGTTGATGCAAGGCGACCGTCATTACGACTACGACGCCTTCGGCAACCTGATCCGCGAACGCCGCGGCACCGCGCAGAAACTCGTCACCGAATACCGCTACGACTGCCAACATCGGCTGGTCGGCGTCACGTTGCCGGATGGAAGTTGCGCGAGCTACCGCTACGACGCTTTTGGCCGGCGCATCGCCAAAACCGTCGACGGCCAAACCACCGAGTACTTCTGGCAGGGCGACCACCTCGTCGCCGAAAGCCGCAAAGAGCGCTACCGCAGCTACGTCTACGAACCCGGCAGCTTCCGCCCGCTGGCCATGCTCGATGGCAAAGGCCCGAAAAAGGCCTGCCCGTTTTATTACCAGCTCGATCACCTCGGCACGCCGCAGGAACTGACGGATTACGGCGGCGAGATTGTGTGGTCGGCGAAGTACAACGCCTACGGCAAGGTTACGCATCTGGCACTCGGTGGAGGCGAACAGCTCGACCAGCCGCTGCGTTTCCAAGGGCAGTATTTCGACGCCGAGAGTGGTCTGCACTACAACCGGCATCGGTACTATGATCCTGAGGTGGGTCGGTATCTGACGCCGGATCCGATCAAGCTGGCCGGTGGGCTGAACCAGTACCAGTACACGCCGAATCCGACGGGGTGGGTTGATCCGTTGGGGTTGAGCGGGAATTGTCCGCCACCGAATAAGCCTGGGTGCAAGGCGCCGGATGATACGACTGGCGTTAGGGTTGATGTGGGTGAGCCCAAGGCTCCAAAACCGAAATCGCGCCCTCAAAATTTCGGTAGTGAAGAGAAGCTTATTGGGCATTATGAAAAGCATGGTGTCGAATTCGGGGCTATGAGCAAAGAAGAGTACTTACAAGTAGCTCAAGACGTTGTGAATCAAGGTGCCCGTGTGGAGTATGAGTATAAGGGTGAAGTTCGAGCAGGGTACTTACAGCTGATGGGCAACAATCGAAGAGGTGATGCCAAATTTGCATTCGTAGGTACGAACAATAGCCAGGAGATTACGACTTTGCATACAAAAAGCGGAAAAGACTTCTGGAGGGCAATAAACGGTGATGCGCGAGATAAAACTGTGAGACCTGTGAATGACTAAAAAATATGAAGTGTTAGTGGTCGAAATCGACGAAGTCGTCGAGGAGGCGGTTGTGTTGCTTGTCAATGGCGTGATTGTTAAATGCTTTGCGAGCTACTGTTCTTTCAAGATTGAAGTGGGAAAACAATATGAAGTGGAATTCGACCTGGTCTTACCCGATCATGATTTTGTTGTCGTGGCACAAGAAGCGAGTGCCCCAGTCGAGATGATTGGCGGCGGTTTTTCGTGCGTTCTTTATGGGTATTTGGATGGAAATGTTTTCCGATCCTTTGTTGATTTTCCGGATCAAGAGATTCACTACGAATTTCCATATCTCAACGAGAAGTACGTAAAGGTAGCGGTGGATCGGATTGATGTAGTCTTCTGATGAGGTGAGAAAGTTCTGAAATAAATATATCCGTTCCCTTTATGAACTAAAGCGACGGACTCTCAGCGCATTGATTGTTAGTACTACAGGCTAGGCGCTGTTTAAATCTCTCGGGATAACTGCGAAATTTCTGGGCAAGGTCTTCGGACGTTTCCTTCAAGTTGTAGCGTTTTTCGTGAACTGGTGGGCGATGGGGTATAGGGATAGTCTTTCGCTGTCACCGCGGAAGTGGTGGCAGGGTGTAGGAGCCCTCTCTCATGGTGCAACAGCTTTGTCGTTTGATTGCGGCACTTAATGTGTGTCCGTAAGATCGTTCGCGGCGGCTGTGCGCGGGACACGCTTCGGCGTGGCCGAGGTTCATGAGTGCTCGGTACTCCTACTCCTGCGCATGGCTGCCACCCAAACCTGTAGGAGGGTGCGTTGGCAGCTCATATTCATACTCATGGAAATTACAAATGACGACGCTAACGCCAGATCCACCCTACGAAAAACCAATCCCCCACCCCAACAACCGCTTCATGGCCCTCACCGGCAACTGCACCGACATGCCCACCCTGTTCGTCGATACCCACGCGCCGATCGATGTTTTGTATGACACTGCCAGCTATCGAATTCGCGCAGTTACTCAGGTGCTTGAGAACATGTCGATGCGAGGTTCAGTCGAGTGCGAATCCTTCATTCTCAGTGACTTTGCCTTGCTCTGCGCTATTCCGTTACGGGATGGGTGCGATGTGCTGGATGTCATTGGACGGCGGTTGCGGGCTCGGCCTTCGAACTAGAGCCGAGTGGCTTTTGATGATCGTTCCCACGCTCTGCGTGGGAATGCAACCCGTGACGCTCTGCGTCACATCGGTGTCTGGCTCGACAGCGGCGGTGGAGCTGGAACGCGGAGCGTCCCTTGAGGCATTCCCACGCGGAGCGTGGGAACGATCAATCAATACACCACACCTACATTGGATGGGCGGTGTTTATTGGGGCTTTGGCAACTTGAGCTCCGCACACAACCCGCCGTCCACGCGATTGCTCAAGGTCAGTGACCCGCCAATCGCCAGCGCCAATTGCTGGGCAATCGCCAACCCCAAGCCGGTCCCGCCGGTGCTGCGATTACGCGAATTCTCTACGCGGTAGAACGGCTGCATCACCTGAGCCAATTGCTCTTCGGCAATCCCCGGCCCTCGGTCCATGACCTTCACCGACAAGCTGCCGTCGGCCTTCGTTTCCACCCACAACTCAGCCGCGCCGGCGAATTTCAGCGCGTTGTCCACCAGGTTCACCAGCACTCGCCGCAAGGCATGGGGCCGGGTGTCGATGACTGCGGCGCTTTTGCCGCCCAGCTGCACGTCTTTGCCCATGTCCTGATAGTCGAACACCAGGCTGTCGAGGAACGAATCCAGATCGGTGCGGCGACTTTCCTCGGTGGCGCCATGGATGCTGCGGGCATAGGCCACGCCTTCGCGCACCAGGTGTTCCATCTCGCCGAGGTCATTCCACAGTTTGTCTTTTTCGCTGGAGTCGTCCATGAATTCGGCACGCAGTTTCATGCGCGTGATCGGGGTTTGCAGGTCGTGGGAAATCGCCGCCAACAGTTGCATGCGCTCCTTGAGATACGCCGCGATGCGCGCCTGCATGGCATTGAATGCCCTGGCGGCGTAGGCGACTTCGGTCGGGCCTTTTTCATCGAGGTGCACGGCGTGGGTGTTGGGGTCGAGGGTTTCCACGGCTTGGGCGAGGCGGGTGAGCGGGCGGATGGCGATTCTCACGGCCAGCCAGGTGCAGGCGATCAGCAGCGCCAGTTGTCCCAGTAATACCGCCGGTAACCACGGGGACAAAGGCACCATCGCGGGGCGCACGTCGATCGTGACGGGGCTGCCGTCCTTCAGTTTCAGATGGGCCTGGAAGTGTTTCTTCGGGCCGGGGATGTTGGTAAAAGTCAGCGGATATTCTTGGCCGATGGCGTCCTGAATCGAGGGGACTGCAATCGGCACATCGCTGGGCACCATCGGTGTGCCGGGCGAACCTTCATTCAGCAGATAACCATAGTTGGTGCGTTCCAGGCGCTGCAGCCAGCTCGCTCGTTCGTTGGCAGGCAAGCGGTCGAGGATGGCGAGGGAGGTCGAAACGTCGGTTTCCAGATTGCCCAACATCGTATTTTTCGCACTTTCATAACGCTCGTAGTACTGCGCGCCAAAGGACAGCGCCTGGGCGAGGATCAGGCCGATCAGGAAAATCAGCGACAGCCGCGAGGCCAGCGTGCGGGGCCAGTGCAGCGCAAGGTTCATGACGGCGCACCGAGCACTTCCACCGGCAGGGAAAACACATAGCCTTCGCTGCGTACGGTCTTGATGTAGGCCGGTTCCCGGGCATCGTCGAGCAGGCGCTGACGCAAGCGGCTGACCAGCAAATCGATGGAGCGGTCAAACAGATCGGCGTCGCGACCTTGAGTCAGGTTGAGCAACTGGTCGCGATTGAGCACCCGCTGAGGATGATCGAGGAACACCCGTAGCAAGCGATATTCCGCGCCACTGAGGGCGACCATGGTGCCGTCCTGATCCAGCAGATGCCGGGCCGAGGTGTCCAGGCGCCAGCGACCGAACCCCAGCAGGCGACCGCTTTCGGTGATCACCAGATTCGGCGGCAGCATCCGCGTACGGCGCAGCACGGCGTTTATACGGGCGAGCAATTCACGGGCGGCGAACGGTTTGACCAGGTAGTCGTCGGCGCCCATTTCCAGGCCGATGATGCGGTCGGTTTCATCGTTGCGCGCGGTGAGCATCAGCACCGGCGTGGCCTTGTGTTTGCCGGCGCGCAGCTCACGGCAGAGCAGCAGGCCATCGTCGCCCGGCATCATGATGTCGAGCACGATCAGGTCCACCGGCGTGGTCTCCAGAAACGCGCGCATCTGCCGTCCATCCGCTACCACGGTGGTGCGCAGGCCGTTCTTCTTCAGGTAATTGCCTACCAGTTCCCGGATCTCGCGGTCATCGTCCACGATGAGAATGTGATCGACGTGTTCCATGGTCGCCATGCCTCTTGAGTAGGAGTTTTCGCGCAGTCTACCGAGTCAAGGCTCGCTCGCCCGCAGCGGTTTGTATTGCAGTGTATCTGGCCTGTCGGCGGATACACGGGGACGCAAAAACAGCCGGTTTCAGGGGTTTTGTATCGCTATGTATCGCCGGCCGGTGCTGATACATAGCAATTTACTCGCGCTTGTTCCAGACACAGACGGGATACCTCGCGGGCTTCTAATGGCTTCCATCGAGGCAAACCCAACCGCCTCGGACCCATCAACGATTGGCAACGATTGACCTATTGAAGCCCCGAGGAAACCACCATGAATACCAAAGCCGTCTACGCCGCCTGCCTGTTTGCCGCCCTGAACATCTGCACCTTGTCGGCCCGGGCCGAAGCCAATGTCACCCCGCAAACCTACACCTATGGCACGCACCTGGACATCCAGAAAGTGCTGTCGATGAAAGAGGACGCCACGCCTTCCTGCGGGATTGTGAATGCGCGGATGACTTACCTGGATTCCCAAGGCAAAACCCAGGCCCTGGATTACCGCAAATTCGCTGACAACTGCAACGAAGACAACTGAGTCCTCTGTAACCCCCCCCCACATGGAACTCGTATTTTCAAGGTGATCCCCATGTTTCTCATCGCATTCCTGGGCGGCATTTTGACCGTCCTCAGCCCCTGCATTCTCCCGGTCGTGCCATTTCTGTTTGCCGGTGTTAAACGCACACGCACCTCGATCCTGCTCACCCTCGGCGGCATGGCCCTGACCTTCGCCCTGATCTCCAGCCTGGCCGTGGTCAGCAGCGATTGGGTGATACAAGCCAACAACACCGGCCGCCATGTGGCGCTGATCGTGATGGTGCTGTTTGCGCTGTCGCTGATCTCCGCCCGCATCGGCGGCTGGCTGGCGCGCCCGTTCGTGTTGTTGGGCAATCGCCTCGACCCCAACACTCGCAAAATGTCCGGCCCGCTGGGCTCGGTGATGATCGGCGTCGCAACCGGCCTGCTCTGGGCACCGTGTGCCGGGCCTATCCTCGGGGTGATCCTCACCGGCGCCATGCTGCAAGGCGCCAACGCGCAGACCAGTCTGCTGCTGGTGGCGTATGGCCTGGGCAGCGCGTTGTCACTGGGCACCTTGATCTTCGCCGGTCGCGGCCTGGTCAATCGCTTGAAACCGTCGATTCCGGTCACCGGTTGGCTGCGTCGCGGCGCGGGTGCCGGGGTGTTGGTCGCGGCGRCGGTCATTGCCACCGGAACCGATAACAGACTGCTCGCCGGCACCTCCTCCGAAGGTGTTACCTCGGTGGAACAGCAGGTGCTGGAAACCGTGCCGAAAGTGGTCGATTACCTGGTCAGCAAGGTCAAGGCCGACCCGATGGACRCGGCCAAAGGTGCGATGCCGTCACTCTCCGGCGCGGTCGAATGGCTCAACTCTCCAGCGCTGAGCAACGACTCCCTGCGCGGCAAAGTTGTGCTGGTGGATTTCTGGACCTATGACTGCATCAACTGCCAGCACACCTTGCCCTACGTGAAGGACTGGGCGAAAAAATATGAAAAGGACGGCCTGGTGGTGATCGGCGTGCACACCCCGGAATACGGTTACGAACGCATCCTCGACAACGTTCGCGATCAGGTGAAAAAGCTCGGCATCACCTACCCAGTGGCGATCGACAACAACTACGCGATCTGGCGCGCCTTCGACAACCAATACTGGCCGGCTCACTACCTGATCGATGCCAAGGGGCAGGTGCGTTACAGCCACTTTGGCGAGGGTCGCTACGAGACTCAGGAGCAGATGATCCGGCAGCTGTTGGAAGAGGCCAAGGCACCTGCCGCGTAACCTTTCCAATCAATGGCTCACAGGTTGCGCACCATGAGCCATTGGTCGTTTTCCCAGGCCTGAAAACGCTCCAGCACTGTCCATCCGCGTCTGGCGTAGTAATCGCTCTGGTCCCGGGTGTGTAAATAGATCTTCGCCACGCCACGTTCCCTGGCCTGCGCGCATATCCCCTCAATCAAACGCTCCGCCAATCCTTTTCCCCTTGCTTGGGGGGTGACGAACACACAAGCCAGCCAAGGACCCAGGTCAGGCCGGTGAGCCAGGTCGGCGGCGGCCAGTGCCGCACCACCCAGCAGGCGGTCTTCATCCAGGGCGATCAAACATTGCCATGTGCCGTCGAATTGGCCGTCAGCGAATTCCCGTTGCCACTGAGGCAAGGGCTGGTCGGCGTATTCATAGTGGAATTGTTGGTGAATCCATGAAGCAAAGATGTCGCTGTGGTGCATGTGCTGAGCGAGCCAGTCCAGGCGAGGCATGAGGGAATCCTTTCAAAAAACGGTGGCCCATAAGAGCTGAATCAGGGCGCATCGGCAATCCCGGGGGCCGGGTGTTAATCCTGCGTTACAAACGCATGACCATGTATCGGAGATCGGTGTATTTCGTGAGTCTGCCGGACGACCGGGCAGGACGGATACCTGTCCGGGAGCTTTAGTTTGTGGACGGGGTCACTTGCGACCCTGCCATCACCATCATGAAAGGGAGAGGGTTATGCCTAAGTTCATTATTGAACGCGAGCTTCCGGGGGCCGGTGCACTGGCGCAACAGGAACTCAAAGCGATCTCGCAAAAGTCCTGCGATGTGTTGCGCGGATTGGGGCCGCAAGTGCAATGGCAGCAGAGTTACGTCACGGGCGACAAGATTTACTGCGTGTATATCGCGCCGAGTGAGGAACTCATCAGGGAGCATGCCAAACAAGGTGGCTTTCCGATCAACAGCGTTTCCCGAGTCGTGAACATCATCGATCCCACCACGGCGGAGTAAGCCGGGACGCGTTCCAACCCGCAGCGGAGCAGACGTCATGAGCACACCCATTGATCTCACCGCCCTGAAAAACCGTCAGATGACTGCGTGGGCCAGCGGCGACTACGCCGTGATCGGCACCACCCTACAGATCGTCGGCGAGCTATTGGCCGAAGCCTGTGACTTGCTCTGTGATGAGCGGGTACTGGACGTCGCTGCGGGCAACGGTAATGCCACGCTTGCCGCTGCGCGCCGGGGCTGTAAGGTCACGTCCACCGACTATGTAGCCAAGTTGCTTGAGCGTGGCGAAGACCGGGCACGGGCGGAACACCTGAACGTGACCTTTCAGGTGGCCGATGCCGAGGCGCTGCCTTTCGAGGATGCCAGTTTTGATGCCGTGCTCTCGACCTTTGGGGTGATGTTTACGCCGGATCAACCCAAGGCGGCTGCGGAACTGGCGCGGGTGTGTCGTCCGGGAGGCCGGATCGGCCTTGCCAACTGGACGCCTGAAGGCTTTGTCGGCCAGATGTTCAAGGTCCTGGGGCGCCACATGCCGCCATCCGTAGGGGCCCAACCACCTTCAAACTGGGGCTCCGAAGCGTGGTTGCACTCGCACTTCGATCAGCGTGACTTCGTGCTTCAGGTGACACGACGCTTATTCAACTTCCGCTATCGCTCGGCGGCTCATTTCATCGACATCTTCCGCACCTGGTATGGCCCGGTTCACAAGGCCTTTGCGACCCTGCCACCCGAAGGGGCCGCCGCCCTGGAACACGACCTGACCGAACTGCTCAAGCGCCTGAACCGAGCGGGGGAGCGGTCGCTGGTGGTGCCCGGTGAATACCTGGAGGTGGTGATCACCCGACGTTGAAACCCTGACGAGCCCCTGTAGGAGCTGCCGCAGGCTGCGATCTTTTGATCTTCAG
>NZ_JBFTZE010000010.1:0-253735 GCF_056406935.1 Pseudomonas sp. P1_A1 | reverse complement strand
GCTCATATCGACGACCAGGTCACGGATAACCGGCAAACCTGGAAGAGGACGAACGATCAGCTTGTTACCTTTTACGACGGCAGACAGCGGCGTGATGCACGCCAGACCGTTTTTGCCGTTGATGTTCATGCCGTCGGAACCGCAAACACCTTCACGGCAAGAGCGACGATAGGAGAAACCTTCGTCCTGCTCTTTGATCAGGGCCAGCACGTCCAGCACCATCAGGTCTTTACCACCGGTATCAACCTGGAATTCCTGCATGAACGGCGCAGCGTCCTGATCAGGGTTGTAACGATAAACACTGACTTGCAACATGGCGGCCACCCTTAATAAGTCCGAATCTTAGGTTCAAAAGTCGGAACAGTCTTCGGCGAGAAGTTCACTGCACGCTTGGCAACGCGCTTCTCACCCGGGAAGTACAGGGTGTGGCACAGCCAGTTTTCGTCGTCACGGTCTTCGAAGTCTTCACGGGCGTGAGCACCGCGGGACTCTTTACGTACTTCTGCAGCGATGGCGGTAGCTTCGGCCACTTCCAGCAGGTTCTGCAGCTCCAGCGCTTCGATACGCGCGGTGTTGAACGCCTGGCTCTTGTCGTTGATCTTGACGTTGGCGATACGGCCACGCAGATCAGCCAGTTGAGCAATACCCTTCTGCATGTATTCGCCGGTACGGAATACACCGAAGTAGTTCTGCATGCAGCTTTGCAGCTCGCGACGCAGGGTTGCCACGTCTTCACCATCGGTACGCTCGTTCAGAGCGGACAGACGCGACAGGGCCGCATTGATGTCGGCGTCGGTGGCGTCGTCGTATTCGATACCGTCGGTCAGCGCTTTTTCCAGGTGCAGACCGGCCGCACGACCGAAGACCACCAGGTCGAGCAACGAGTTGCCGCCCAGACGGTTGGCACCGTGAACCGATACGCAAGCCACTTCACCGACCGCGAACAGGCCCGGAATGATGGTGTCTTTGCCTTCGGCGTCCTGAGTGATCGCCTGGCCATGAATGTTGGTGGCAACGCCGCCCATCATATAGTGGCAGGTCGGAACAACCGGAACCGGAGCGACGACCGGGTCAACGTGCGCGAAAGTCTTGGACAGTTCGCAGATGCCTGGCAGACGGCTGTGCAGCACTTCCTCGCCCAGATGGTCGAGCTTGAGCATTACGTGGTCGCCATTCGGACCGCAACCGTTGCCGGCGATGATTTCTTTAACCATCGAACGGGCAACCACGTCACGACCGGCAAGGTCTTTGGCGTTCGGAGCATAACGCTCCATGAAACGCTCGCCGTGCTTGTTGATCAGGTAACCACCTTCACCACGGCAACCTTCGGTTACCAGTACACCGGCGCCGGCGATGCCGGTCGGGTGGAACTGCCACATTTCGATGTCTTGTACCGGTACGCCGGCACGCAGCGCCATGCCAACGCCGTCACCGGTGTTGATCAGGGCGTTGGTGGTCGAAGCGTAGATACGACCTGCACCGCCGGTGGCCAGTACGGTGGCCTTGGCACGGATGTAGGTGGTTTCACCGGTTTCGATGCAGATCGCGATCACACCGACGAACTCGCCTTGACCGTTCTTTACCAGATCGACAGCGTAGTATTCGTTCAGGAACGTGGTGCCGGCTTTCAGGTTGCCCTGATAAAGGGTGTGCAGCAGCGCGTGACCGGTACGGTCGGACGCCGCGCAAGTACGCGCAGCCTGGCCGCCCTTGCCGTAGTCCTTGGACTGACCGCCGAACGGACGCTGGTAGATGCGACCGGTTTCGGTACGGGAGAACGGCAGGCCCATGTGGTCCAGTTCGAAAACTGCGGCCGGACCTTCCTGACACATGTATTCGATAGCGTCCTGGTCACCGATGTAGTCGGAACCCTTGACGGTATCGTACATGTGCCAGCGCCAGTCATCGTTCGGATCCGCAGACGCGATGGCGCAAGTGATGCCGCCCTGGGCCGATACGGTGTGCGAACGAGTAGGGAAAACCTTGGTGATCACGGCAGTCTTGTGACCGCCTTGTGCCAGTTGCAGCGCTGCGCGCATGCCGGCACCGCCGCCACCAATAATGATGGCGTCGAAAGAAATCGTTGGAATGTTAGCCATGGATCAGATACCCCAGAGAATCTGCACACCCCAGACGAAGTAAGCGAACATCGCAACGCCGCATACTGCCTGGAAAAGGAAACGTACTGCAGTCGCGGACTTGCCCAGCGCCATCGGCGTCAGGTAGTCGGTCGCGATGGTCCACATGCCGACCCAGGCGTGAGCGCCCAGGGCCACAAGGGCCAGCAGACTGAAGATACGCATCCCGTTGTGGGCGAACAGGCCATGCCATTGGGCGTAGCCAATGCCAGGATTCGCAGCGAGGTATCCGATCAGGAAAATGAAATAAGCCGCGAGAACAACCGCAGACACACGTTGCGCCATCCAGTCATAGAGGCCCGAACGCGAAAGGTTCGTAACGCTGGTTACCATATCCAAACTCCTGCCAGAACGATCAACACCACGGAAACGGCGATGATAATTTTCGAGCCCAGGCGGCCGCCTTCCAGCGTCTCACCGATGCCCATGTCCATGATCAAGTGGCGCACACCGGCTACCAGGTGATACAGAAGAGCGGACAGGAGGCCCCATGCTACGAACTTGGCCAGCGGGCTGGTCAAGCATGCCTTCACCTCGGCAAAACCTTCCTCGGAACCCAGAGACTTGCTCAATGCATACAGCATGAAGCCAAGGCCCAGGAAGAGGATGATGCCGGAAACACGGTGAAGAAACGACGTAACGCCGGTGATGGGGAGTTTGATGGTCCTTAGGTCTAGGTTTACAGGTCGTTGGCTTTTCACGGCTTTTTTTTCACACTGAAGAGCCCCTAACAATCAGGGCAAAGTTGTTGGGGAGTGCACTGGTCAGGTAACCACTACCCAGGGATGCGACCCCCAATAAAGCAGGCCCAAAAGCCCCTGGCGGTCGGTGGCCGAGTATAGACAGTTAGGCTACTAATGACAACGCGTTCACCTTCCCCTAATAGCGGATTGCACAAGTGACATAAAAGGCGTAAACGGCAGGCAATTTCGAGAAAAAAGTGCGGTTAAAGCCTTCTGGAGCAAGACTTTAGGCAAATTGACATTCGAATTTATCTCACTATAGTGGTGCGGGCCCTGCGTGGGGGGTCTGTCTGATGATTTCAAGCATAAATAGGAGGCCACATGGCTGACAAAAAAGCGCAGTTGATCATCGAGGGCGCAGCCCCCGTCGAGCTGCCCATTTTAACCGGCACCGTTGGTCCCGATGTTATCGACGTTCGGGGCCTGACGGCCACGGGCCGTTTCACCTTTGACCCTGGTTTCATGTCGACCGCCTCCTGCGAGTCGAAGATCACCTACATCGACGGCGACAACGGTATTCTGCTGCACCGCGGCTACCCGATCGAACAGCTGGCTGAAAAGTCGGACTACCTGGAAACCTGCTACCTGCTGCTCAACGGCGAGCTGCCGACCGCAGAACAGAAGGCCCAGTTCGTCGGCACCGTGAAGAACCACACCATGGTCCACGAGCAGTTGAAGACCTTCTTCAACGGCTTCCGTCGCGACGCCCACCCGATGGCCGTCATGTGCGGTGTAGTTGGCGCCCTCTCGGCGTTCTACCACGACTCCCTCGACATCAATAACCCGCAGCATCGCGAAATCTCCGCGATCCGCCTGGTTGCCAAGATGCCGACCCTGGCTGCAATGGTTTACAAGTACTCCATGGGCCAACCCATGATGTACCCGCGCAACGACCTGTCGTACGCGGAAAACTTCCTGCACATGATGTTCAACACCCCGTGCGAGATCAAACCGATCAGCCCGGTACTCGCCAAGGCCATGGACCGGATCTTCATCCTCCATGCCGACCACGAACAGAACGCATCGACCTCTACCGTACGTCTGGCAGGTTCCTCGGGTGCCAACCCGTTCGCCTGTATCGCCGCCGGTATCGCTGCACTGTGGGGCCCTGCCCACGGCGGTGCGAACGAAGCCGTGTTGACCATGCTCGATGAAATTGGCGATGTCTCGAACATTGACAAGTACATCGCCAAGGCCAAAGACAAGAACGATCCGTTCAAACTGATGGGCTTCGGTCACCGGGTTTACAAAAACCGCGACCCACGCGCTACCGTCATGAAGCAGACCTGCGACGAAGTATTGAAGGAACTGGGCATCACCAACGATCCGCAACTCGAACTGGCCATGCGCCTGGAAGAGATCGCCCTGACCGACCCGTACTTCATCGAACGCTCGCTGTACCCGAACGTCGACTTCTACTCGGGGATCATCCTCAAGGCGATCGGCATTCCAACCAGTATGTTCACCGTGATCTTCGCTCTGGCGCGGACCGTCGGCTGGATCTCCCACTGGAAAGAAATGCTCTCCAGCCCGTACAAGATCGGCCGTCCGCGCCAGCTGTACACCGGCTACGAGTCGCGTGACATCACCCCGCTTGAAGACCGCAAATAAGACCTGTCTTGCGATAACGTCTTAAGTTACACCGAGAACGGCCTCTATGTAGATAGAGGCCGTTTTTGTTTGTGCTCTTTGGTTGTGTGTATATCCGTTTCTTCGGTAACGGCGGCTTATGGTTTCGCTCTTACAGCGAGTCACTTTCGAAAAGCGCGAAAGTAACCAAAGCGCTCTTGCCCCTTTCGTTCGGTGCCTCGCCTTGGCTCGGCATGCCCTCGCTCCGGTCCTGCTCCGTGGGCCCGCCGCCATCGGCCATCCATGGCCGGGGGCGGCTAACCCGGCATCCATGCCGGGTTGCCCACTGCGCAAAACCTCCACTCGGCCTCTCGAGGGGGCGTGCACCTCAAAAGCAAAGCGAGGCGGCCTACCGGCCGACCTAGCTTCAAATGAACGCGTTCCCCCGTAGGAGTTGCCGAAGGCTGCGATCTTTTGATCTTGATCTGGCTTTTGATCTCACTCTGCCCGCCCCTTTTTCAAAGTGACTCGCTGTAAGAGCGAAACCGCCAGCCGGCGTTACCGCAGAAACGGATATGTACACACAAAGGGCGATAACCGCCCAATAAAAATGCCCCGATCTCTCGACCGGGGCATTCGTGTCAGCGCAGCTTATATATAAGAAGCCTTAGTGCGAAACCGCCCCGCTCGCCCCCAACCCAGTCTGCGAACGCACAAACTGCGGGAAGAACAGCGCCCGCTCGTTTACACCCTCAGCCGACTTGTCGGTGACCGAGAAGAACCAGATCCCGATAAAGGCGATGATCATCGAGAACAGCGCAGGGTATTCATACGGGAAGATCGCCTTCTCGTGACCCATGATCTGCACCCAGATGGTTGGCCCCAGCACCATCAAGCCAACCGCACTGACCAGCCCCAACCAACCGCCGATCATCGCACCGCGAGTCGTCAGTTTCTTCCAGTACATGGAAAGCAGCAGCACCGGGAAGTTGCAGCTCGCCGCAATGGAGAACGCCAGGCCCACCATGAACGCGATGTTCTGCTTCTCGAACAGAATGCCCAGGCCGATCGCCAGCACCGCCAGGGCGATGGTGGTGATTTTCGAGACGCGGATTTCGTCCTTCTCGTTGGCCTTGCCCTTCTTGATCACGCTGGCATACAGGTCATGGGACACTGCCGAGGCACCGGCCAGGGTCA
Source organism: Pseudomonas sp. P1_A1 (assembly GCF_056406935.1). Taxonomy (NCBI): domain Bacteria; kingdom Pseudomonadati; phylum Pseudomonadota; class Gammaproteobacteria; order Pseudomonadales; family Pseudomonadaceae; genus Pseudomonas; species Pseudomonas sp. P1_A1. The sequence goes on along the minus strand of NZ_JBFTZE010000010.1, from coordinate 248,088 downwards.
GGCCGGCCACCACCGCCAGAATGGTCGCAAACGCCACCGCCGAGATGAAGCCCAGGAACACACTGCCACCCACCGCGTTGGCCAAATGCACCGCCGCCATGTTGTTGCCGCCCAATAGCGCGCCTGCCGCATCTTTAAAGGCCGGGTTGGTGCTGACCAGCAAGATCGCGCCGAAACCGATGATGAAGGTCAGGATGTAGAAGTAACCAATGAAGCCGGTCGCATACAGCACGCTTTTACGCGCTTCTTTCGCGTCACTCACGGTGAAGAAGCGCATCAGGATGTGCGGCAGGCCAGCGGTACCGAACATCAGTGCCAGGCCGAGGGAGAACGCCGAGATCGGGTCTTTCACCAGGCCGCCCGGGCTCATGATTGCTTCACCTTTGGCGTGAACCTTGATCGCCTCGGAGAACAGCGTGTTGAAGTCGAAGTTGACGTGCTTCATCACCATCAGCGCCATGAACGAGGCACCGGACAGCAACAGCACCGCCTTGATGATCTGCACCCAAGTAGTCGCCAGCATGCCGCCGAACAACACGTACAGGCACATCAGGATACCGACCAGGATCACCGCAACGTGGTAGTCCAGGCCGAACAGCAGCTGAATCAGCTTGCCAGCACCAACCATTTGCGCGATCAGGTAGAACGCCACCACCACCAACGAACCGCACGCCGACAGCGAGCGGATCTGGGTTTGCCCCAGGCGATAGGACGCCACGTCGGCAAAGGTGTACTTGCCCAGGTTACGCAGGCGCTCAGCGATCAGGAACAGAATGATCGGCCAGCCCACCAGGAAACCGATCGAGTAGATCAGGCCGTCGTAGCCGGAGGTGAACACCAGGGCGGAAATACCCAGGAAGGACGCCGCGGACATGTAGTCACCGGCAATCGCCAGACCGTTCTGGAAACCGGTGATCTTGCCACCCGCCGCATAGTAGTCGGCGGCCGATTTGTTGCGTTTGGACGCCCAGTAGGTGATGCACAAGGTTGCCCCGACGAACACCACGAACATCATGATCGCGGATACGTTGAGCGGTTGTTTCTGCACTGCACCCGTCAGGGCCTCAGCCGCCCAGGCGCCCGGTGCAAAGGCTGCGATGCTCAAGAGAGCGATTAGACGCCGGATCATTGCTGAGCCTCCTTGAGAATCGCATTGTTCAAGTCGTCGAATTCGCCGTTGGCGCGTCGTACGTAGATGCCAGTCAGGACAAAGGCTGAAACAATCAGCCCGACACCGATCGGAATGCCCCAGGTAATCGAAGACTCGGGGCTGATTTTTGCGCCCAGAATATGCGGCCCGTAAGCAATCAAAAGGATGAATCCGGAGTACAGCCCAAGCATGATCGCTGAAAGAATCCAGGCGAATCGTTCCCTCTTGCTAACCAGCTCCTTGAAGCGGGGGCTGTTTTGAATCGAGAGGTAAATGCTGTCGTTCATTGTTTTTATCCTCGCAGCACAGATTTTAGTTGGAACGTTATCCACTCTATGCGGCTGCCGGAGAGGTTCCAGACGACCTTAGTATTAGAACGACATGACTGCTCCTCCCCCGCCGAATTCCCACAGAAAGAAAAAAGCCCCTTGGCATTTAAGCCAAGGGGCCTTGAGAGGTGCTGACCAGACGCTTCAGCTCAAATCATTTGGTCCATTCGGCAACGCGATCCGGGTGTTTAGCCACCCAGTCTTTCGCTGCGGCTTCAGGCTTGGCACCGTCCTGAATCGCCAACATGACCTGGCCGATTTCGTCTTTCGACGCCCACTGGAAGTTCTTCAGGAACTTCGCGACTTCAGGCGCTTTGGTTGCCAGTTCTTTACTGCCGATGCTGTTCACGGTTTCAGCTGCGCCGTAAACGCCTTTCGGGTCTTCCAGGAAGCGCAGTTTCCACTTGGCGAACATCCAGTGCGGCACCCAACCGGTGACGGCAATGGATTCGTTTTTCTTCTCGGCACGGGTCAGCTCGGCAATCATGCCGGCGCCGGAACTGGCCTTGAGGGTGTAATTGTCCAGACCGTAATCCTTGATGGCCTGATCGGTCTTGAGCATCACGCCTGAACCGGCGTCGATGCCGACGATACGGCCCTTGAAGCTCTCGTCGGTTTTCAGATCCGCAATCGACTGGGCCTTGACGTACTCCGGCACGATCAGACCGATTTTCGCATCCTTGAAGTTCGGGCCGTAGTCAACGACCTGATCCTTGTTCTTCGCCCAATATTCGCCGTGAGTCACGGGCAGCCACGCCGACAGCATGGCGTCGAGTTTGCCGGTGGCCACACCTTGCCACATGATCCCGGTGGCAACCGCTTGCAGTTTCACGTCATAACCGAGTTTCTGTTTGATCACTTCAGCAGCCACGTTGGTCGTGGCGACGCTGTCCGACCAGCCGTCGACATAACCGATCGTTACTGCCTTGCCTTCAGCGCTGGCTACGGTAGAACTGATCGCCAGCACCAAAGCGGCACCTGCGCCCAAGAGTCGTCGCATCTTCATCGTTACTTCCCCGAAAGTGCTGCACTCGACGGATGCCGAGTCGCTCAACGTATTGTTATGGTGCACAGCGCCCCCATCACGCCCACCGCAAACTCGTTCGATCATCAGCGGAGTACTGACGCGTTGATCATCAACCTGACGGCAACGGCGACCTGCTCTGCCAGCGACCTCAAAGCATCGAGAAACGACATCAGAAGGCCATTAATTGCGCCCCTTGAAAGCACGCGCGCAAACCCCGCCCGAACTTTGCATGTCAAAACCATGCGGGCCACCAAGCGCGGGACAAATGCAGGTAACATGCCCGGCTTTGCTCCCAGACGGCCTGAACATGCCCGCGACATCACGTTTCCCATTTTTGGCTTATCTCTTCGCTTGCCTGCTGGGGCTTTTTGCCCTTGGCGGCTTCTGGTACGGCCTCGGCAAACCGGTAATCCTGCCGGATGTAGCCAGCGCAACGCACAAGCTGCAATGCGCCTCCTATACCCCGTTCGACAAGGACCAATCGCCATTCGACGTGCCGTTCAAACTGCGCCCCGAGCGCATGGACGCCGACCTCGCACTGCTGGCGACCCGTTTCGAATGCATCCGCACCTATTCCATGACCGGCCTCGAGGCCCTTCCCGATCTGGCGCGCAAGCACGGTTTGAAGCTGATGATCGGCGCCTGGGTCAACAGCAACCCGGTGGACACCGCCAAGGAAGTCGATCTGCTGATCGCCTCGGCCAATGCCAACCCGGATGTGGTGACCTCGGTCATCGTCGGCAACGAAGCCCTGCTGCGCAAGGAAGTCACCGGCGCGCAACTGGCAACGCTGATCAATAAAGTCAAAAGCCGGATCAAGCAACCAGTGACCTACGCCGACGTCTGGGAGTTCTGGCTCAAACACCCGGAAGTCGCCCCGGCAGTGGATTTCCTGACCATCCATTTATTGCCGTACTGGGAAGATGATCCGTCGAACATCGACGCCGCGCTGCAGCATGTAGCCGAGGTGCGCCAGGTGTTCGGCAACAAGTTCGCGCCCAAGGACGTGATGATTGGCGAAACCGGTTGGCCGAGCGAAGGTCGTCAGCGCGAAACGGCGCTGCCGAGCCGGGTCAATGAAGCCAAGTTCATCCGCAGCTTTGTGATCATGGCCGAGCAGCAAGGCTGGCATTACAACCTGATCGAGGCGTTCGACCAGCCCTGGAAACGCGCCAGCGAAGGTGCGGTCGGGGGTTATTGGGGACTGTTCGATGCCGATCGCCAGGACAAGGGCGTGCTCGCCGGGCCGGTCTCGAACGTGCCGTACTGGTCGCAATGGCTGGCGGTGGGTGGCTTGATCTTCATCGGCACGCTGATCCTCGGCGGTCGGGTTCGCAGCACCCGCGCAGCGTTGGTACTGCCACTGCTCGGTGCCCTGGCGGCCTGCTCGATCGGCGCCTGGGGCGACCTGGCCCGCGTCACCACCCGGTTTGCCAGTGAATGGTTGTGGGTAGCGTTGCTGACGGGGTTGAACCTGTTGGTGCTGGCCCATGCCTCGCTGACCTTGAGCGCCCGCACCGGTTGGCGTGGACGCGCCTTCAATGCATTGGAACGTCGAGCCGGCTGGTGGCTGGCAGCGGCAGGTTTTGCCGCGGCGGTGATGATGCTGGAACTGGTGTTCGACCCACGTTATCGCAGCTTCCCGAGTGTCGCCTTCATCCTGCCGGCGCTGGTGTACCTGTGCCGGCCGGTGAGCGTGCCTCGTCGGGAAATCGCCCTGCTGACCTTCATCATCGGCGCCGGCATTGCGCCGCAGCTGTTTCGTGAAGGTCTGCAGAATCAGCAGGCTTGGGGCTGGGCGCTGGTGAGTGTGTTGATGGTCGCGGCGTTGTGGCGCAGCTTGCGGGTTCGCAAGGGGTAATCAACGCAGCAAGATAAAAAGCAAGATCAAAAGATCGCAGCCTTCGGCAGCTCCTACGCGCCTGTGGGCGCTGCCGCAGGCTGCGATCTTTTTTATCGAGCGCTACGAGAAGCCCGAACCAGACGCAAAGCAGCAATCACCACCGCAAACACCGCCAACGTGGCGGTGTACAACGCCAGCGCCGGAAACCCGAGCACCAGCGCCAGTACCGCCAGCCACCACCCTGCCCGCCCCGGCAGCACAAAACCGGTCATGGCTGCCGCCACTGCCGCCCAGCCCAACACCTTGAAATGAATCATCAAACCCAGGTTCGAACGCACCTGGCATTCCCAGCGACTGGCCTCGTCAACGCAGATGCCGACCCATTGAGCATCCTCCATGAAGCCATAACGCGCGCCATAACTGGCGGCCAGCCACAATGGCAGAAGAACGAGCAGCAGAATCACAGGCAGACGGCGGGACATGAAGCACTCCAATAAACGAAATCGGCCGCCAGCTTAATCCCCCGCCCTTGGTAAGCAAATAACATCAATTAACTGTTCATGAAATAACTGCAAAGTGTATCGTCCCGCTACCGTTGCTCCGAAATCAGGCCTGTTTGCGGCCGATGCATGGCACTTTGGCCCAAATCCGATGGTCATAGCCTGCGAACTTCATCTGGCACCTTCCTCTAAGGGATCTAGTCATGCTCCGTTCCTTGCGCTTCGCCGCCCTGTTTGGCGGCTTGCTTTTAAGTGCGTCCGTACTGGCGGCCGATATTGACGCCGCCAGTTATGGCTACCCCCTGACCAACCCGTTCGAGGCGACCATCGCCACGACACCGCCCGACTTGCGCCCGGAATTGCCGCTGGATGAAGACATCAATCAGTCAGACCGCAGTGTCACGATGCGCCCGGAGCGTGAGTTCAATCTGCCGGACAACTTCTGGCCGGTGAAAAAACTCACCTATCGCATCGCCACGCAGGACCATGCCGCACCGTTGATCTTCCTGATCTCCGGCACCGGTGCACGCTATGACAGCACCCTCAACGAATACCTGAAAAAGCTCTATTACAAGGCCGGCTATCACGTGGTGCAGCTGTCGTCGCCCACCAGCTTCGACTTCATGAGCGCCGCCTCGCGCTTCGCCACCCCGGGCGTAACCAAGGAAGATGCCGAAGACATGTACCGGGTGATGCAGGCCGTGCGGGCACAAAACCCGAAACTGCCGGTCACCGATTATTTCCTGACCGGTTATAGCCTCGGCGCCCTGGATGCGGCTTTTGTTGCACACCTGGATGAAACCCGTCGCAGCTTCAACTTCAAGAAAGTCTTGCTGCTCAACCCGCCGGTCAACCTTTACACCTCAGTCACCAACCTGGACAAGCTGGTGCAGACAGAGGTGAAAGGCATCAACAACACCACCACCTTCTATGAACTGGTGCTGGACAAACTGACCCGCTACTTCCAACAGAAGGGCTACATCGACCTCAACGACGCCCTGCTCTACGACTTCCAGCAGTCCAAGCAACACCTGAGCAACGAGCAGATGGCAATGCTGATCGGCACTTCGTTCCGTTTCTCGGCGGCGGACATCGCCTTTACCTCGGACCTGATCAACCGTCGCGGCCTGATCACGCCACCGAAATTCCCGATCACCGAAGGCACCACCCTCACGCCGTTCCTTAAACGCGCGCTGCAGTGTGACTTCGACTGCTACATCACCGAGCAGGTCATCCCGATGTGGCGCGCCCGCACCGACGGTGGCAGCCTGCTGCAACTGATCGATCAGGTCAGCCTGTATGCACTGAAGGACTACCTGCACGACAGCCCGAAAATCGCCGTCATGCACAACGCCGACGACGTGATCCTCGGCCCTGGCGACCTGGGCTTTCTGCGCCGCACCTTTGGCGACCGTTTGACTGTTTATCCATTGGGCGGCCATTGCGGCAACCTCAACTATCGCGTCAACAGCGACGCCATGCTGGAGTTTTTCCGTGGCTAAATACCTCCTGCTGATCGCAGCGTTACTCTGTGCAGGCGTCGCCAATGCCGACAACAGCAAAGCCAACGCCCCAGTGGTGATCGATAAAGACGGCTTCAAGGAACCGCTGAGCAAACTCAAATTCAACCCGGGGCTGGACCAGCGCGAGTTCGAACGCTCATCGCTCAACGCACTGAACGTCTATGACCCGCTGGAAGAGTGGAACCGCCGCGTCTACCACTTCAACTACCGGTTCGACGAATGGGTGTTCCTGCCCGTGGTCAACGGCTATCGCTACGTCACCCCAAGTTTCCTGCGCACCGGCGTCAGCAACTTCTTCAACAACCTCGGTGATGTGCCGAACCTGGTGAACAGCCTGCTGCAATTCAAGGGGCAGCGCTCGCTGGACACCACCGCGCGCCTGCTGCTCAACACCACCATCGGTGTCGCCGGCCTGTGGGATCCGGCCACCGCCATGGGCCTGCCGCGCCGCAATGAAGACTTCGGCCAGACCCTGGGCTTCTACGGCGTACCGGGCGGCGCCTACCTGGTGCTGCCGATCCTCGGCCCGTCGAACCTGCGTGACACCGCAGGCCTGGCGGTCGACTACACCGGCGAATCGGCGATCAACTTCCTGAACGTGTCCGAAGTCAGTTCCAACCACCCGGAAATCTGGGTACTGCGCGGCATCGACAAGCGCTATCAGAACGGCTTCCGCTATGGGCAGATGAACACACCGTTCGAGTATGAAAAAGTGCGTTACGTGTATACCGAGGCGCGCAAGCTGCAGATCGCCGAGTAACTTCGTCGGCAATAAAAAAGGCCATTCGATTTGCCTCGAATGGCCTTTTTCATGCGCGGCGTATCAAACACCAGCGCCCCGAGTTTCAGGCTTTCACCGTTTTCCAGAGCTTGCCTACCGCCATCACCCCCACCAATACCGCCGCGCCCGCGACAATCCCGGCCACTGCATTGAGCAACGTCGGCACGATAAACCCGGCCCCACCAGACGCTGCGGTGACACTCTCGATCCAGTGATGCACCACCGACACGCCATGGGTCAGAATCCCGCCACCGACCAAAAACATCGCCGCCGTGCCGATCACCGAGAGGCTTTTCATCATGTACGGCGCCGCACGCAGAATCCCGTCGCCGATGCTTTTGGCCATCTGGCCCGGCTTCTGGGTCAGCCACAGGCCAAGGTCGTCGAGTTTGACAATGCCGGCTACCAGGCCATAGACACCAATGGTCATGACGATGGCGATACCCGAGAGCACGATCACTTGCTGGGTCAGCGAAGCGTCAGCCACAGTGCCCAAGGTGATGGCGATGATTTCCGCCGACAAAATGAAGTCGGTACGAATCGCCCCTTTGATCTTGTCCTTCTCGAACGCCACCAAATCGACTGCCGGGTTGGCCACGGCCTCGACCAGTTCTGCGTGTTCAGCCTGATCTTCGGCTTTGCTGTGCAGGAATTTGTGGGCGAGTTTTTCGAAGCCTTCGAAGCACAGGTAAGCGCCACCGACCATCAGCAACGGTGTAACCAGCCACGGAATGAACGCACTGATGGCCAACGCCGACGGCACCAGGATCAGCTTGTTGAGAAACGAGCCCTTGGCGACTGCCCATACCACCGGGATTTCCCGTTCGGCACGCACGCCGGAAACCTGCTGGGCGTTGAGCGCCAGATCGTCGCCCAGTACACCGGCGGTCTTCTTCGCGGCCATTTTGGTCATCAACGCTACATCGTCCAGTACGGTGGCAATGTCGTCGATCAGCACCAGCAAACTGCTTCCTGCCATGAATCGGGTTTCCTTCTTGAATGAATGGTGCGCAGCATAACGCGACCCGAGGCCACACGGGGCATTCTTGAGCGTCGCGCGAGGCCGGTGCTACCATGCGCAACCGCCAGAACAGGCAAGGAACCCCTTGGTTTATGAGCACTATCCGCGAGCGCAACAAAGAACTGATCCTGCGTGCCGCCAGTGAAGAATTTGCCGACAAGGGCTTCGCTGCGACCAAAACCAGTGACATCGCGGCCAAGGCCGGGCTGCCCAAGCCTAACGTCTACTACTACTTCAAATCCAAGGAAAACCTCTACCGCGAGGTCCTGGAAAGCATCATCGAGCCCATCCTGCAAGCCTCGACGCCGTTCAACGCCGACGGCGTGCCCAGCGAGGTGCTCAGTGGCTACATCCGCTCGAAAATCCGCATCTCCCGCGACCTGCCCTTCGCCTCCAAAGTGTTCGCCAGCGAAATCATGCACGGCGCCCCGCATTTGAGCCCCGACCTGGTCGAGCAGCTCAACGGCCAGGCCAGGCACAACATCGACTGCATCCAGACCTGGATCGACCGCGGCCAGATCGCCCCGATCGACCCCAACCACCTGATGTTCAGCATCTGGGCCGCGACCCAGACCTACGCCGATTTCGACTGGCAAATCTCTGCGGTGACCGGCAAGGCCAAGCTGGATGAGGCCGACTATGAAGCGGCGGCGCAGACGATTATCCGGTTGGTACTCAAGGGGTGTGAGCCGGACTGATAGCGGCCCAGGGTCAATGCCGACTCGGCAGTTTATGAAAACTGCCGGTCGGGATTGCATGTTTGCGTCCTCTAAACCTTCGGCAGCGGATTCAACGCCACGGCTGCCCTGGGTTTTCTGAAGAAGATCCAGTAGACAATCGTGAGGATCAGCAGGAAAGGCACACCGAATACCAAGGTCATTTTGAAGGCATCGGTGAAGTAGGTGGTGATCATCACCGCGCCCATCAGCAGCAGTCCCAACAGCGTGGTGTACGGGAACAGGCGCATGCGGAAGGACAGTTTCCGTTCACCGTTGCGTTCGTGGTAGCGACGGAAACAGTAGTGGGTCAGGAAGATCATGAACCAGGTGAAGATCGCGCCGAACATCGAGATCGCCATCATCAAGGTGAAGGAGCTTTCCGGGTACAGCACGTTGAGCAACGTTGCCAGGGCAATGCCGGAGCTCGACAGCAGCAAGGCATTCAGCGGGATTCCGGTCTTGCTCAACCCCCCCATGGACTTGGGTGCATAACCGCCGCGGGACAGGCTGAACATCATGCGGGTGGTGATGTAGAGCTGACTGTTCATCGCCGACAACGCCGCAATCAGGATCACGAAGTTCATCACGCCGGTTGCGCCGGGAATGCCGATGGTCTGCATGACGGTGACGAACGGGCTCTGCGCTTGACCGGCCTGGACCCACGGCACAATCGCCAACATCAGGGCCAGGGTCAGCAGGTAGAACACCACCAGCCGCACGATGGTCGCGCGAAAAGCCTTCTTCACCGCCCGCTCCGGGTCCTGCGCCTCGCCGGCAGCCACTGCGATCATTTCCACGCTCAGATAGCTGAAGATCGAGACGATCACCGCAATCCACATCCCTTGCAGACCATTGGGAAAGAAGCCGCCGTGGGCGGTGTAATTGTGCACGCCGTAATCCGCGTTGCCGGATCCGAACACCACATACACCGCGAGGATGATGAAGCCGACAATCGCACCGATCTTGATGGTCGAGAACCAGTACTCGAAGGTGCCAAAGGTTTTCACGCTGATGGCGTTGAGCACGATCAGCATGCTCGAGAACGAAACAATCCAGATCCATTCCGGCACGTTGGCGAACCAGTACTTCATGTACATCGCCACCGCCGTCACTTCCGTGCCCACTGCCAGCACAATCGCCGCCCAATAGGCATAGCGCACCAGGAACCCGGCCAATGGGCTGACATAGAATTCGGCATAGGCGCCGAACGAGCCGGAGGTCGAATGGGCCACCGTCATTTCCGCCAGACAGCCCATCAACAGCAGGGTGATGATCGCGCCAATCGCGTAGCTGAGCAAAACGCTCGGCCCGGCATAACCAATGGCGTAGGCACTGCCCATGAACAGCCCGGTGCCAATCGCACCGCCAATGGCGATCATGCTCATCTGACCCGAGGTGAGCTGGCGCCGGAGGCCCTGCTCACGCTTGGAGATGTTTTCAAAACCGGCGTTATCGGTCATTTTTCTTTCCTCTGAATATTGTCTTTCTTGAAGAGAGCAAATCGTTTGGGTTGCCGGTGGGGATCAGCCACGGATCAGAAAATATTCAGCGGATACTCGACGATCACCCGGACTTCATTGTTGTCGGTGGTGTCCGCCCGGGCGACCTGGCCGGTGGAGCGCACACTGGCCTGACGCACACGTATCGACAGGTCCTTGGCCTTGCCCTCCTGCACCACGTAGCGCGCTTCAAGGTCGCGTTCCCAGCGTTTGCCGTCACTGCCGTAACGCCCATAGGCACCATTGGGGCCGCCGTCGTAGTGGCTGTCGTCGATATGGTCACCGCTCACATAGCGCGACATGAAGCTCAGGCCCGGCACGCCAAAGGGCGCCATGTCCAGGTCATAACGCAGCTGCCAGGAACGCTCATTGGGCGCGTTGAAGTCGAGGATCTGTACCGAGTTGGCAAGGAATACCGAGGTGCCCGGCTGCTGATCGAAGCCGAGATAATCGAACGGTTCATCGCCATCGACCCGTTGGTAGGCCAGGGTCAAGCGGTGCGCACCCACCTTGTAAGCGGCGGCCAGCGACCAGGTGGTGTTGTCGATCTTGCCGGCCAGGCGCTGGCCATAGTCGTTGGTGCGATAGAGGTTGAAATCCAGGTTCAGCGATTGGTTTCCGTTCAGGGCATAGCTGTAGTTGGCGTTGGCGTAGTACTGCCGCCAGATATCAGCGAACTGCGAACCATACAGGCTGACGCTCAATTGATCGCTCAGGGCATAACTGCCGCCCAGATAATCGACGCTGCGGGTTTCCACCCCGGCATACAGCGCCTTGAGGGCGCCATCGTCGTTGGTCGACGCACTGTCATTGCCCGAGGTGAAGTGCCCGGCATCGAGTTGCAGTCCTTTCAACTCGTTGCTGGTCAGCTGGAAACCATTGGCGTAGGTGGTGAACAGGCGCGCCGAGCCGGTGCCGAACACCGGGTTGAGCGGTGTCAGATTGCCGTATTTGAGTTCGGTCTTCGAGATCCGCGCCTTGAGCGCGCCACCCGCTTCGGAATACTCATCCTCGGCGCGTCCATCGGCATCGACCGGCAACAAACCGGTGCCGGTACGCCCCCTGCCGCTGTCGAGCTTGAGACCCAACTGCGCGTAGGCGTCGACTCCGAAACCCACTGTGCCCTGGGTATAGCCGGAACGATAATCGAGCATAAGTCCGTGGGCCCACTCCTGCCGATAGTTCTGGCCGCCCGGGTTGTTGAGGTTGTTGCGGTAGAAATAGAAATTGCGATGGGTCAGGGTCAGGCTGCTGTCTTCAACGAATCCATTGTCGGGTGCGGCATGGGCCACTTGGCCGAGACAGCTGGTAATGGCGAGCGGCAAGGCGGGCCAAAGGGACAATTTCATTCTGCGTGTTCCTTATTATTGTGTTTTCACAGAAGTGCTTATCGGAGGCGACCGAAGCCCTGCTGCCGGGAAGTTCGCGGCAGCAAGACAAAGGCGTCGGGGGGTATCAGGTGACGCTGTGGCGGATCTGGAATTGCTCTTGCGACCAGGTTTTCTGATCAAGTATTTCGCCGAGGATCTGCACCGCATCCCAGACCTCGGTGAAGCTGGTGTACAGCGGGGTGAAGCCGAACCGCATGATCCGCGGCTCGCGGTAATCGCCGATCACGCCACGGGCGATCAAGGCCTGGATCACCGCATAACCCTGGGGATGTTCGAAGCTGACATGGCTGCCACGCTTGGCGTGTTCGCGTGGAGTGACCAGGGTCAGCTCGTGAGCGGCGCAGCGCTGCTCGACCAACTGGATGAACAGGTCCGTCAGCGCCAGGGACTTGCTGCGCAGGCTGGCCATGTCGGTCTGGGCGAAGACATCCAGACCACACTCGATCATCGCCAATGAAGTGATGGGCTGGGTGCCGCACAAATAGCGGGCAATTCCGCTGCTCGGCTGGTAACGCGACTCCATGGCGAACTGCCGTGAATGACCGAACCAGCCGGACAGCGGTTGCGTCACCAGATCGCACAGCTCAGGGGAAACCCAGACGAAAGCTTGCGAGCCCGGACCGCCATTGAGGTACTTGTAGGTGCAACCGATGGCGTAGTCGGCGCGCGCCTGATGCAGGTCGACCGGCACCGCCCCGGCGGAATGCGCCAGGTCCCAGATGGCCAGCGCGCCACATTCATGGGTCAGCGCGGTCAGGGCCTGCATGTCGTGCATGTAGCCGGTCTTGTAATTGACGTGGGTGAGCATGACCACCGCGGTGTCCTGGTCAATCGCTTGCGGCAGCTCTTGCGGGCTGTCGACCAGACGCAGGGTGTAGCCCTGCTGCAGCATGTCCGCCAGACCTTCGGCGATATACAAGTCAGTCGGGAAGTTGCTGGTCTCGCTGACGATCACCCGCCGCGTCGGCGCCCGCATGGCCTGCACGCGCAGGGCGGCGCTGAGCACCTTGAACAGGTTGATCGAGGTGGTATCAGTCACCACCACTTCGCCGTCACCGGCGCCAATCAGCCCCGCCAGTCGATTGCCCAGACGCTCAGGTAAATCGCGCCAGCCAGCGCTGTTCCAACTGCGGATCAGGCCATTGCCCCATTCATCGGCGATCACTGCCTGCGCACGCGCCAGCGCTGCGACCGGGCGCGCGCCCAAGGAGTTGCCGTCGAGATAGATCACGCCTTCGGGGAGCGCAAACTGCTGACGCAGAGGGGCCAGAGCGTCCTGCGCATCAAGCGTCAGACAATCGTTTCTTGTAGTCATTGGGTGTCCTGCTTTTTGAAAGAAGTGCCGTCCGGGCAGATCGCGATAGTCGGGTGTGAGTGTCGTGTTTCAGGCGTTATTTGCGCCTTCACGGTGAGGAAATAATGAACGAAGCTTTATAGAATTTTCGTGCAAAGTAAGCAGCCATCTAGTATTTATCTCGAAGAAAATTCGAATCCAACTCCAAATATCGCGGATTTATTCTAGCCATGACTCTCGACCCGACAGACCTGCGGATCCTGCACCTCTTGCAACGGGACGGCCGTATCAGCAACCACGAAATGGCCGAGAAGGTCGCACTGTCGCCGTCGGCCTGTTTGCGCCGTTTACGCTTGCTGGAAAGTGAAGGAATCATCACTGGCTATCGCGCGATGCTGAACGCAGAGAAGCTGGGAGTCGAACTGGAAGCCATCGTCCATGTGTCATTGCGACAGGACGTCGAGGACTGGCACGAGACCTTCATCAAGAAGGTCCAGTTGTGGCCGGAGGTGGTCACCGCCTACGTGATTACCGGGGCGAGCAACTATGTGCTGCGGGTCCAGGCGCGCAACGTCAAACACTTCTCCGACTTTATCGTCAACCAACTGAACCGCACGGCGGGGGTGACTGATATCCGCTCGGAAATCGTGCTGCAGAAAATCAAGGAGCGGGAGACGTTGCTTGATTTGGTGGTGCGTAAGTGAGCCGCCGGGATATTCAGACCCCGCGCATGCGCCGGGCTTCGTTACGCTGCAAGGTCGTGCTGGGGGACTCGTCGAACAACTTGCGGTATTCGGCGGAAAACCGTCCCAGATGCGTAAAGCCCCAGCCCATGGCGATCGCGGAAATATTGCGCGCCGAGCCATGCTCGAGGATTTCCTGGCGCACAGCGTGCAACCGGTACTTTTTCAGATAGACCATCGGCGACAGGGCGAAGTACTTCCTGAACGCCTCGCACAGCTTGAAACGCGAGACCCCGGCCGCGACCTCGATATCCTCCATGTGCAAGGCTTCGCGAGCATTGTCGTGAATGTATTGTTTGGCCCTGATCAAGTAGTGCGGCAGTTTCACGCCGAGCACGTTGCGCAATTCTTCGGAGTAGTTGTTCGGCTGGGCGAGGATCAAGCCTTTGATCAATGAGCTTTCGATGTCCCGAGTGAAGACCACCTGTTCGTACAGTTCATTGCTGCGCTCCAGCTCCGCGATGAAATAACGCGCCATGCGCCACCACGAGGCCGACGCGCCGTCCACCGCATCCATCACCGGCTCGAAACGCAGCGGCATATCCAGCGGTCGCTGCAGCATGCCCTCCAGCGACTCGCTCATGGCGACTCGGGTAATCACCACCTGAACTTTGCGACAGTCGCCGGAGATCGCCAGCATCTGGTTCTCATTCGGGGAAATGATCACCCCTTGATCGCGGTTGGATTTCGACACGCTGCCGTTCTTGCTCAGCTCCTGCTCGCCCACCAAAGGCAAACTCAGGCTGTAACTGCTGAAGTGCTCGGCGTCTTCGATATCGATGGTGACATCGGTGCCATATGAGAGCGTGCCCAGGGTCGTGGCCATCGACTTGAACACATTGGCGCTGTGATGAAAGCGGATCCGCTCGGGCGTCGAAGTCTGGAGGCGGTGCGGCCCGCAGATACCAGACATCCAGTTCCTCGCACCCTCGAGGTCATAGTGATCGATACGAATGTCGCGAAACTGCGGATCAGCGTTGCTACTCATCACGGCGCACCCACGGCAAAGGCTATTGAACTATCGGCAAGGCCCGATCCTTGGCCATACGCATCCGGTAAAAACCAAAGATGATCAACACCCACACCGGTATGGCGAAGACTGAAGCGCGTATCCCTGGAATCATCAGCATGACGCAGACGATCATGGCCATGAAGGCCAGGCACAGGTAATTACTGTAAGGGAACCAGAACGCCTTGAAGCCCGGCACGATACCTCGCTGGCCCATGATTTTGCGAAATTTCAGGTGCGTCAGGCTGATCATCGCCCAGTTGATCATCAGCGATGCGACCACCAGTGCAAAGAGCAACTCAAGCGCTTCATGCGGGGCGAGGTAGTTAACCAGCACGGACAGCATGGTGATCAACGCAGATACGGCCAGCGCCAGTAGAGGCACGCCCTGCTTGTTCAGTTTCATCAGCGCCTTGGGTGCGTCGCCCTGTTCGGCCAGGCCATAGAGCATGCGGCTGTTGCAGTAGACGCCACTGTTATAGACAGAGAGCGCCGCGGTGAGCACCACGAAATTGAGGATGTGCGCTGCGGTGTCGCTGCCGATCAAGGAGAAGATCTGCACGAACGGGCTGCCGCTATAGGCATCGCCCGAAGCGCCCAGTGTCTGCAGCAGTTGATCCCACGGATACAGCGACAGCAACACGGTGAGTGCACCGACGTAGAAGATCAGCACGCGATAAACCACCTGGTTGATCGCCTTGGGAATCACCTTTCCCGGCTCGCTGGCTTCAGCGGCGGTGATGCCGACCAGTTCCAGGCCGCCGAAGGAGAACATGATGAACGCCATGGACATCAGCAATCCGGTGGTGCCGTTGGGAAAGAAGCCGCCGTGACTCCAAAGATTGCTGACCGAGGCCTGCGGGCCGCCCGTTCCGCTGAACAGCATGTAGCAGCCCAGGACAATCATGCCAATGATCGCGACGACCTTGATGATTGCGAACCAGAACTCCATCTCGCCGAAGACTTTGACGTTCATCATATTGATGAAGTTGACCAGGACGAAGAACACCGCCGCGCTGACCCAGGAGGGGACTTCCGGCCACCAGAACTGCACGTACTTGCCGACAGCCGTCAACTCGGCCATGCCCACCAGCACATACAGCACCCAGTAGTTCCAGCCGGATAGAAAGCCGGCATAGCCGCCCCAGTACTTGTGGGCAAAATGACTGAAGGAGCCGGCCACCGGTTCCTCGACAATCATCTCGCCCAGCTGGCGCATGATCAGAAAGGCGATGAAACCGGCAATCGCATAGCCGAGGATCATCGACGGCCCGGCCGATTTGAGGACTCCGGCAGAGCCTAGAAACAACCCGGTACCTATCGCTCCGCCCAATGCGATCAGCTGAATATGACGATTTTTCAGCCCTCGCTTGAGCTCGCCTTGTCGCAAGATTTCATCCGCCATCTGGTTACCTTCTAATTGTTATGGTCAGGCATGGTTTGGATGCGTCAATTTACTCAATTGCCGCTCGGTTTAAGCGTTCAGACATCATTCTCGGTAAATTAAAGAGTTGAGCGCACTCGCCACAACTCCGGGAACAGCACGGTATCGAGCATCTTGCGCAGATAACCGACACCTTCTGTGCCACCGGTGCCTGGTTGAAAGCCGATGATCCGCTCGACCGTGGTCACATGCCGGAAGCGCCATTGACGGAACGAATCCTCAAGGTCGATGAGTTTCTCCGCCAGCTGATAGAGATCCCAATAACGCGAAGGATCGGTGTAGACCACGCGCCAGGCCGCTTCGACCGACGCGTCATGCGCCGTCGGACTGCTCGGGTCACGTTCGAAACGCTGTGGGTCGATGGTCAAGCCTGCGCTGACCATCAAGCGAATCGCCTCGTCATACAGCGACGGTGTGGCGATTGCCTTTTCAAGCGCCTGCAACAGTTCCGGCCGATGAGCATGGGGGCGCAACAGGGTCGCGCTTTTGTTGCCCAGAATGAATTCGATCTCGCGGTACTGGAACGACTGAAAGCCCGATGACTGCCCCAGAAACGGCCGTATCGCGTGGTACTCGGTGGGTGTCATGGTGGCCAGCACCGTCCAGGCATGCACCAGCTGATCAAAAATCCGCGAGACCCGCGCCAGCATCTTGAACGCGGGCGGCAACTCTCCCAGTCGAATGTGTTCACGAGCGGCTTTGAGCTCGTGCAGCATCAGATTCATCCACAGCTCTGACGTCTGATGCTGGATGATGAACAGCATCTCGTTATGGTCCGGAGATAACGGGTGCTGTGCGCTGAGAATGCGCCCCAGATCCAGGTAGTCGCCGTAGCTCATGGAGTCGGAAAAATTCAGCTCGGCGTTATGCCATTCTTCCGTCTGGTTTGCAGGTGAATAAGGGCATTGGCTCATTGAGTCGGCTCCTCAAGTTGCGGTTTATTCAGTGGACGCAAAATTGCCCTGACCGGACTGGCGTCCAGATGGGCAAAACGCAGCGGCAGCGCGATCAATTCATAGTCCCCTTCCGGGACGTCATCGAGCACGATGCCCTCGAGAATAGCCATGCCATGTCGGGCTACGGCATTGTGCGAATCCATGGTTTTGGATTGCTGAGGGTCCAGCGATGGCGTATCGATACCGATCAAGCGCACACCGAGGCTCGCCAGCAGGTCGACGGTTTCTTTGGCGACGGCGGTGAAATCCGGATCCCAAGCGCTCAATGGCGCTTGTCCCCAGGTGCGCAGCAGCACCCGTTCAGGCAGGTCTTGCAAGCGACCTTCAAGCTGCTCGGGGTGCACCAGCGGGCCGCTATTCAGGCAATGCAGCACACGGCAAGGCCCCATATAGACATCGAGCGACACATCGCCAATGGCCGCGCCATCCGCGCTGTAATGCAGCGGCGCATCGACATGGGCACCCGTGTGAGGCGACAGGGTGATACGCCCGACATTTACCGGACACTCGGGTCCGAAGCTCCACACGCGCTCTTCCTGAAAAGGTGTGTCACCCGGCCAGGTAGGTGTAGCGGTGCTTAAAGGCGGGCTGATATCCCACCACGACAGTGTTGTTTTCATTGCAAAGCTCTCGGCCTGTTCCGAGAGAATGATACGAGCGATGCCTATGAATATTCTTGCGAAAATATTCGGCAACAGCCAATTGTTTCGCACAAAATTCTAAAAACCTGGAATTTTCCGGATGGAAATTTCAACGAAAAAAGCAGGCAGCTAAAAAGCTGTTTTCGTTTGCAAGGCGCTTTCGCGAGCAAGCCCGCGAAAGCGGTAAATCAGACGCCGAAGATCAACCAGCCACCCCCGCATCCGCCTTCAACCCCTGCCCCTCGATCGCGCGGATCGCACATTGCTCATCGACATCAGACAGATCTCCACTGATACCGACCGCCCCCAACACAGTCCCGTCCTGATCCCGAACCAACACGCCGCCCGGCACCGGCACGACACTGCCCTGCCCCAGGCCATTCAGCGCGGCGAAGAAGGCCGGGCGTTGTTGGGCGTCCTGCGCCAGCAGGCGTGAGCCCTTGCCCAGAGCAATCGCGCCCCAGGCCTTGCCGATGGCGATCTGCGGACGCAGCAGGCTGGCGCCGTCTTCACGTTGCAGCGTTATCAGGTGCCCGCCGGCATCCAATACTGCAACGGTCAATGGCGCGGCAGAGATCGCCCGCCCCGCGGTGATGGCCTGATCGGCCAGGTTGACTGCGACTTTCAAGGTTAAAGCGCTCATGGTGCCGTCCTCATTTTGTTATAGGGAAAGCCGTTGGATTGCTTTGTGTTACGCAATCCGATGCAACAAATAGAACACAATGAATTATTTTTTTGTATACAATAATTTTCGAAAAGCGCGAGATGCGACGAAAAGCCACAGTTATTTGGGCTTCCGACGAATGAAACAGCTGCTTGAGAAAATGGATTGACCTGCGCCGTCCGCCGTGAATACACTCTGCGCAAAGCCACTTGTATACAATTACAAAACGTAAGAGGCACAAAACCATGAGCAAAATGAGAGCAATCGAAGCCGCCGTTCTGGTGATGCGCCGCGAAGGGGTCGATACCGCTTTTGGCATCCCGGGCGCCGCGATCAACCCGCTGTACTCCGCCTTGCAGAAGGTCGGTGGCATCGATCACGTCCTCGCTCGCCACGTTGAAGGCGCCTCGCACATGGCCGAGGGTTATACCCGCACCAAGGCCGGCAACATCGGCGTGTGCATCGGTACATCGGGACCTGCCGGTACTGACATGGTCACCGGGCTCTACAGCGCCTCGGCCGACTCGATCCCGATCCTGTGCATCACCGGGCAAGCACCGCGGGCCCGTATGCACAAGGAAGACTTCCAGGCCGTCGACATCACCAGCATAGTCAAGCCGGTCACCAAGTGGGCGACCACGGTTCTGGAGCCGGGCCAGGTGCCTTACGCCTTCCAGAAAGCCTTCTATGAGATGCGCTCCGGCCGCCCCGGCCCGGTGCTGATCGACCTGCCGTTCGACGTGCAGATGGCCGAAATCGAATTCGACATCGACGCCTACCAGCCGCTGCCATTGGCCAAGCCGAGCGCGACTCGCGTGCAGGTGGAAAAAGCCCTGGCCATGCTCGACCAGGCTGAACGCCCATTGCTGGTGGCCGGTGGCGGCATCATCAATGCCGACGCCAGCGAGTTGCTGGTGGAATTCGCCGAGCTGACCGGTATTCCGGTCATCCCGACCCTGATGGGCTGGGGCACCATCCCGGACGATCACCCGCTGATGGTCGGCATGGTCGGCCTGCAAACCTCGCACCGTTATGGCAACGCCACGATGCTGAAGTCCGACGTGGTACTGGGCGTCGGTAACCGCTGGGCCAACCGTCACACCGGTTCGGTCGACGTTTACACCGAAGGCCGCAAGTTCATCCACGTTGACATCGAACCGACCCAGATCGGCCGCGTGTTCACCCCGGACCTGGGCATCGTGTCCGACGCCGCTGCCGCATTGACCGTGTTCATTGAAGTCGCTCGCGAGTGGCAAGCCGCCGGCAAGCTGAAAAACCGCAGCGCCTGGCTGCAAGATTGCCAGCAACGCAAAGCCAGCCTGCAGCGCAAGACTCACTTCGACAATGTGCCGGTCAAGCCGCAACGGGTTTACGAAGAGATGAACCAAGTGTTCGGCAAAGACACCTGCTACGTCAGCACCATCGGTCTGTCACAGATTGCCGGCGCGCAGTTCCTGCACGTCTACAAACCGCGTCACTGGATCAACTGCGGCCAGGCCGGCCCGTTGGGCTGGACCATTCCGGCAGCGCTCGGCGTGGTCAAGGCTGATCCGACCCGCAAGGTGGTGGCGCTCTCGGGCGACTACGACTTCCAGTTCATGATCGAAGAACTGGCGGTGGGCGCGCAATTCAAGCTGCCGTACATCCACGTCGTGGTGAACAACTCGTACCTGGGGCTGATCCGTCAGGCGCAGCGCGGTTTCGACATGGACTACTGCGTGCAGCTGTCCTTCGACAACCTCAACGCTCCGGAACTCAACGGCTACGGTGTCGACCATGTCGCGGTCGCCGAAGGCCTGGGTTGCAAGGCGCTGCGGGTATTCGAACCGGGTCAGATCCAGCCTGCCCTGCGCAAGGCTCAGGAGATGATCGAAGAGTTCAAGGTGCCGGTGATCGTCGAGATCATTCTGGAGCGCGTGACCAACATTTCCATGGGCACCGAGATCAACGCCGTCAACGAATTCGAAGACCTGGCGCTGGTCGGCAACGATGCGCCAACGGCGATTTCGTTGCTCGATTGATTGGCTGACGACATCGCCCCCGTAGGAGCTGCCGCAGGCTGCGATCTTTTGACCTTGATCTTTGGCGGTCCCGAAAAAGATCGCAGCCTGCGGCAGCTCCTACAGGGCGGGCATGTACCGATTTCAACAGTCATCTATTTTAATCTGCGTCAGGAGATCACCATGCCGCGTTTCGCAGCCAACCTGTCCATGCTGTTCACCGAGCAGGATTTTCTTGCCCGTTTCGACGCTGCCGCCAAGGCCGGCTTCAGTGGTGTCGAATACCTGTTCCCCTATGACTTCAGCTCCGCCGAAATCAAGGCCAGGCTCGATGCCAACGGTCTGACCCAGGTGCTGTTCAACCTGCCGGCCGGTGACTGGGTCAAGGGCGAACGCGGTATCGCGTGCCTGCCGGATCGGGTCGAAGAGTTCCGCGCCGGTGTCGATCTGGCCATTGCCTACGCCCAAGTGCTGGGCAACACCCAGGTCAACTGCCTGGCCGGTATTCGCCCACAAGGCGTCGACGAGGCCACCGTGGAAAAAACCTTCGTCGCCAACCTCAAGTACGCGGCCGACAAACTGCAAGCGGCGGGCATCAAACTGGTGATGGAAGCGATCAACACTCGCGACATTCCGGGCTTCTACCTGAACAACACGGCGCAAGCCCTGTCGATTCGCGAACAGGTCGGCAGCGCCAACCTGTTCCTGCAATACGACATCTATCACATGCAAATCATGGAGGGCGACCTGGCCCGCACCATGGCCGCGCACCTGGACGAGATCAACCACGTGCAATTGGCGGACAACCCGGGGCGCAACGAACCGGGCACCGGTGAAATCAACTACCGCTTCCTGTTCGAACACCTGGACCGCATCGGTTATCAGGGTTGGGTCGGCTGTGAATACAAGCCGCTGACCACGACTGAAGCGGGCCTGGGCTGGTTGAAAACCCATAACGCTGTTTGATCCGGCACCGCGTCATCGTTCTTCGCGGTCACCCCACAAATTTTGCGAACAGAGCAATAAAACAAGAGGATTTTCTCATGGCTAAAATCGGATTTATCGGCACCGGCATCATGGGCCACCCAATGGCGTTGAACCTGCAGAAAGCCGGTCACAGCCTGTTCCTGTCGGCGCACCACGACGCCGCCCCTGTCGATCTGCTGGCTGCTGGCGCCGTTGCGCTGGCCAACCCGAAAGAAGTCGCCCAGGAAGCTGAATTCATCATCGTCATGGTGCCGGATACCCCGCAGGTCGACGACGTGCTGTTCCGCGCCGACGGTGTTGCGGCGGGCGTCAGCAAGGGCAAAGTCGTGATCGACATGAGCTCGATCTCGCCGACGGCCACCAAAACCTTCGCCGCCAAAATCAACGAAAAAGGCGCGCAATACCTCGACGCACCGGTTTCCGGCGGTGAAGTCGGCGCCAAGGCTGCGACCCTGAGCATCATGGTCGGTGGTGAAGCCGATGCCTTCGAACGCGCCCTGCCGCTGTTCCAGGCCATGGGCAAGAACATCACCCTGGTCGGTGGCAACGGCGACGGGCAAACCGCGAAAGTGGCGAACCAGATCATCGTCGCGCTGAACATCCAGGCCGTGGCCGAAGCGCTGCTGTTCGCCTCGAAAAACGGTGCCGACCCAGCGAAAGTACGTGAAGCGCTGATGGGTGGTTTCGCCTCGTCGAAGATCCTGGAAGTTCACGGCGAGCGCATGATCAAGGGCACCTTCGACCCGGGCTTCCGCATCAGCCTGCACCAGAAGGACCTGAACCTGGCCCTGGCCGGTGCGCGCGAGCTGAACATCAACCTGCCGAACACCGCCAACGCCCAGCAAGTGTTCAGCACCTGCGCGGCCATCGGTGGCAGCAACTGGGATCACTCGGCGTTGATCAAGGGCCTGGAACACATGGCGAATTTCTCGATTCGCGACAAATAACACCTGCCCCTTACCGATCATTCCCATGCTCTGCGTGGGAACGATCATTAGCACCATACCCAGAACAATAAAAATTGGAGCCCGCCATGTCGGTCGATCCGCAACAATTGCTGCGCGAGCTGTTTGCCACAGCCATCGACGCGGCCCATCCGCAGCATGTCCTTGAAGCCCATTTGCCAACTGACCGCAGCGGTCGGGTGATCGTCATCGGCGCCGGTAAAGCCGCCGCAGCCATGGCCCAGGTGGTCGAACGCTGCTGGCAGGGTGAAGTGTCTGGCCTGGTGGTGACCCGCTACGGCCACGGCGCCCCGTGCGAAAAAATCGAAGTGGTCGAAGCCGCGCATCCGGTGCCGGACGCTGCCGGTCTGGCCGTCGCGAAACGGGTTCTGGAACTGGTCAGCAACCTGAGCGAAGACGACCGTGTGATCTTCCTTCTGTCCGGCGGTGGATCGGCATTGTTGGCACTTCCCGCAGCCGGCATCACCCTGGCCGACAAACAATCGATCAACAAAGCCCTGCTCAAATCCGGCGCGACCATTGGCGAGATGAACTGCGTGCGCAAGCACCTCTCGGCGATCAAGGGCGGCCGTCTGGGCAAAGCCTGCTGGCCGGCCACGGTTTACACCTATGCGATTTCCGATGTGCCGGGCGACCTCGCCACGGTCATCGCTTCCGGCCCCACCGTGGCCGACCCGAGCACCTCGGCTGAAGCGTTGGCGATCCTCAAGCGTTATGCCATCGAAGCCCCGGCCTCGGTGCGCAACTGGCTGCAAAGCCCCGAGTCGGAAACGGTCAAACCCGGCGATCCGAGCCTGGCCCGCAGTCATTTCCAATTGATCGCCCGCCCACAGCAGTCACTGGAAGCGGCGGCGGTGAAAGCCCGTCAGGCTGGTTTCAGCCCATTGATTCTCGGCGACCTGGAAGGTGAATCCCGGGAAGTGGCGAAGGTCCACGCCGGCATTGCGCGGCAGATCGTCCAGCACGGCCAGCCGCTGGCGGCGCCGTGCGTGATTCTGTCCGGCGGCGAAACCACCGTCACCGTGCGCGGCAATGGCCGTGGCGGGCGCAACGCCGAATTCCTGTTGAGCCTGACCGACAGCCTCAAAGGCCTGCCCGGCGTCTACGCCCTGGCCGGTGACACCGACGGCATCGACGGCTCCGAAGACAACGCCGGCGCCATCATGACTCCGGACAGCTATGCCCGTGCCGCCGCCCTCGGCCTGAACGCCAGCGATGAGCTGGACAATAACAATGGCTATGGCTACTTCGCGGCGCTCGACGCACTGATCGTCACCGAGCCGACCCGTACCAACGTCAACGACTTCCGCGCCATTCTGATTCTCGAGAGCCCTAAACATGACGCCTGACAAGAAGGTCAAAATCCTCGCCACCCTCGGCCCGGCCACCGACGGGATCGACGATATCCGTGAACTGGTGCGCGCCGGGGTCAATATCTTTCGCCTGAACTTCAGCCACGGCGATCACGCCGACCACGCGCAGCGCTATCGGTGGATTCGTGAGGTCGAGCGCCAGTTGAATTATCCGCTGGGGATTCTGATGGACCTGCAAGGCCCGAAACTGCGGGTCGGCAAATTCGCCCAGGGCAAAGTGCAGCTATATCGCGGCCAGGCGCTGCGCCTGGATCTGGATGCGACGCCGGGGGACGAGCGCCGGGTCAACTTGCCTCACCCGGAAATCATCGCCGCGCTGGAGCCCGGCATGGACCTGCTGCTGGATGACGGTAAGTTGCGTCTGCGAGTGGTGACCAAGTACGCCGACGCCATCGACACCACGGTGCTCAACGGCGGCGAACTGTCGGACCGCAAAGGCGTCAACGTGCCGCAAGCGGTGCTCGACCTGAGCCCGCTGACCGCCAAGGACCGCCGTGATTTGAGCTTCGGTCTGGAGTTGGGGGTGGACTGGGTCGCGCTGTCGTTCGTGCAACGCGCGGAAGACATCCGCGAAGCCCGCGCGCTGATCGGGGACAAAGCGTTCTTGATGGCCAAGATCGAGAAGCCATCGGCCGTGGCTCAGCTGCGGGAAATCGCTGAATTGAGCGATGCGATCATGGTCGCTCGCGGTGATCTGGGCGTGGAAGTGCCGGCCGAAAGCGTGCCGCAGATTCAGAAAAACATCATCGGCACCTGCCGCCAACTCGGCAAACCGGTGGTGGTGGCGACGCAGATGCTGGAGTCGATGCGCTTCTCCCCGGCCCCGACCCGTGCCGAAGTCACCGACGTTACCAACGCGGTGGCCGAAGGCGCGGACGCGGTGATGCTGTCGGCGGAAACCGCGTCCGGCGAGTACCCGCTGGAAGCCGTGCAGATGATGAGCAAGATCATCCGCCAGGTGGAAAACGGCCCGGATTATCAGACCCAACTGGACGTGAGCCGGCCAAAAGCCGAGGCCACGGTGTCGGACGCCATCAGCTGCGCGATCCGCCGTATCAGCAACGTGCTGCCGGTGGCAGTGCTGGTGAACTACAGCGAGTCCGGCACCTCGAGCCTGCGGGCCGCACGGGAACGGCCGACGGTGCCGATCCTCAACCTGACGCCGAACCTGCAGACCGCACGGCGTTTGACGGTGGCGTGGGGCGTGCATTCGGTGGTCAACGATCGGCTGCGGCAGGTGGATGAAGTGTGCTCGACGGCGCTGGAAATCGCCCAGGCACAGGGGATGGCTCAGCGCGGGGATACGTTGCTGATTACCGCGGGCGTGCCCTTCGGGCAGCCGGGGTCAACCAATTCGTTGCGCATCGAGACATTGCTCTAAAGAACTCCCCCTGTAAGAGCTACCCCGGTAAGAACTACCCCTGTGGCGAGGGAGCTTGCTCCCGCTCGGCTGCGAAGCAGTCGTCGCTTTGGCATGACGGTTTCAACAGAAAGACCGCATTGCTGATTTCAGGGCTGCTCCGCAGCCCAGCGGGAGCAAGCTCCCTCGCCACAGATTTGCGCAAGACCCTGGATTTTCCTCTGCCCTAGACCCCACCCATGCCTGCCAACCACTTCAACACCCACTGCCCCGACTGGGCGACCGCCCTGCTCAACGGCTTCAGCCAGATATTCCTCCAGCGCCATCCGCTGTGCGGGCTGTTGTGTCTGTTAGCGATTCTTTTCACCGCACCCGCTCTGCTCGGCGGTGCGCTGCTCGGCGGTGTCGCCGGGCTGCTCACCGCGCAACGTCGCGGGTATGCCAAGACGGATCGTCAGGCCGGACTATTCAGTTACAACGGTATTTTGCTCGGCCTGCTGCTGAGCCTGTATTTCCCATGGTCAGTACTGTTGCCACCGCTGATCATCGCCTGCGGCGGCCTGAGTGCGATGCTCACTCAGCAATGGCTCAAAGGTGCTCGCGATCATCAATGTCTACCAGCGTACACCGCACCCTTCGTTGGGTTGAGCTGGTTATTGCTCGGCTTTGCCGCACCACAGCAACCCGCGCCGCTGATCGAACTGAACACCCTCAACCTGCTCGCCGCCGAATTGAAAGGCCTGGGGCAAGTCATGTTTCTCGGCCATCCCCTGGCCGGCGCGCTGATTGCCGCCGGGTTGCTGATCGCCGATCGCCACGCCTTTGTGTGGGCGCTGCTGGGCTCCGCCGCCGGACTCGGATTTGCCCTTCTGCATGGCGAAACTTCAAATGCCTTGCAGGGTTTGAGCGGTTACAACGCGGTACTCGCCGCCCTCGCCTTCAGCCCGCAACGCCGCCAACCCTGGCTGCCGCTGCTCGGCATTCTGCTCGCGGTATTGCTCACGCCGGGGTTCGCCGCACTGGGCCTGGCAACGCTGACCGCGCCGTTCATTCTTGCCTGCTGGCTGATTCGCGCAGGCATTCGGGTGTTGCGTCAGGCCACCATGGACAGCGCACCTTGCGCTAGCGGGGAGAATCACCCTAGGCTGCGCTGATTCTCGATTCAGGCGTTATCCATGGACAGCAGCAAAAACTGGCGTGAAGCGCTTTACGTCATGATCTTCCAGACCGACACCCAGGCCGGTCGGCGCTTCGACAGCATCTTGCTGTTGATCATCCTCGCCAGCCTGGTGATCGTGGTTCTGGACAGTATCGACAGCGTTCACCAGAACTACGCCGACGTGCTGGCGTACATCGAATGGGGCTTCACCGTCATTTTCGTCATCGAATACGGCCTGCGGCTGTATTGCTCGCCCAAGCCGCTGCGCTACGCGTTCAGCTTCTATGGGTTGGTGGATTTGCTGGCGATCGTGCCCGGCATTCTCGCGCTGTATTACAGCGATGCGCAGTACCTGCTGATCATCCGGATCATACGAATGCTGCGGATTTTCCGCGTGCTCAAGCTCAGCCCGTATCTGAAACAAGCCAACTATTTGATGTCGGCGTTGCGCGGCAGCAAGCAGAAGATCGTGGTGTTTTTGCTCAGTGTCAGCACCCTGGTGACGGTGTTCGGCACCTTGATGTACGTGATCGAAGGCCCGGAGCACGGCTTCACCAGCATTCCCAAAGGCATCTATTGGGCTATCGTGACGCTGACCACCGTGGGCTTTGGCGACATCGTGCCCAAGACGCCACTGGGTCAGGTGATTTCATCCCTGGTGATGATCACCGGTTATTCGATCATCGCCGTGCCGACGGGGATCTTTACCGCGGAACTGGCCAACGCCATGCGCGGTGAACAACTGCAACACGATTGCCCAATCTGCAAGAAAAACAGCCACGAGCATAGCGCGGCGTTCTGCTCTCGTTGTGGCAATGCGTTGTTCAAGAAAATGGAATAAGCAAAGTGTTTTTTAATCTTTAAGCGACTATGCGAGTCCGGCTATAGTCGCTGGCAAATTGCCAATAATCTCCATCGAACACGTTTGATAAAACAAGGAATGCGCAGTGAAAAAACTCTTTGGCGCCTCACTTCTGGCCGCTGGCCTGGCCTTGAGCAGCCTGGCTCAGGCCGCACCGACCCTGCTTAACGTTTCCTACGACGTGATGCGAGATTTCTATAAGGACTACAACGCTGCCTTTCAGAAGCATTGGCAAGCCGAGCACAACGAAAACATCACGCTGCAGATGTCCTTCGGTGGCTCCAGCAAACAGGCGCGCTCGGTGATCGATGGCCTGCCGGCTGACGTCATCACCATGAACATGGCCACCGACATCAACGCCCTGGCGGACAACGGCAAACTGGTCCCGGACAACTGGGTCACACGCCTGCCGAACAACAGCGCGCCGTTCACTTCGGCCACCGTATTCATCGTGCGCAAAGGTAACCCGAAAGCCCTGAAAGATTGGCCGGACCTGCTCAAGGACGGCGTACAGGTGATCGTCCCCAACCCGAAAACCTCGGGCAACGGCCGCTACACCTACCTCTCGGCCTGGGGTTATGTGCTGAAAAACGGCGGTGACGAAAACAAGGCAAAAGCCTTCGTCGGCAAACTGTTCAAACAAGCGCCGGTGCTGGATACCGGTGGCCGCGCCGCCACGACTACTTTCATGACCAACCAGATCGGCGACGTGCTGGTGACCTTCGAAAACGAAGCGGAAATGATTGCTCGCGAGTTTGGTCGTGATCAGTTTGAAGTGATTTACCCGAGTGTTTCCGCTGAAGCCGAGCCGCCGGTGTCGGTGGTCGACAAAGTCGTCGAGAAGAAAGGCACTCGCGCGGCTGCCGAGGAGTATCTGAAATACCTGTGGTCGCCGGAAGGTCAGGAAATTGCGGCTGCCAACTACCTGCGTCCGCGTGATCCGGCGGTGTTGGCGAAGTACACCGATCGCTTCCCGAAAGTGGATTTCCTGTCGGTGGAAAAGACCTTTGGTGACTGGCGCACCGTGCAGAAGACCCACTTCAATGATGGTGGGGTTTTCGACCAGATTTACAACGGCCAGTAATCACTGAGTTCAATGAAAGAGGCGACCTGTGAAGGTCGCCTTTTTTGTGGGATACCGTTACATCGGCGGTGTCACACCGTCCTTGCCGGCCGAAATGGATTGAGCGGTCAGTGTCCCGTCGGCACTCTGGGTCACAAACGTCACGATCTTCACGCCCACCTTCAGCAAGCTGCGATCCCCCGGCACAAGATTGACGATCGGCACATCTTCCGGCACCAGAATCGTCTGTTGGCCGCCCTTGTAATTGACGGTCAGAACCCGGCCGTTGCTGACCACCAGATCGCCTACGCTGCCATTGGTCATGCTGCTGCCCTTGACCAGATCAAAAGGCCGATGGCCGTCGCCGCTGCCGGCCAGTTCCGGCGGGAAGACATGGACTTCCAGCGCTTTGAGAGTGCCGTCTTCCTGGGGCACGGCGGCCGAGCCGATGTAACTGCCGGGCTTGATGTCTTCGATATTAGCCAGGGTGACGGCGCGGATTTTGGTGTCCTTGGTCAGGTTGATCACCACGTTTTCGCCGCTGCTGACGTGGACTTTCAACACGTCGGCGCT
Organism: Pseudomonas sp. P1_A1; assembly: GCF_056406935.1. Lineage (NCBI taxonomy): Bacteria > Pseudomonadati > Pseudomonadota > Gammaproteobacteria > Pseudomonadales > Pseudomonadaceae > Pseudomonas > Pseudomonas sp. P1_A1. The sequence goes on along the minus strand of NZ_JBFTZE010000010.1, from coordinate 219,212 downwards.
GACACCAGTGATCTCGCCGCGCACACCGATACGCATCCCCGGTGCGTCGCCGGCCTGAACAAGACCAGCCGTAAACAAGCTGATCAAGGTAACCACTGAAGCACTGCGGATCAGGTGACGGAACATCGCATTCATGTTGAAGTGCCTTCCGGTTTATGGAACGAAAGAGAACATAAGCACGCTATCGAAGAACAGTGAATGTATCATCGGATCCCGATGGTCGGGCACAGATTCATCGCAGACCGCTCATGGGCGTCACTCATTGCGCAAAGGAATGATGACTATCACTCCAAACCCTCTTCCGCCGCTCTAGCCAGCCGATTAGCCTCTGCGCATTCCTTCTTGTTCAGCGAGCCATGTTATGAATCCAGCGACTCAGGCGCCCCACGGTACCGCGACAATGACCCGAGGGATGGTGCTGCTCTTTGCCTTCTGCTGTGGCGCGATCGTCGCCAACATCTACTACGCCCAGCCGATCATCGGCCTGATCGCGCCGGACATCGGCCTGACCGACACCATGGCCAGCCTGATCGTTTCGCTGACACAGATTGGTTATGCGCTGGGCCTGTTCTTCCTGGTGCCACTGGGGGATCTGCTGGAAAACCGCCGCTTGATGATCATCACCACCGTGGTGGCGATTGCCAGCCTGCTGGGTGCGGCGTTCACCGATCAGCCGAACGTGTTTCTGCTGATTTCGTTGCTGGTGGGTTTCAGCTCGGTCTCGGTACAGATCCTGATTCCGCTGGCCGCCCACCTGACACCGGAAGCGTCGCGCGGCCGCGTGGTTGGCGGGATCATGGGCGGTCTGCTGCTGGGGATTCTGCTGGCACGGCCGGTGTCCAGCGTAGTGGCTGACCACTTCGGCTGGCGCGCGATGTTCGTCATTGCCGCAGCGTTGATGGCTGCAATCAGCATCGTCCTGGCCCTGACAGTGCCCAAGCGCCAGCCTGATCACAGCGCCTCTTATGGCCAGTTACTGGGTTCGCTCTGGACGCTGCTGCGCCAGCAACCGGTGTTGCGTCAGCGGGCCTTTTATCAGGCTTGCATGTTCGCCACCTTCAGCCTGTTCTGGACCGCCGTGCCGCTGGAACTGACGCGCAATCATGGCTTGTCGCAAACCCAGATCGCGATTTTCGCCCTGGTCGGAGCCATCGGCGCGATTGCCGCGCCCATCGCCGGTCGACTGGCCGATGCCGGCCACACCCGCCTCGCCTCGCTGCTGGCGATGCTGTTCGCCAGCCTGAGCTTCCTGCCGGCCTTCATCCACCCGGTCTACAGCGTCATCGGCCTGGCCGTGACGGGCGTGGTGCTGGATTTCTGTGTGCAGATGAACATGGTCCTCGGCCAGCGCGCGGTCTACACCCTCGATGCCAAGAGCCGCGGCCGTCTGAATGCGCTGTACATGACCAGTATCTTCATCGGCGGCGCGTTCGGCTCATCGGTGGCCAGTGCGGTGTACGAACAGGGCGGCTGGTTGTGGATCGTGATTGTCGGCAGCGTGTTTCCGTTGCTGGCGTTGTTGCGGTTTTTGAGTGCTTCGGAGAAGCCTGCACTGGCGACGGCGTAACAACGTTAGAAACATCGTGAACAAACGTAAGTCCCTGTGTGAGCGGGCTTGCCCGCGAAAGCGTCAGGTCAGTCGACATTTCTGCTAAATGTCACACCGCCTTCGCGAACAAGCCTACACACCCGATCTCCAGTACTAACGCGACTGCATAAGGAGCTGAAAAGCCGGTCGTTTCGTTTATTGCGATTTTCGTTTGATTCGAATAGCCTTCCAATATCGATTATTCAGAATATTGGAAAGCATCATGTCACCAGTTATCCATCCCCCCCTTAACCTGCCCATGGAGCGTGAGGTCCAGGCCGCTATCGAAGGTCAGCGCGCCTTGGCTGCCTACCTCGCCACCCAATTCGAAACTCAGCATATCCAGATTTTCGATGAGCAGAATGAAGCACACAGCGTCGAACTTCCCACCTCAGCGCTTCGGTTGCTTGTCGACATCCTGGCAGAGCTCGCTGCAGGCAACGCCGTCAAAGTGGTCCCGGTACACGCTGAACTGACCACCCAGGAAGCGGCGGACTTGCTCAATGTCTCACGCCCGCACCTGATCAAACTGCTGGAGTCCGGTGAGTTGTCCTACCACAAAACCGGCAAGCACCGACGTGTGCGCTTTACCGATTTGATGGACTATAAAACCCAGCGCGACATAGCCAGCGAGCAAGCAATGACGCTTCTCGCCGAGCAGGCACAAGCGTTAAGGACAGGATACGAGTGAGGCACTCCCCTTTTACCGCTGTATACGACGCATGTGTTTTGTACCCCGCCCCCTTGAGAGATTTTTTGATGTGGCTCGCGCTCTCCGGGCGCTTCAGGGCGCGATGGTCACTGGAGATACATAACGAATGGAAGCGCAATCTACTGAAGAACCGCCCGGACCTGACAACAGAGCAGTTGGATCGCACGTCCGACTTGATGGATCAGGCCATACCTGATGCTTGCGTCTACGGTTACGAAAGGCTGATCGAAGGGCTAACACTGCCTGATGTCGATGACCGACATGTTCTGGCTGCCGCTATACGCTGCAATGCCAGTGTCATCGTGACCTTTAACCAGAAAGATTTTCCGGATGAAACACTGGGAACCTTTGGCATCGAAGCCCAGCATCCTGACGAGTTCGTCGATAACCTCTTTGATCTGGACCCGGCAGCAGTTGTTGCGGCAGCACAACGACAACGCAAACAGCTAAAGACGCCGCCGATGGATGTCACCACTTATCTCGAACTGCTGTTACGCCAGGGCCTGAATCGGTCGAGCAAGGCGTTGACCCACTATCAGGCGATTCTTTAATCGCCCTTCATAAATGCCGAAAAGCAAAACGGCGATCCTCAGATCGCCGTTTCCATTCACTGCCCGAATTGTCTGCCCAACCCACCCGGTACACCATGGATGTCCGTCTCTTCCCATGGCCCGTTCGGGCTGATCGAGCGGCTCCAGCCGTTGTTCCAGCGGTAATAGGTGCGCTGGCGGTAGAAGGTGTTGGTTTGATTGTCGAGGACGTAAACACCGAGTTTCGCATCCCAATGGCTGTTGCCCCCCGGTGGCGGGGCGAAGCTGGCGGAGGTGCGTGGCACCGGCTTCGATGGTTTGCTCGGCGTGACCGGTTTGCTCGGTGTGGTCGGTTTGGTGCTCGGCTGCGAGGGCGGGATTGGCGGCAACCGTTCCGGTTCGTACTCCTGGACCGCACACGCGCTTAGCCCCAAAACCATCATGCTGAGGAGAGTGATACGAGCGAAGGCGGTCATGGTGGCGTTTCCTGTCATTTATCCGGGCTGTCGATGGTCAGTTTTTGTGGCGCGGTGGTGCTGGTGGCCAAAGGTTGGCTACGACCGATCCATTCGCCGGCAGTCGGTTGGCCGGCGCGGGAGATGCGCGCAACCAGTTGGACTTCGGGGAAGTTCGACAGTTTCAACTGAGGCATCATTGCATCGGCATCGCCCAGCTCGACGGTCGCTGGCAGGTCGGCAACGGTCAGACGCTTGGCCGCCAATGGTGCGGGCGGGCCTGCGGTGGCGCGGGCGAAGATGAACACGCTGTCGCCGGGCTGGACCCTGGCTTTCAAGTCGGGCGCCAGATCGACATGCACCTTGAGCCGTGCTGCAGCTTTGGCTGCAGGCGCCTGAGCCACCTTGCCACCGCTGGCTTCAAGCTTCTCGGCGGCCCGAGCGATGCCGCCTTGCAGCGCGACACGGGATTGGTCATCCGGTGGCAGTTGCACCAGCAGGCGATTCCAGTAGTCAATGGCGTCCTGATAACGCTCGCCTTCAAAGGCCGCGATGCCCAGCAGACCGAGACTGGTGACTTCCTTCGGATCGGCTTTCAGCGCTTCGTCGGTCAGGCTCTGGACCTTGTCCGACCATTTTTTGCCATCGGCAAAGTATTGGGCCTGAGCCCACTGCCCGAGCAGTTCCGGCTGGCGACCGGCCAGGTTCACGGTACGCTCGAAGATCTTCGCCGCATCGCCAGGGCGGTCCTGAGCCATGTAAGTGCGGCCGAGGAAGTACAGGCCCTCGGCCGAATCCGGTTGGGCCGCAACCGCACGCTCCAGGCGACGGGTCATCTCTTCCATCGACTGCGGTGCCTGGGCGAACTCTCGGGTCAGCTCGACTTTGTCGCTGGCACCGAAATGCAGGTACAACCCAAGGCCCAGCACAGGCACCAGAATCGCCGCCAGCAATGGCAACGGCTTGCCCAGACGCGACACTCGCGGTGCCTCGACGCCTTCGGTGTCGGCAAGCAGTTCACGGGCGGCTTCGGCGCGGCCGGCATTCATTTGCTCGGCGTTGAGCACGCCTTCTTCCTGCTGAGTCTGCAACTCAGCCACGCGCTCCTGATACAGCGCGACGTTCAGGGCCGTGCGATCCTCTTCAAGCTGGGCGCGACGACCGCGCAGAACGGGGATCAACAAAAAACTAAGGGCTACCAGAAGCAGCAGGCCTGCAGCGAGCCAGAAATCAATCATGCTTGGTTTTATCCAACAGGTGGTCGAGGCGCTCGCGCTCATCAAAAGAAAGCTCATCCTTGCTGTCGGCACGTTGCACGCGACGACGGCGGACGATCACGGCGATGATCACAAAACCGCCCAGCAGCAGGCCGGCCGGGCCGAACCAGAGCAATGCGGTCTTGGCATTCAGAGCAGGTTTATAACGGACGAAATCACCATAGCGGTCGACCATGAAGTCGATGATCTGCTGGTTGTCCTTGCCCTCGCCGAGCATGCGGAAAATCTCTTTGCGCAGGTCGGCGGCGATCGGTGCGTTGGAGTCGGCGATGTCCTGATTCTGGCACTTGGGGCAACGCAGCTCTTTGGTCAGCTCGCGAAAACGCTCGCGATCGCCTTCTTTGGCGAACTCATAGGTATCGATGGCGGCGTGGGCCACGCCGGCCATGCTCAACCCCAGAACGGCGGCGGCAATCCAGCGCTTCATGGCTTGACCTCGTCGACCAGCGCCTGATACTTGGCCGCCAGTTTTTCGCGCCAGACCTGTTCGTCGATCACCCCGACGAATTTGTCGCGGATGATGCCCTTGGCGTCGATGAAGAAGGTTTCCGGTGCGCCATACACGCCGAGGTTCAGGCCCAGGGTGCCTTCATCGTCACGGACGTCCAGTTGATACGGGTTGTGGAACTCGGCCAGCCACTTCAAGGCATCTGCATTGGTGTCCTTGTAGTTGATGCCGTAGATCACCACGCCCTTCTCGGCCAGTTTGTTCAACACCGGGTGCTCGACCCGGCAGGAAATGCACCAGGTGCCCCACACATTGACCAGTGCCGGTTTACCCAGAACGTCCGCTCTGGTCAGGGTTTTGTCGCCCTGCACCGAGGGCAGGGAAAACTCCGGGAACGGCTTGTCGATCATCGCCGAGGGCAACTCGGCCGGGTTCAGGTACAGCCCCCGATACAAGAAAACAGCAACCACCAGAAAAATCGCCAGCGGCAACAGCATCAACCAACGTCTCATGCGGTGGCTCCCGTCATGCCGAGTGCTTCACGCACGCGGCTTTTTACCTTGACTCGATAACGGCGATCCAGCGCCGCCAGCAACCCGCCTACACCTGTGAGCAGCCCACCGAACCAGATCCAGCGCACGAACGGTTTGACGTGCACGCGAACCGCCCAGGCGCCCTCGCCCAACGGCTCGCCCAGTGCGACGTACAGGTCACGGGTGAAACCGGCGTCGATCCCGGCCTCGGTCATCATCGAGCTCTGCACGGTGTACAGGCGTTTTTCCGGGTGCAGCACGCTGACTTCCTTACCGTCGCGGATCACCCGGATGGTGCCCTTGTCGGAGGTGAAGTTCGGGCCTTCGAAGTGCTTGGCGCCTTCGAATACAAACTGATAACCGGCCAGGCTCATGGATTCACCCGGCGCCAGGCGCAGATCGCGCTCGGCGCTATTCTGGCTCGACAACACGACACCCAGCGCGCAGACGGCAATGCCCAAATGCGCGATTTGCATGCCCCAATAACTGCGGGTCAGGGTCGGCAGTCCTTTGATCAGGCCTTTGTGGCGAGTCTTGTCGAAAATATCCCGCACACCGGCCAACAACACCCAGGCAGCCAGCATGAAGGTCGCCAACACCGCCCAGTTGAAATCGCCGTAAGCAACGCCCGCCACGACGGCCAGCGCGGCGCTGCCGAGTAATACCGGGGTCAGCATGCTCACCAGCCATTTGACCGGGGTGTCTTTCCAGCGCACCACCACGCCGACCGCCATCACTACCATCAGGATCGCCATCAACGGAATGAACAGCGCGTTGAAGTACGGCGGGCCGACCGATAGCTTGGCACCGGTCATCGCATCAAGGATCAGCGGATACAAGGTGCCCAGCAGAATCATCGAAGCAGCCACCACCAGCACCAGGTTGTTGCCCAGCAGTAGGGTTTCCCGGGACCAGAGGTTGAAACCGACGTGGCTCTTGACCACCGGCGCGCGCAAGGCGAACAGCGTCAGCGAACCACCGACCACAAACAGCAGGAAAATCAGGATGAACACGCCCCGTGCAGGATCGGAGGCAAAGGCGTGAACCGAGGTCAGCACCCCGGAACGCACCAGGAAAGTCCCCAGCAGGCTCAATGAAAACGCGGCGATGGCCAACAGCACGGTCCAGCTCTTGAACACGCCACGTTTTTCCGTGACCGCCAACGAGTGAATCAGCGCCGTGCCCACCAGCCAAGGCATGAAGGAGGCGTTTTCCACCGGGTCCCAGAACCACCAGCCGCCCCAGCCGAGTTCGTAGTAGGCCCACCAGGAACCCAACGTGATACCGATGCCAAGGAAGGCCCAGGCGACGATGGTCCACGGACGGGACCAGCGCGCCCACGCCGCATCGAGACGACCGCCCAACAGCGCGGCGATGGCGAAGGCGAAGGCCACGGAAAAGCCGACGTAACCCATGTACAGCATCGGCGGATGAACAATCAGGCCGATGTCTTGCAGCAGAGGATTCAGATCGCGCCCGTCCGCCGGCATCTGCGGCAGGATCCGGGTGAACGGGTTGGACGTCAGGATCAGGAACAGCAGGAAACCGGTGCTGATCATGCCCATCACCGCCAGCACCCGAGCCAGCATCACTTGCGGCAACTGCCGGGAGAACACTGATACGGCGAAGGTCCAACCGCCGAGGATCAACGCCCACAGCAACAACGAACCTTCGTGAGCGCCCCATACGGCGCTGAACTTGTAGTACCACGGTAGCGCGCTGTTGGAGTTGCTGGCCACGTAGGCGACGGAGAAGTCGTCCGCCATGAACGCATACGTCAGGCAACCGAAGGCGAACAGCAAAAACGCGAACTGCCCCCACGCGGCCGGCTGGGCCAGGCTCATCCACAAACGGTCGCCGCGCCAGGCGCCGAGCAACGGCACCACGGCCTGCACCAACGCAAAACACAACGCCAGGATCATGGCCAGATGGCCGAGTTCGGGGATAAACAGCCCCGAGCTGTAAAGTGCGGAAGTCATCCGTTAGCCCTCCTTGGCTGGCGTAGGTGCCGACTGACCACTGTCTTTCAACGCCTTGGTCACTTCCGGCGGCATGTACTTCTCGTCGTGCTTGGCCAGCACTTCGTCGGCCACCACCACGCCTTCAGCGTTGAGCTTGCCGAGGGCAACGATGCCCTGCCCTTCGCGGAACAGGTCCGGGAGGATGCCGCGATAGCTGATGGTCACGGATTTGTTGAAGTCGGTGACGATGAATTTCACGTCCAGGGAATCGCCGGAACGTTGCAGCGAGCCTTTTTCGACCATGCCGCCCGCACGGATGCGCGTGTCTTGCGGCGCTTCGCCGTTGGCGATCTGGGTCGGGGTGTAAAACAGATTGATGTTCTGCTGCAGGGCGCTCAGGGCCAGGCCGACGGCAGCGCCGACACCGACCAGGATCGCGAGAATGATGACAAGACGCTTTTTACGCAGCGGATTCACTGGCCGTTCTCCCGGCGCAAACGACGCGCCTCTTGTTGCAGATACCGCTTGCGGGCCAGGATCGGCGCCGCCACGTTGAGGGCCAGCACCGCCAGGCAAATGCCATAGGCTGACCAGACATACAGGCCGTGATGGCCCATGGCGAGAAAGTCGCCGAATGAAGCGAAACTCATCGAGCGGCCTCCAGACTGTTCTGCACTTCGGATTTCACCCAGCTCGCCCGGGCTTCGCGCTTGAGCACTTCAAGGCGCATGCGCAGCAACAGCACCGCGCCGAAGAAACAGTAGAAACCCAACACCGTCAGCAGCAGCGGCAGCCACATCTCGGCGGGCATCGCCGGTTTTTCGGTGAGGGTGAACGTCGCGCCCTGGTGCAGGGTGTTCCACCACTCCACCGAATATTTGATGATCGGGATGTTGATCACACCGACAATCGCCAGCACCGCGCAGGCCTTGGACGCGCTGTCACGATTGCTGATGGCGTTGCCCAGCGCAATAAGACCGAAGTACAGAAACAGCAGAATCAACATGGACGTAAGTCGCGCATCCCAGACCCACCACGAACCCCAGGTCGGTTTGCCCCAGATCGCCCCGGTGACCAGCGCCACGGCGGTCATCCAGGCACCGATCGGGGCGGCGCATTGCAAGGCGACGTCGGCCAGTTTCATTTTCCACACCAGCCCGACAATGCCGCACACGGCCAGCATCACGTAGATCGATTGCGCCAGCATGGCGGCGGGAACGTGGATATAGATGATTCGAAAGCTGTTGCCTTGCTGGTAGTCCGGCGGTGCGAAGGCCAGGCCCCAGACCACGCCGACGCTAATCAGCAGCAACGCCGCGACGCTCAGCCAGGGCAGCAATTTGCCACTGATGCCGTAAAACCATTTGGGCGAGCCGAGCTTATGAAACCAGGTCCAGTTCATTGCTGTTTCCATCACGGTTGCTGTTCGTTATCACGAAGCAGCCAAAGGGTCTTTACTGGTTAAATTTTAACCAGACCTCATTATTCGCCGACACTGATCTTCAGGCCAGCAGCTATTGCAAAAGGTGCCAGGGTTATCGCCAGGGCGGTCAGGCTACCAAGCCACAAGAGATAACCGGTCGCCGGCATGCCCTGCAATGCCGCCTGCAAGGCGCCACTGCCGAGAATCAACACCGGGATATACAGCGGCAGAATCAGCAGCGCCAGCAACAGGCCACCACGCTTCAATCCTACCGTCAGCGCTGCGCCCACCGCACCGAGCAGGCTCAACACCGGTGTACCGAGCAATAAAGAAAGCAGCAACACCGGCAGACAAGCGGCAGGCAAACCGAGCATCAGCGCCAGCAATGGCGCGAGCAAAACCAGTGCCAGGCCAGAAAAGGCCCAGTGTGCCAGCACCTTGGCCAGCACCAGAAGAGGCAGAGGGTGCGACGAAAGGACCCACTGTTCAAGGGATCCGTCTTCGAAATCACTGCGGAAGAGCCCGTCCAGCGAGAGCAAAACCGATAAAAGCGCCGCCACCCAGACCAGTCCCGGAGACAAGGTTTGCAACAATTGAGTCTCGGGACCGACCGCCAGCGGGAACAAGGAAACGACGATGGCGAAAAATACCAACGGGTTCGCCAATTCGGCGGGACGGCGGAACAGCAAACGGGCCTCACGGGCGACCAACAGGCCGAAAACACTCATACGGCCCAATTCCCCAAATTAATGTCGCGATAGCCGGCCGGCATCCGGCTCAGCGTGTGGTGAGTGGTCAGCACCACCATGCCGCCCCGCTCGCAGTGCGCGGCCAGGTGTTCTTCGAGTTGCGCCACGCCTTGTTTGTCGAGCGCAGTGAACGGCTCGTCGAGGATCCATAGCGGCGGGCTGTCCAGGTACAACCGCGCCAACGCCACACGACGTTGCTGGCCGGCAGACAGGGTGTGACAGGGAACATCCTCGAAACCGCGCAGCCCCACCGCCGCCAGCGCTTGCCAGATCGCCTCATGGGAGGCCGGTTGATGCAAGGCGCAGAGCCAGCTGAGGTTTTCTTCGGGGGTCAGCAGGTCCTTGATGCCGGCGGCGTGGCCGATCCACAGCAGGTTGCGCGCCAGTTCGCTGCGCTGTTCGTTCAGTGGCAGGCCGTTGAGCAACACTTGACCGGCGGTTGGGTGCATCAAGCCACAAAGCAGACGTAACAGGCTGGTCTTGCCACTGCCGTTGGGGCCGCTGATCTGTAACATTTCGCCACTGGCCAGTCGCAATTCGAGATTTTCGAAAAGCAGCCGAAGGTCTCGCTCACAGGCAAGGGCAACGGTTTGCAGGACAGGACTGGTCAAGGGTTCAAGGGCCTTATGCGGTTCAAGTCGGCTCTGGCGCGGCCGTTAAAGAGATGCAGCATAGATGCTATGACGGCTTGTTCTAGAGAGCTGCGTCAATCAATTGCAATGTTTTCGCCACTCAGCGGAAGACGGGCGGCATTATACATGCCGTGTCTCACTCTCAAGAGTGCAATTTCCTCAGGTTGTGTCCGCGTATGACAGGCGAAATGAACATCCTCCCGCTCCCGCCAACCACCCCGGCGACTGCGCGTCCGTTGGTGATCAGCGGCGAGCTGCTCAAGCTGCTGACGCCGGTGGAGGGCCTGATCACGGCCGGTCAGACCGCCAAGGCTGAAGTGCTGTCGCTCAAGCAGGCGGATCAGACCTTTCAACTGTTGCTCAAGGTCACCCTCGACAACGGCCGCCAGACCACGGTCCAGGCCACCAGCACTCAGCCTTTGCCCCAGGGCACCAGTCTGTCGATCACCCAGCCGTCGGCGGGCAATCTGTCGGTCACGGTGCAACAGGCCATCGCCTCCAGCGTCGCCACCCTTACCCGTATCGACACCGCGCAACTGCCGGTCGGCACCCTGCTGCAAGGCAAAGTGCTGACCTCTCAGGTGATGCCGCAGGTGCCGGGCCAGCCGACAGTGTTTCGCTCGATGGTAAGCCTGCTCAACACCGCGCTGAGCGGCAGCACGCTGAGCATCGACAGCCCGACACCGCTGCGCATCGGCACCTTGCTGAGCGCCCTGGTGCAGGACACCCAGACCCTCAAATTCGTGCCGCTGAGCAGCCGTCAGGAACAGTTGGCGGTGACGCAACAATTGGTCAGCCAGCAAAGTCGCCAGGGTTCTCTGGATGGCTTGGTCAAGGTCCTGCAAAACCTGCCGCCGTCGGATCAGACCTCCAGCGACCTGCGCGCCGCCGTGGACAAATTGCTCGCCGGCCTGCCGGACGTCCAACAATTGAGTACGCCCAAAGGCTTGGCCCAGGCGCTGGCCAATAGCGGTCTGTTTCTTGAAGCTAAATTACTGACCGGACAAAACCCGACGCTGGCGCCAGACATGAAAGGCGACCTGCTCAAGCTGATCGCCCAACTGACGCCGGGCCTGCCGGCCAACACCAATTTCAACGCAATCATCGCCGCCAACACCCTGGTCCAGGCCATGCCGAGTTTCGTGCGCAATGCCCTCGGCATGCTCGGGCAAGTCAGTGCCAAGCCGTCGCCGACCAGCTTCCCACTGCCCGAGCGCCTGCTGCAAAGCGCCGAAGGCGAAGATGATCTCGAGCACCTGCTGCGCCTGGCTGCGGCGGCGGTTTCACGTTTGCAAAGTCATCAGCTGTCGAGTCTTGAGCAGACTGGTGTGACCAGCGACGGGCGTTTGATGAGCACCTGGCAACTGGAAATCCCCATGCGCAACCTGCAGGACATCGTGCCGTTACAGGTCAAATTCCAGCGCGAAGAAGCCCCCGAAAAAGAACAACCGCGCGAACGCCGCGACGAACGCGAACCCAAGCAACCGCTATGGCGCGTCGAGCTGGCGTTCGACATGGAACCATTGGGGCCGTTGCAGATACAGGCCCAACTGATCAAAGGCAGCCTCTCCAGTCAGCTGTGGGCCGAACGGCCGTACACCGCGAGCCTGATCGAAAGCAATCTGGCCGCGCTGCGCCAGCGCCTGCTGGATTCCGGGCTGAACGTCGGCGATCTGGATTGCCACCTCGGCACACCGCCACAAGGCCCTCAAACCCGCCTCGAACAACGCTGGGTCGACGAAACCGCATGAACGAATCCACCGCACCACGCCAGGCCATCGCCCTAAAATACGACGGCAGCCACGCCCCTACCCTCACGGCCAAAGGCGACGAAGAACTGGCTGAAGAAATTCTGCGGATCGCCCGGGATTATGAAGTGCCAATTTACGAGAACGCCGAGTTGGTGAAACTGCTGGCGCGGATGGAATTGGGAGAGAGTATTCCCGAGGAGTTGTACCGCACGATTGCCGAGATCATTGCGTTTGCGTGGAATTTGAAGGGCAAGTTTCCGGCGGGGCATGATTCGGATGTGGGGATGGTGGAGAAGGACATTACCGAGCGCGGGGATGATTATTGAATCTTTGTTGAATGCAAAAAGATCGCAGCCTCGTTGCACTCGACAGCTCCTACATTGGAATGGTGTACGCCCTGTAGGAGCTGTCGAGTGCAACGAGACTGCGATCTTTTGATCTTCTCAGTTTCTGTGCAACTTGCTCATCAACTCCGCCTCAGCCTGGGTCAAGCCGCAAGACTGAGTCAGCTCATCGACGCTGGCCCCCATCCCCACCAGACGCGCGGCCTGGGCGAATGAAAGGCTCGACGGATCACGCTGTTCCAACTGCGCCAGTTTGTCCGGCAACGGCCCGACCACCGCGCGCAGTTCGTGCAGGTCCTCCCCCATGCGCACATTGCCGTTCTGGTAGTCGTCGACGCGCTTGGCCAGGTCCTTGATGCGCTGATCGCGCAGCGCATCGCCCTGGGCCTGTTGTGCGGCGATCTGCCTTTGAGCGCGGATGTACGCCAGGAACATTGCCAGCGTGCCTGCCCACAAGAGGAACAGGACAATCACAGCCACCTCAAGAATCAATCAGATACTCTCCAGTTCCGACCATTCTTCTTCGCTCATCATCTTGTCCAGCTCGACCAGGATCAGCAATTCGTTGTTCTTGTTGCACACGCCTTGAATGAACTTGGCGGACTCTTCATTACCGACGTTCGGTGCGGTCTCGATTTCCGACTGACGCAGATAAACCACTTCAGCCACGCTGTCGACCATGATCCCGACCACTTGCTTGTCGGCTTCGATGATGACGATGCGGGTGTTGTCGCTGACGTCGACCGTGCCCAGGCCGAAACGCTGGCGGGTGTCGATCACGGTGACCACGTTGCCACGCAGGTTGATGATACCCAGCACGTAGCTCGGGGCACCCGGCACCGGAGCGATTTCGGTGTAGCGCAGGACTTCCTGCACGCGCATCACGTTGATGCCGTAGGTTTCATTGTCCAGCTTGAAGGTGACCCATTGCAGGATCGGATCTTCGGAACCTTTTGCCGCCGTCGCCTTGTCATTCATACCCTGACCCCTCGAAAAACCGCCCTAGCGGTGTGTATTCAGTGCACCGGCACTTGAATGCCGATGCGTGTTTTTATGTCGGTTTGTGGTTCGGCTTACTGCCGCCCATGTGCTTCACCCCGCCGCTGGCGATCAATTCGGCCAGTGCGGCGACATCGAGCAAGGCGCACATGTGTTCAATCACCGTGCCGGCGAGCCATGGCCGCTGCCCCCGGTGACTTCTCCATTTGATTTCATTCGGGTCCAGACGCAACGAGCGGCTGACCTGATGCACGGCCAGCCCCCATTCGTAGCCCTGGACCGAAATAACGTATTGCAGGCCCTGGCGGAAATCATCGCGGTAGCGGTCCGGCATGACCCAGCGTGCGGTATCCAGCACTTTCAGGTTGCCGGCCTGGCTCGGCAGGATCCCGAGGAACCATTCCGGCTGACCGAACAACGGCGTCAGCTCGTGACCGGCCAGGGAATAAATCGAACCCAGGCACACCAGCGGCACCGCCAGGGTCAACCCGGCGACGTCGAACAACAGGCATTCGAACGGCTCGGCCGCCCATGCCGGGCGACCGTCGTTTTCCACCGGAGGCGGTGTATTGCTCGGCGGCAGATGAACTTCCACCACCGGCGGCACCAATGCTTGCAGCAACGGCGCAATCGTCGACACGGGCGCCAGAATCGGTGCCGGCGCTTCGATCACGGTCACCGGTGCTTTCACCACTGGCGCGACGATGGGGGCTGCGGCCACTGCGGGTGTCTGCGCATCGCGCGCCTGCTCTTCGAGCACCGCCGCCTGGAACTCGTCCAGAGCAGCTTCAGCCTCGACAACCTCGGGCAGCGCCTCGACTTCAGGCAACAGCTCTTCGGTCGCGTCCTGCAGCAAGCCATCCAGATAAGACTGAAGGGCCAATTGCGGGCGCGAGGTGATTTTCACCGGCCGGGTCATGCGAATACCGCCGTAGGAGCTGCCGCAGGCTGCGATCTTCTGACCATTTCAGGAACGCCACAAAGCAAGATCAAAAGATCGCAGCCTGCGGCAGCTCCTACAGAGATAATTGGGTTCATGTCAGGCCACCTGCGGAACAAGTTGCTGGGCCAACAGATGCTTGAGCAGTGCGCGGTAGGCGAGAACGCCGCGACTCTTGCCATCGAATTGCGAAGGCGTCAGCCCTGCCCGGCTCGCGTCACGCAAGCGGGTGTCGATCGGGATGTAGCCTTGCCAGATTTCTTCCGGGTACTTGTCGCGCAGCACGCGCAGGGTGCCGAGGGAAGCCTGGGTGCGGCGGTCGAACAGGGTTGGCACGATGTTGAACGGCAATGCCAGTTTGCGCGAGCGGTTGATCATCGCGAGCGTGTTGACCATGCGTTCCAGGCCTTTGACCGCCAGGTGCTCGGTCTGCACCGGAATCACCAACTGCTGGCTGGCCGCCAAGGCATTGACCATCAGCACGCCGAGCAACGGCGGGCTGTCGATCACGGCGTAATCGAAGTCTTGCCACAACTGCGCCAGACTCTTGGCGATCACCAGGCCCAAACCGCTCTGGCCCGGCGACTGGCGCTCAAGGGTGGCCAGCGCGGTGCTCGATGGCAACAGGGAAATGCGTTCGTCACTGGTGGGCATCAACAACTGACCGGGCAAGCCTTGCGGCACGCTGCCCTTGTGCAGGAACAGGTCGTAGCTGCTGTGCTCCAGGCTGTCGGGGTCGTAACCGAAGTAGCTGGTCATGGAGCCGTGGGGGTCGAGATCGACGACAACCACGCGCTTGCCCGCCTCCGCCAGTAAACCGGCTAAAGCAATGGAGGAAGTGGTTTTACCGACACCACCCTTTTGATTGGCAACTGCCCAGACTCTCATTCGGATTGTTCCTCCCGGTCGAAAACGTCGACCGAGAAATAGCTCAACGTATTAATGCGGGTGACGGAGAATTGACGGCACTCTCGCGTCCCGGCGACTTGACCGGGGTCGGTGCAGTTTGTGTGCCAGCCCGCTTCAATGCGGCATCCGGTTGTGCATGAGCCGTTCCGGTACCGGTGAGGCTACGGCGTACATCAAGATTGCGTGACACCACCAGCACCACCCGACGGTTGCGCGCGCGACCTTCGGCGGTGGCGTTGTTGGCCACTGGCTGGAACTCGCCATAACCCACCGACGCCAGACGACCGGGGTTTACACCCTGCATCGCCAGCATCCGCACGATGCTCGCCGAACGGGCCGAGGACAGTTCCCAGTTGGTCGGGTATTGCGCGGTGCGGATCGGTTGATCGTCGGTGAAGCCTTCGACGTGGATCGGGTTGTCGAAGGGCCGGAGGATCGCGGCAACCTTGTCGATGATGTTGAACGCGATGTCGCTGGGCATCGCGTCGCCGCTGCCGAACAACAGGCTGGAGTTGAGTTCGATCTCAACCCACAACTCGTTGCCGCGCACGGTCATCTGATTGGAACTGATCAAGTCGCCGAACGCCGCGCTGATGTCATCGGCGATGCTTTTGAGCGGGTCGCTGGCACCGGCAATGCCGGCGTCGACCTGCTCGCTGTCCTTGACCAATGGCTTGGCCGGGGTCACGGTCTGCGGTCGCTCTTCGCCGATGGGAATCGGCTTGAGGGCGCGGTCAGAGTCGGTAAACACCCCGATCAACGCCTCGGAAATGATCTTGTACTTGCCTTCGTTGATCGACGAGATCGAGTACATCACCACGAAAAACGCGAACAGCAAGGTGATGAAGTCGGCGTAAGAGACGAGCCAACGTTCATGGTTCACATGTTCTTCAGGTTGCCTGCGACGAGCCATGATTCATTTCCCCCATCAATCCATGAAGCCCTGAAGCTTCAACTCAATAGAGCGAGGGTTTTCACCTTCGGCGATCGACAGGATCCCTTCCAGCAACATTTCGCGATAGCGCGACTGCCGCAACGCGATGGACTTGAGCTTGGCGGCAATCGGCAGCAGCACCAGGTTGGCACTGGCCACGCCGTAGATGGTGGCGACGAAGGCGACGGCAATGCCGCTGCCCAGTTGCGATGGATCGGCCAGGTTGCCCATGACGTGGATCAGGCCCATCACCGCACCGATGATACCGATGGTCGGCGCGTAGCCGCCCATGCTTTCAAAGACTTTGGCGGCTTCGATGTCGCGGCTTTCCTGGGTGTAGAAATCCACTTCCAGAATGCTGCGAATCGCTTCCGGCTCGGCACCGTCGACCAGCAGTTGCAGGCCTTTGCGCGAGTAGCTGTCGGGTTCGGCGTCGGCCACTCCTTCCAGCCCGAGCAAACCTTCCTTGCGAGCGGTCAGGCTCCAGTTCACCACGCGATCAATGCCGCCGGCCAGGTCCACGCGAGGCGGAAACAGAATCCAGGCGAGAATCTGCATGGCGCGCTTGAAGGCACTCATCGGCGATTGCAGCAGCGCGGCACCGATGGTGCCACCGAGTACGATCAACGCCGCCGGGCCGTTGGCCAGCGCGCCAAGGTGACCGCCTTCAAGGTAGTTGCCGCCGATGATGGCGACAAACGCCATGATGATCCCGATAAGGCTGAGCACATCCATCAGATGCAAGCCTCAACCAGATGCCGACCGATGTCGTCGAGGCTGTACACCGCGTCCGCGAGTTCGGCTTTGACGATGGCCATCGGCATGCCATAGATCACGCAGCTGGCTTCATCCTGGGCCCAGATCGCACTGCCGCCCTGCTTGAGCAGACGCGCGCCTTCGCGACCGTCAGCGCCCATGCCGGTCAGTACCACCGCCAGAACTTTGTCGCCGTAGGACTTGGCCGCGGAACCGAAGGTAATGTCCACGCACGGCTTGTAGTTCAGACGTTCGTCGCCCGGCAGGATTTTCACCGCGCCACGGCCGTCGATCATCATCTGCTTGCCACCCGGTGCCAGCAGCGCCAGGCCCGGACGCAGGATGTCGCCATCCTCGGCTTCCTTGACGCTGATGCGGCACAGCTTGTCCAGACGCTCGGCGAAGGCCTTGGTGAAGGCTGCCGGCATGTGCTGGATCAACACGATGGGTGCCGGGAAGTTGGCCGGCAACTGGGTCAGAACCCGTTGCAGCGCAACAGGGCCGCCGGTGGAGGTACCGATGGCGACCAATTTGTAGGCTTTGCGTTTCGGCGCAGGAAATGACGGAGCCGCTGCATGGGGGCGCGCCGCAATCGGTGCCGGTGCCGGACGCGCAGGCGCGCTGCTGCCGTAGCTGCCGACGCTCGAAGGCGCAGGCGTCGGGGCTGGCGCAGCGACCGGCGCCGGAGGGGTGTAGGCACTGACACGACGGTTACTGCGCGAGATGCTGAGAATCTTCTCGCACAGCAGTTGCTTGACCTTCTCCGGGTTACGGGAGATGTCTTCGAAATTCTTCGGCAGGAAGTCCACCGCGCCGGCGTCCAGCGCATCGAGAGTGACCCGGGCGCCTTCGTGGGTCAGCGAGGAAAACATCAATACCGGGGTCGGGCAGCGCTGCATGATGTGCCGCACCGCCGTGATGCCGTCCATCATTGGCATCTCGTAGTCCATGGTGATCACGTCTGGCTTGAGGGCCAGGGCCTGATCGATCGCCTCTTTTCCGTTGGTCGCCGTACCGACGACCTGGATATTTGTATCCGCTGCAAGAATTTCCGAGACGCGGCGGCGGAAAAACCCCGAATCGTCCACCACCAGGACTTTGACTGCCATAAACACTCCGTTAGACGGGGCGAGGCTCTGGCGCCCCGCTCCCCCAGAATCAAATACGCCGTGCGGCGTAACGCTTGAGCATGCTCGGAACATCGAGAATCAGAGCAATGCGGCCGTCACCGGTGATGGTGGCGCCGGACATGCCCGGGGTTCCCTGGAGCATTTTGCCCAATGGCTTGATGACCACTTCTTCCTGGCCCACCAACTGATCGACGACGAAGCCGATCCGTTGAGTACCCACCGAAAGGATCACCACATGGCCCTCGCGCTGCTCTTCGTGAGCGGCGGAGCTGACCAGCCAGCGCTTGAGGTAGAACAAGGGCAGCGCCTTGTCCCGCACGATCACCACTTCCTGGCCGTCCACCACGTTGGTGCGCGACAGGTCGAGGTGGAAGATCTCGTTGACGTTCACCAGCGGGAACGCGAACGCCTGGTTGCCGAGCATGACCATCAGCGTCGGCATGATCGCCAGGGTCAACGGGACCTTGATGACGATCTTCGAGCCTTTGCCCTTGGTCGAGTAGATATTGATGGTGCCGTTGAGCTGGGCGATCTTGGTTTTCACCACGTCCATGCCCACGCCACGACCGGACACGTCGGAGATCTCGGTCTTGGTCGAGAAGCCCGGCGCGAAGATCAGGTTGAAGCAATCGGACTCGCTGAGACGGTCCGCCGCATCCTTGTCCATCAAACCTTTTTTCACGGCGATGGCGCGCAAAACGTCAGCGTCCATGCCCTTGCCGTCATCGGAGATGGACAGCAGGATGTGATCGCCTTCCTGTTCTGCAGACAGAATCACTTTGCCGCTGCGAGGCTTGCCCATCGCTTCGCGATCAGCCGGCTCTTCGATACCGTGGTCGACCGAGTTGCGCACCAAGTGGACCAACGGGTCGGCCAGGGCCTCGACGAGGTTCTTGTCGAGGTCGGTTTCTTCGCCGACCAGTTCCAGGTTGATCTCTTTCTTGAGCTGGCGAGCCAGGTCGCGAACCAGACGCGGGAAGCGCCCGAAGACTTTCTTGATCGGTTGCATCCGGGTCTTCATGACCGCGGTTTGCAGGTCGGCCGTGACCACGTCGAGGTTCGACACGGCCTTGGACATGGCTTCGTCGCCGCTGTTGAGGCCCAGACGGACCAGGCGGTTACGCACCAGTACCAGCTCGCCGACCATGTTCATGATTTCGTCGAGACGCGCGGTGTCGACCCGCACGGTGGTCTCGGCTTCGCTGGTCGGTTTTTCTGCGGGCGGCGCGGCCGGGGCACGAGCAGGAGCCGGTGCTGCGGCGGCGGCAGGCTTCGGCGCTTCAGCTTTTGGCTCGGGAGCTTTGGCCACAGGTGCTGGCGCCTTGGCAACCGGAGTCGCTACCGAAGCAACAGCAGAAGCAGTGCCCACTTCAGTGAACTTGCCCTTGCCATGCAATTCGTCGAGCAGCGATTCGAATTCATGATCGGAGATCAGGTCGCTACCGGCCGCAGCGGCGGTTGGCGCAGCCGGGGCTGGCGCCGAAGCGATTGCCGATTCCAGCGCATCGACCGCAAAGTTGCCTTTGCCGTGCAACTGGTCGAGCAGTGCTTCGAACTCGTCGTCAGTGATGTCGGAGCTGTCGCCGGCGGCTTTCGGAGCAGCCGGTGCGGCGGGCGCTGCGGCTACTGCATCGGCGGCGAACTGGCCTTTGCCGTGCAGTTGATCGAGCAACGACTCGAACTCGGCATCGGTGATTTCGTCACTGGCGGCTGCATCGGCAGCAGGCTGCGAAACAGGCTGCGCAGCCGCTACAGGCGCCTCGGCCTGGGCCTTGACGGCGTTCAGCGAGTCCAGCAGTTGTTCGAATTCGTTATCGGTAATGTCACCCGATTCGCTTTCAGCGACCGGTGCTTCAACCACTTCAGCGACCGGCGCCGGTGCGTCTTCCATTTGCGGCTCGGCCAGACGGGCCAGCGCCGCGAGTAATTCAGGCGTGGCAGCCGTGATCGGGCTGCGTTCGCGGACTTCGCTGAACATGCTGTTCACCGCGTCCAGCGCTTCGAGAACCACGTCCATCAGTTCCGAGTCGACGCGACGCTCACCCTTGCGCAGGATGTCGAACACGTTCTCGGCGATGTGACAGCACTCCACCAGCTCGTTGAGCTGGAGGAAGCCGGCGCCCCCTTTTACAGTGTGAAAACCGCGAAAAATTGCATTGAGCAAGTCCGCATCATCGGGTCGGCTTTCCAGCTCGACCAGCTGCTCGGACAGTTGCTCTAGAATCTCGCCGGCCTCAACCAGGAAATCCTGAAGGATCTCTTCATCGGCGCCGAAGCTCATTAAGGGGGTGCTCCTACAGGTCTAAAAACCCAGAAAACTAAAATCCAAGACTGGATAACAAATCGTCCACATCGTCCTGACCGGACACAACGTCTTCTCTTTTATCGGCATGAATCTGCGGACCTTCACCCTGAGAGAGATGTTTTTGTGGATCTTTTTCAGCCAGCATCGCCTCACGGTCATGTTCGATACCCGCAAAGCGGTCTACGTGACTGGCCATGAGTACGAGCTTGAGCAGGTTGCTTTCAACTTCGGTGACCAATTGGGTCACACGCTTGATCACCTGGCCGGTGAGGTCCTGGTAATCCTGGGCCAGCAGAATGTCGTTGAGGTTGCTCGACACGACGCGGTTGTCTTCACTGCTGCGTGTCAGGAAACCGTCGACCCGCCGGGCCAGCTCGCGGAACTCTTCAGCCCCGACTTCGCGACGCATGAACCGTCCCCAATCCGTGCTCAGCGCCTGGGCTTCGTCGCTCAGGCTGTTGATCAGCGGCGTGGCGTTTTCCACCAGGTCCATGGTGCGGTTGGCCGCGGCCTCGGTCAGCTTGACCACATAGGACAGGCGCTCGGTGGCATCCGTGATCTGAGACACTTCCTCGGCTTGCGGCATGTGCGGGTCAATCTGGAAATTGACGATCGCGCTATGCAGCTCGCGGGTGAGCTTGCCCACTTCCTGATACAGGCCGCGGTCACGGGTCTGGTTGAGCTCATGGATCAGTTGCACAGCGTCGCCGAACTTGCCTTTTTCAAGGCTGTCGACCAGTTCGACCGCGTGTTTTTTCAGGGTCGACTCGAAATCGCCCTGTGAAGATTCGTTATGCTCCATAGCTCCCCCGTGCGCAGTACATCAGCCAATGCGTTCGAAAATCTTCTCGATTTTTTCTTTCAACGCCTGGGCCGTGAAGGGCTTGACCACATAGCCGTTAACACCGGCCTGGGCCGCTTCGATAATCTGCTCGCGCTTGGCTTCAGCGGTCACCATCAGCACCGGCAGATGCTTGAGCCTTTCATCGGCGCGCACCGCACGAAGCAGGTCGATGCCGGTCATCCCGGGCATGTTCCAGTCGGTCACCAGAAAATCGAAGTTACCGCTTTGCAGCATCGGCAACCCGGTCAACCCGTCATCGGCCTCGGCGGTGTTGGTGAACCCAAGGTCACGCAACAGGTTTTTTATGATCCGCCGCATCGTTGAGAAGTCATCAACGATGAGGATTTTCATGTTCTTGTCCAATTCGACCTCCAAGCAGTCTTAAACGCGCCCAGCACCTGGACGCGCCATTTCAATCAATCCGGCAAAGCACTCAATGACTGTCTGGAGCACAACAGATCGAGACCGGTACGGTTCAACACCACACCAGCTCCATTCGCAGTGTCCCCACACTGCCTTCAGCGCGCTCGCCACTCCCCCAAACGCCCCCGCAAACGGGCCGCGCACTGGCTGTGTAACTGGCTGACCCGAGATTCGCTAACCCCCAGGACCTCACCGATTTCCTTGAGATTCAACTCTTCGTCGTAGTACAGCGCCAACACCAGTCGCTCACGCTCCGGCAAATTGGCAATCGCGTCCGCCAGCGCCGCCTGGAAGCGTTCATCTTCCAGATCGCGTGACGGCTCGAGATGAGCACTCGCGCCATCCTCATGCAGCCCTTCGTGTTCGCCGTCCTGCAACAGATCGTCGAAACTGAATAACCGGCTGCCCAGGGTGTCGTTCAAAATCCCGTAATAATCGTCGAGACTCAATTGGAGTTCGGCCGCAACTTCGTGATCTTTAGCGTCACGGCCGGTTTTAGCTTCAATCGAGCGAATCGCGTCGCTGACCATGCGGGTATTGCGATGGACCGAACGTGGCGCCCAGTCCCCCTTGCGCACTTCATCGAGCATCGCGCCGCGGATTCGAATGCCCGCGTACGTCTCGAAACTCGCGCCTTTGCTGGCGTCGTATTTGGTTGATACTTCAAGCAGGCCGATCATCCCGGCCTGGATCAGGTCTTCGACCTGGACACTGGCCGGCAGACGCGCCAGCAAGTGGTAGGCAATGCGTTTGACCAGTGGCGCGTAACGCTCGATCAGCTCGTACTGCGCGTCACGTGCCGACTTCTTGTAGAGGTTGTAACCGCTGGCTGTCATAGCACGGGTCCTGCCGTTTGTTGCACGAGGCGCTCGACGAAAAACTCCAGGTGCCCACGCGGGTTGGCCGGCAGTGGCCAGGTATCGACCTTCTGTGCGATCGCCTTGAACGCCAGGGCGCACTTGGAACGCGGAAAGGCTTCATACACCGCGCGTTGCTTCTGCACAGCCTTGCGCACGCTTTCGTCGTAAGGCACCGCACCGACATATTGTAAGGCGACGTCGAGGAAGCGATCCGTGACCTTGGTCAACTTGGCAAACAGGTTGCGGCCCTCCTGCGGGCTCTGCGCCATGTTGGCCAAGACGCGGAAGCGGTTCATGCCGTAGTCGCGGTTAAGCAGTTTGATCAGCGCGTAGGCGTCGGTGATCGAGGTCGGCTCGTCGCACACCACCAGCAAGACTTCCTGCGCGGCGCGCACGAAGCTGACTACCGAGTCACCAATGCCCGCAGCGGTGTCGATCACCAATACGTCGAGGTTGTCGCCGATGTCGCTGAATGCCTGGATCAGGCCGGCATGCTGGGCCGGGCTCAGATGAACCATGCTCTGGGTGCCGGAGGCGGCCGGAACGATGCGGATACCGCCAGGCCCTTGCAACAGCACGTCGCGCAGCTCACAGCGGCCTTCGATCACGTCGGCCAGCGTGCGTTTGGGTGTCAGTCCCAACAGAACGTCGACGTTCGCCAGCCCCAGATCGGCATCCAGCAGCATGACGCGCCGGCCGAGCTCAGCTAGAGCCAGGGACAAGTTCACTGACACGTTAGTCTTCCCGACGCCACCTTTGCCGCCGGTCACCGCGATCACCTGTACGGGATGCATGCTGCCCATGTTATTTCTTTACCTTGTCTTACTTAGACGGAGGCCACATTACTGGCTGCGCGTTCACCATCGGAACAATGCATGGCAGACCATCGATGTAGGTACAAAAAATGTTCATTAACACCTCAGCCAACCTGCTTGGTCGGGCTGTGGTAAATATCAGCGAACATGTCAGCCATGGCTTCTTCGCTGGGTTCTTCCTGCATTTGTACGCTAACGGCGCGGCTGACCAACTGATGACGACGTGGCAGATGCAAATCATCCGGAATCCGCGGACCATCGGTCAGGTAAGCCACCGGCAACTCATGACTGATCGCCAGGCTCAACACCTCGCCCAGACTTGCCGTTTCATCCAGTTTAGTCAGGATGCAGCCGGCGAGGCCGCAGCGTTTGTAACTGTGATAAGCGGCGGTTAGAACCTGTTTCTGGCTGGTGGTTGCCAGGACCAGATAATTTTTTGATTTGATGCCGCGCCCGGCCAGGCTTTCGAGCTGCATCCGCAGTGCCGGATCGCTGGCCTGAAGGCCGGCGGTATCGATCAGCACCACGCGTTTGCGCAGCAAGGGCTCCAGCGCCTGCACCAGGGATTGGCCCGGGTCAACGTGGGTCACCGACACATTGAGGATCCGGCCCAGTGTCTTGAGCTGCTCCTGGGCACCAATGCGATAGCTGTCCATGCTCACCAGCGCGATGTTCTGCGCGCCGTACTTGAGCACGTAACGGGCCGCAAGCTTGGCCAGCGTGGTGGTCTTGCCCATGCCGGCCGGACCGACCATGGCAATCACACCGCCCTCTTCCAGTGGCTCGACTTCCGGGGTGGCGATCATCCGCGCCAGGTGCGCGAGCAACATGCGCCAGGCCTGACGAGGCTCTTCAATGTCGGTAATCAGTGCCAGCAGATCGCGCGACAACGGGCCGGACAGGCCGATGCGTTGCAGGCGACGCCAGAGGTTGGCCTGGGCCGGACGGCTGCCTTGCAGCTGATTCCAGGCCAGCGAGCCAAGCTGCACTTCCATCAGTTCACGCAGGCTGTTGAGCTCGAAACGCATCGAATCGAAGGCGCGCGGATCGACACCGGTCGCCGCAGCAGGCGCGGGGGCCGGACGCCGAGGTTCGGCGAGCGCCGGTTCGATCAGCGGTTCGGCGGCGGTCAACGGCAGGCCGGCGAACAACTGGCGATTGGTGGTCTTGTCGCTCTCGCCATCGCCGCGCAGGCTCAGTTCGGCCTGGGCGGTGACGATCCGCGACTGGGTCTTGCGCAGCTCATCCTCGAGTTCCATGTTCGGAACACGCGGGGCCAGCGCCGACAATTTGTAATCCAGGGCAGCCGTCAGCTCGACACCGCCGGCGATCCGGCGATTGCCAATGATGGCGGCATCAGCGCCCAGCTCATCACGAACCAGTTTCATGGCCTGACGCATATCGGCGGCGAAAAAACGCTTAACTTGCATAAACCACTACCTCAGCCGTTGGGCCCTACTGTCGCAACGATGGTCACTTGCTTGTTGTCAGGAATTTCCTGGTAAGCCAACACGTGCAAACCCGGCACTGCCATCCGACCGAATCGCGAGAGCATCGCGCGAACCGGCCCGGCCACCAGCAGAATCACCGGCTGACCTTGCATTTCCTGACGCTGCGCCGCATCGATCAACGAGCGTTGCAGTTTTTCCGCCATGCTTGGCTCCAGCAGAACGCCCTCTTCCGAGCCTTGTCCTGCCTTCTGAAGACTATTGAGCAATATTTGTTCCAACCTTGGTTCCAAGGTGATCACAGGCAGCTCCGACTCAGTGCCTACAATGCTTTGCACGATTGCACGGGATACGCCGACGCGCACCGCGGCCACCAAAGCGGCGGTATCTTGACTCTTGGCAGCGTTGTTCGCGATGGCTTCGGCGATGCTGCGGATGTCCCGCACCGGCACCTGTTCGGCCAGCAACGCCTGCAAGACTTTGAGCAGTTGCGACAGCGAAACCACCCCTGGCACCAACTCTTCGGCCAGCTTCGGTGAGCTTTTGGCCAGCAATTGCATGAGTTGCTGGACTTCTTCGTGGCCGATCAGCTCGCTGGAGTGCTTGTACAGAATCTGGTTCAAGTGGGTCGCCACCACCGTACTGGCATCGACCACGGTGTAACCGAGGGATTGCGCCTGGGCACGCTGGCTGATTTCGATCCACACCGCTTCCAGGCCAAAAGCCGGATCTTTGGCGGTGATGCCATTGAGCGTGCCGTAGACCTGCCCCGGGTTGATCGCCAGCTCGCGCTCCGGGTAAATCTCCGCTTCAGCCAGGATCACGCCCATCAGGGTCAGGCGATAGGCGCTAGGCGCCAGGTCGAGGTTGTCACGGATATGCACAGTCGGCATCAGGAAGCCCAGGTCCTGGGAGAGCTTTTTACGCACCCCCTTGATCCGCGCCAGCAACTGCCCACCCTGGTTGCGATCCACCAGCGGAATCAGGCGGTAGCCCACTTCCAGGCCAATCATGTCGATCGGCGTCACGTCATCCCAGCCAAGCTCCTTGGTTTCCTGAGCCCGGGCCGGCGACGGCAGCAACTCCTGCTGACGTTTGACCTCTTGCAGGGCCTGGACCTTGACCGCGTTCTGCTTCTTCCAGAACAGGTAAGCGCCACCGGCCGCCAGGGCTGCCATGGACAGAAAGGAAACGTGCGGCATGCCGGGCACCAGGCCCATCACCGCCATCAAGCCTGCGGCCACCGCCAAGGCTTTCGGCGAGGCGAACATCTGACGATTGATTTGTTTACCCATGTCTTCCGAGCCGGAAGCACGGGTCACCATGATCGCGGCGGCGGTCGACAACAGCAGTGATGGCAATTGCGCCACCAAACCGTCACCGATGGTCAACAGCGCATAAACCTTGCCGGCATCACCAAAGCTCATGCCGTGCTGGAAGATACCCACCGCCATGCCGCCGATCAGGTTGATGAACAGAATCAGCAGGCCGGCGATGGCGTCACCGCGCACGAACTTGCTGGCACCGTCCATGGAACCGTAGAACTCGGCCTCCTGGGCGACTTCCATCCGGCGCAGTTTCGCCTGGTTCTGATCGATCAGGCCGGCGTTCAAGTCGGCGTCGATCGCCATCTGTTTACCGGGCATCGCGTCGAGGGTGAAACGCGCGCTCACCTCGGAAATCCGCCCCGCGCCTTTGGTGACCACAACGAAGTTGATGATCATCAAAATCGCGAAGACCACGATACCGACCACGTAGTTACCGCCGATCACCACTTCACCGAAGGCCTGAATCACCTTACCGGCGGCGGCATGGCCGTCCTGACCGTGGAGCATCACCACTCGCGTGGAGGCTACGTTCAGCGCCAGCCGCAGTAACGTCGCCACCAGCAGAATGGTCGGGAACACCGCAAAATCCAGCGGCCGCAAGGCGTATACACAGACCAGCAACACGACAATGGACAGGGCAATGTTGAACGTGAAAAACACGTCCAGCAGGAACGGCGGCACCGGCAACATCATCATGGCCAGCATGACCAGCAGCAACAGCGGCACACCCAGATTGCCCCGACTGAGGTCGGCGACGTTTGTGCGGGCACTGTTGATTAACTGAGAGCGATCCACCGGTTTTCCCCGTTCCTTTAAAGCAAACTTTTGACGCCTGAAGCAGGCGCAGGGCGGCTATTGCAAGAAGCCTTCCAACTTTTGCCAAGGAGGGAAATAGAGAGATTTGTTGAGCCGGGCAGCAGGCTCGGCAGCTGCTACGAATAGGGTGGATCAGAGGCAGGGCATGACATCGCTCAAGCTCACTGCCCCTGCCATTCGTCCAGAGACCTGCACAGCCGTAAGTTTTGATAGTAGCCAAAACCGCCTTATGGGTATTGGATGGTGATCATCAGCGTTGGTAATACCAAGCGCCGGAGCAGCGATCATGCCCAAGAAAGCGGTCAAGTCATTCAACGATGCCAAAGGCTTCGATCTGGTTGCGCCCAAGCAACAGGACGACAGGAAGAAACAGGAAAACAGTATCGCGAAAGAGCCCGGCAATGAAAAAGCCAATAGGCGGCATCAGCGCCCGTAGGCGCTGCCGAAGGCGGGGATCTTTTTGATTTCAGAGCCGTAGACCCGATCAGGAATCGCGACGCAGATCCGGCGGAATCGGCAAATCATCCTTCAGCGGATCCGGACGTTTGCCCTTGCCCGCGCGGTACTGGCGGATCTGGTAGACGTAAGCCAATACCTGAGCCACCGCCAGATACAGCCCACCTGGAATTTCCTGATCCAGTTCCGTGGAGTAGTAAATCGAACGCGCCAGGGCGGGCGATTCGAGCAACTGCACTTGGTTGGCCACGGCGATTTCGCGGATCTTCAAGGCCAGGAAGTCGCTACCCTTGGCGATCAGCATCGGCGCCCCGCCCTTTTCCGGATCGTACTTGAGCGCCACGGCGTAGTGGGTCGGGTTGGTGATGACCACGTCGGCATCAGGGATCGCAGCCATCATCCGCCGCTGCGACATCTCGCGCTGCAACTGGCGAATGCGTTGCTTGACCTCCGGCCGCCCTTCCTGGTCCTTGTGCTCGTCACGGATTTCCTGCTTGGTCATCTTGAGCTTATTCATGCTCTCCCAGAGCTGCACCGGCACGTCGACCGCTGCGATGATGATCAGCCCGCAAGCCATCCACAAGGTGCTCCAGCCGACCACTTGCAGGCTATGAATGATCGCCATGTCCAGCGGCTCGTGAGCGATGCGCAGCAGATCGTCGATGTCCGACGACAAGACCGCCAACGCCACGAACAACACGATGAAAAACTTCGCCAGAGCCTTGAGCAACTCCACCAGCGCCTTGGCCGAGAACATTCGTTTCAGGCCTGCGGCAGGGTTCATACGACTGAACTTGGGCGCCATGGAGCCAGCCGCAAACAGCCAGCCCCCCAGGGAAATCGGGCCGATCAGCGCGGCCAGCAGCAAGGTGATCATCACCGGCTGAATCGCGAACAAGGCGATCTGTCCCGAGTGCAGCAGATAAGTCGCCATGGAGCGCTGATCCAGAATCACCTCTCGCGAGAGCGAGAAGTTCATGCGCATCAGCTCCATCAAATCCTGGGCCAGGGCACCACCGAAAATCAGCAAAGCGCCGGCACCGGCGAGCATCACTGCCAGGGTGTTGAGCTCCTTGGAGCGCGCAATCTCGCCCTTCTCACGGGAGTCCTTTTTGCGTTTCTCCGTGGGGTCTTCTGTTTTGTCCTGACCGCTTTCGCTCTCAGCCATGACTCAGCGTGCCTGTGCCAGTTCGCGCAACAACTGCAAGGCCTCGGCGGCCAGCGGTTGATACTGATTGAGAATGTCCGCCAGGCCGACCCAAACGATGAACAGCCCAAGTACCAGGGTCAGCGGAAAGCCGATCGAGAAGATGTTCAACTGCGGCGCCGCCCGGGTCATCACGCCAAACGCAATGTTGACCACCAGCAACGCAGTGATCGCCGGCAACACCAGCAACAGCGCCGCACCGAGCACCCAGCCGAGCTTGCCGGCCAACTCCCAGAAATGATTGACCATCAACCCGCCACCGACCGGCAGCGTGGTGAAACTTTCGGTGAGGACTTCGAACACCACCAGATGGCCATTCATCGACAGGAACAACAGCGTCACCAGCATGGTGAAAAACTGCCCGATCACCGCCACCGACACGCCGTTCGTAGGGTCGACCATCGAAGCGAAACCCATACCCATCTGGATCGCGACAATTTGCCCGGCGACCACGAATGCCTGGAAAAACAGCTGCAAGGAGAAGCCCAACACCGCCCCGATGATGATTTGCTCGGCGATCAGCAGCATCGCGCTCAGGTCCAGCGCGTTGACCGCGGGCATGGGCGGCAGACCCGGTGCGATGACCACAGTGATCGCCACCGCGAAGTACAAACGCACGCGCTTGGGCACCAGCGTCGTGCCGAAAATCGGCATGACCATCAGCAACGAGCCGATGCGAAACAGCGGCAACATGAACGTCGCCACCCAGGTGCTGATCTGGGTATCGGTCAGCTGCAGCAGCGACATGGCTTAACCGATGACCTGAGGAATGCTGTGGTACAGCTGCAGAATGTATTCCATGAAGGTCTGCACCAGCCACGGGCCGGCAACGATCAGCGTCACCAGCATCACCAGCAGACGCGGCAGGAAGCTCAGGGTCTGTTCGTTGATCTGCGTGGCCGCCTGGAACATCGCCACCAACAGCCCCACCAGCAAGCTCGGGATCACCAGCACGGCGACCATCATGGTGGTCAGCCACAGCGCTTCGCGAAAGATGTCTACGGCAACTTCGGGCGTCATGGTGAAACACCGCCGAAGCTGCTGGCCAACGTGCCGATGATCAACGCCCAGCCATCCACCAGCACGAACAGCATGATTTTGAACGGCAGGGAAATGATCAGTGGCGAGAGCATCATCATACCCATCGCCATCAGCACACTGGCCACCACCAGGTCGATGATCAGGAACGGAATGAAGATCATGAAGCCAATCTGGAACGCGGTTTTCAGTTCCGAGGTCACGAACGCCGGCACCAGAATCGTCAGCGGCGCCTGATCCGGCGTAGCAATATCAGTGCGCTTGGACAGGCGCATGAACAGCTCCAGATCGCTGCTGCGAGTCTGGGCCAGCATGAAGTCCTTGATCGGCACCTGAGCCTTGGCGACAGCATCCTGAGCGGTGAGTTTCTCCGCCAGATACGGCTGCAAGGCATCCTGATTCACCCGATCGAACACCGGCGCCATGATAAACATGGTGAGGAACAGCGCCATGCCGGTGAGGATCTGGTTCGACGGTGTCTGCTGCAAGCCCAGGGCCTGACGCAGGATCGAGAAAACGATGATGATCCGGGTGAAACTGGTCATCAGCATGACGAACGCCGGGATGAAACTCAGCGCCGTCATGATCAGCAGGATTTGCAGGCTGACCGAGTATTCCTGAGCGCCATTGGCATTGGTGCCCAGGGTGATCGCCGGGATCGACAACGGATCGGCGGCGAACGCCAGTGGCGCAGCCAGCATCAGGGCCAGCGTCAAGACGATGCGTAACGCACCCATTACTTCTTATCCTTCTGATCCTTGCCGAGCATCTCCAACAGACGCTGGGCAAACTCCGGAGTCGCTTTCTCGGTTGCGCTCGGCACTTGTACCGGCTCCTTGAGCACATGCAACGCGGTGATGGTGCCGGGGCTCAGGCCGAGCAGAATCTGTTCGTTGCCGACCTGTACCAGCATCAAACGGTCACGGGGGCCGAGGGCTCGGGAACCGATCAACTCGATCACTTGCCCCTTGCCCGCCGGCCCGGCCTGCTGGACCCGGCGTAGCAGCCAGGCGAGGAAGAAGATCAACCCCAGCACCAGCAGCAAGCCGAACACCAATTGCGTCAATTGCCCGGCCACACCGCTGCTGACGGCTGGTGCGGCGGCCGCCGTCGCAGCAGTCGTCACCGACTCGGCCGCCAGTACGCTGGATGGCAAGGCCAACAGAACCGCAAGAACCTTGTTCACTCAGCGCAGCTTCTTGATGCGTTCGCTTGGGCTGATCACGTCGGTCAGGCGGATGCCGAACTTTTCGTTGACCACGACCACTTCGCCGTGGGCGATGAGCGTGCCGTTGACCAGCACGTCCAGCGGCTCGCCGGCCAGGCGATCGAGCTCGATTACCGAACCCTGGTTGAGTTGCAACAGGTTGCGGATGTTGATGTCGGTGCTGCCGACTTCCATGGAAATCGACACCGGGATATCGAGGATCACGTCCAGGTTCGGACCGTCCAGCGTCACTGGATCGTGGTTCTTCGGCACGCTGCCGAACTCTTCCATCGGCAGACGGTTGGAGCCCGACGTACCGGCATCGGCCGCCAGCAGCGCATCAATGTCGGCCTGCCCGGCGTCACCGGTTTCTTCCAGGGCCGCAGCCCATTCGTCGGCCAGTGCCTGGTCGTCCTGGGCGTTCATATCGTCGTTCATCATTTGTCCTCGGCGGGCAACAATTCAGTTAAATGCGTAGGGGGTACGAGCGCCGGTCAGCGGCGCTCGATCGGCTCGATCACTTGCAACGCGAGGTTGCCTTTGTGCGAGCCCATCTTGACCTTGAAGGCCGGCACGCCGTTGGCGCGCATGATCATTTCTTCCGGCATCTCGACCGGGATCACATCCCCGGGCTGCATGTGCAGGATGTCGCGAAGGCGCAGCTGGCGGCGAGCAACGGTGGCACCAATCGGTACGTCGACGTCCAGCACGTCCTGGCGCAAGGCGTTGATCCAGCGTTCGTCCTGATCGTCGAGGTCCGACTGGAAGCCGGCATCGAGCATCTCGCGCACCGGCTCGATCATCGAGTACGGCATGGTCACGTGCAGGTCGCCGCCACCGCCATCGAGTTCGATGTGGAACGTCGACACCACAATGGCTTCGCTCGGGCCGACGATGTTGGCCATGGCCGGGTTCACTTCCGAGTTGATGTACTCGAAGTTCACTTCCATGATCGCCTGCCAGGCTTCCTTCAAATCGACGAAAGCCTGCTCCAGCACCATGCGCACCACACGCAGTTCGGTGGGGGTGAATTCACGCCCTTCGATCTTCGCGTGACGGCCGTCGCCGCCGAAGAAGTTGTCCACCAGCTTGAACACCAGTTTGGCGTCGAGGATGAACAGCGCGGTGCCGCGCAGCGGTTTGATCTTGACCAGGTTGAGGCTGGTCGGCACGTACAGCGAGTGCACGTATTCGCCGAACTTCATCACCTGCACACCACCGACGGCAACGTCCGCCGAGCGGCGCAGCATGTTGAACATGCTGATGCGGGTGTAGCGGGCGAAACGCTCGTTGATCATTTCCAGCGTCGGCATGCGTCCACGGACGATGCGATCCTGGCTGGTCAGGTCGTAGCTTTTGACACTGCCGGGTTCGGCAGCGTTATCGGTCTGTACCAGACCATCGTCGACGCCATGCAACAGCGCATCGATCTCATCCTGGGACAGCAGGTCCTGCACGGCCATGTCGTGTTCCTACTGCAGTACGAAATTAGTGAAAAGCAACTGTTCGATCACCACTTTGCCCAGCTCTTTCTGCGCCACTTCCTGCACGCTGGCCGTGGCTTTCTGACGCAACATCTCCTGGCCGACCGGGGTCGCCAGCGTGGCGAAATCCTGACCGGAAAACAGCATGACCAGGTTATTGCGGATCACTGGCATGTGGACTTTGAGCGCCTCCAGATCAGCCTGATTACGCCCCAGCATGGTGATGCTCACCTGCATGTAGCGCTGACGGCCGTTCTGGGTGTAGTTGGCCACGAAGGCTGGAGCCATTGGCTCGAAGATCGCCGGCTGCTTGCCGACCACAGCGGTTTCAGCCGCGGCGGCAGGCTTGCTCTGGGCGCCGTGCATGAAGAACCAGGTCGCCCCCACGGACAAGCCGATCGCCAGCAGCAGGGCCACGACGATCACAATGATCAGCTTGATTTTGCCTTTGGTTGCGGGGTCTTTTACTACTGCTTCGCTCTTCGCCATGCCAATAATCCGTCACTATTCGGGTTTTCACAGTCGCACGGCAAGGCAAGAGCAAGTGTTATGCCAGAAGTGTCTGGGGCTATATGGAGGCGGCAGGCAGGCAACGAAAATCAAAAGATCGCAGCCTTCGGCAGCTCCTACATTTGGATGGTGTACACCTGTAGGAGCTGCCGAAGGCTGCGATCTTTTGAGGGGGGGGCCTGATTTATCAGGCGTAATAATCGACCGCGCTGGTGCCGATCACGCTGGTGGTGTTGGCGGCCACGTCAGCGACCGTCGCAGGAAGCTCCTCATCGATGGAATCGAGGCGACCGCCACTGGCATTGGTGCGCCCGCCCTGCCCCTGTTGAGCCTGTTCCTGCCCCTGGCCCTGCCAGCCACGTGACTGATCGGAAACGTTGACGTCGACCTGGCCCATGCCCTGCTGCGCGAACATGTCCCGCAGGCGATGCATTTGCCCGTCGAGTGCTTCGCGAACGCTTGGGTGAGCGCTCATGAAGGTCACTTGGGTCTGCTGATCCGGAACCATGTTCACCCGAATATCGAGGCGTCCCAGTTCGGCCGGTTGCAACTGGATGTCCGCCGCCTTGAGATTGGCGCTGGACAGGTACATGACCCGGTTGACCACCTCTTCGGTCCAACCGCTCTGATGCATGGCGATCGGTTGGTTCACCGGCAATGCATTGGCAGTCTTGGGTGTTGCCGCCTGGGTCAGAGCCGCCAGACGATTGGCGAAGTCATCGACACGGGTGTCGCTGCTGGCGGACTTGAGATCCTTGAGGCCATCATCGATCAGGCCACTGAAAGCCTTCTCGCCGCCCTGGCTGGTACTGTCCTGATCGGCCTGCACATCGAGCATGCTTGCCATGCCCGCGGCAAAGTTCTGTGCCGAGGTCAGCTCGCCGTCGACGTGAGCCTGAGTCGGCGCCGCTTTTGGCTGAGCCTGGCTGGCGGCCGAAACGTGCCCGCTCTGCTCCATCGCCATGCGCACGGCCGGCAGCGCATCGAGAGGATCGGCTTCGGGATCGAAATCAGGGTCGGTGGTCGCAGCGGCCTGCGTCGCTGTCGCGGCAACAGCGGCTGCGACGGGTGTTTGTACGGTTGACTGCACAGCGGCGACAACCGGTGGGGTTTCCGGCACAGGGGCTGGCAGCACCGGCTGTACCACTTGCATCAACGCCGGATCGAGGGCTGGATCGACAGGCGCGGTATCGACTACCGGCGTCGTCGGCTCGGCGGTATCGGGCGCGTCATCGCTGGCGGTCTTGTCATCGGCCTGCGCCGGTTTATCGGCGGGCAAGGATTTGCCGCTATCGGCAACCGTCGGTTCCTGGGCGGCAGACGAGTCGTTGCCCACGTCCTTTTTGCCAGTGTTGTCCGAGGCATTGTCACGTACGGGTTTAGCCGATCCGTCCGCCGTGGACGAAGGCTTGTTCTGGGCCTGATTGGCGTAGACCTGAGCGAAGCTGGACGCCTTGTCCCCGGGCTCAGCCGTCGACGCCGGGGTATTGGCGGACACGGCTTGAGTCTTGGCCGCAGCCGCGGCCTGAAGAAGAATATTTGGGGTAACGGGCATGGAACGGTCTCCGCTGCACTGGGATCGTAGGTACAGTTGAGTAAGTTGACTGCAAGGGTCGAGCCAGCTTTGTTCGCTGGCCGCCAAAAGCGCCGGATGGTTGTCTTATTCAGCCAGGGAGCGCTGGCGCTCTGCCTCGAAAAGCGGTCGAACAATCGCGAATTCGCCGTCGATTTCTCCAACCAGCGCTTCAATGCCTTCAAGTTTTTTCTCTTTGGCTCGCTGCTCCAGCTCATGGCACAGTTCGGCCAGCCGGGTCGCGCCCATGTTGCTGCTACTGCCCTTGAAACTGTGCGCCGTGGCGCCTAACCGATCGGCATCGTCAGCCTGGCGCAGCAAGCTCAAGCGCTCTTCGGAATCGCTGAGAAAGGTATCGAGCAATTCTGGGTACCCGTCTTCCATAACCTCTTGCAGCGCGCTCAGCACGTCGCGATCCAGATGTGTGTCGTCCACTTGTTCACTCCTTTGATCAAGAATGCCTGGGATTATGCCTGAGCCTCCCAGAAAAACTCCACGTGAGCACTGCGCCCATTATCGGACCAGCGCGCACGATGACTCAACTGGCGGATCAAACTGACGCCACGTCCCGACAGACGGACATCATCGACCGGACGCTCCATCACCCGCGCTACATCGAAGCCCTTGCCACTGTCTTCGACCCGGACGGCCAGGCAACCGCCCTCGTCGTTTGGCGTCACCTGCAAATGCACTCGCACATAGCCGTCCCGCAATTCGTCCAGGCGCGCATTGCGCTGCTGATAATAGCGAGCAAAACCCGAAGCATCGCGCTTCAGGTTTGAATCCAGGCCCAGCACGCCATGCTCCAGGGCATTGGAATAAAGTTCTGCCAGCACACTGTAGAGTGCGCCACTCTGGGCCCGCAGGCCGTGCACCTCAAGCAGCAATTGCATCAGGTACGGCAGCGGGTTGAAGCGTTTGAGGGTAGTGGCACGGAACTCGAAACTGACCGACCAGTCCAGCGGGCTCGATTGGCCGCTGTCGGAATACACCGGCGCCGGCAGGCTCAGTTGCGCAGCTTCCAGCAGACGGACTTCAACCATGCTCACGTCATCGCGAGCCTCGCCGCGAAAGTCCCGCAGGGCCTGTTCGATTTCTTCGAACAGCGCATCAGGCTGACGATTGACTGCAAACACCTGCTCCAATCGCTCTACGCCAAACAACTGCTCATTGGCATCGCTGGTATCGATCACTCCATCAGACAACAGGAACACCCGATCCCCGACGGCCATCGGGAACACCTCGGTGCGGTCATCGAAGGTTTGCGGGCTCAACACGCCCAGCGGCAAGTGCCGTGCCGTCAGCGCTGTACGCTCGCCACTGGCGATGCTGTGCAGATAACCGTCCGGCATCCCGCCGTTCCAGACTTCCACCGATCCTCGCTGAAAGCTCAGGCACAGCATGGCCGCACAGCAGAACATGTCGACCGGCAGGATGCGTTTGAGCTTGGCGTTCATCTCGCGCAGGGTTTCGGACAAGCCGTAACCCTTGGCGGTCATGCCATAGAAGACTTCGGCCAACGGCATGGCACCGACAGCGGCCGGCAAACCATGGCCGGTGAAATCGCCGAGCAACACATGCATGTCGCCGGCCGGGGTGAACGCGGCCAGTAGCAGATCGCCGTTGAACAGCGCATAGGGCGATTGCAGATAGCGGATGTTCGGCGCATTCAGGCAACCGGAGTGGGCCACCTTGTCGAACACGGCTTTGGCCACTCGCTGTTCGTTGAGCAGGTAATCGTGGTGCCTGGCGATCAGATCGCGCTGTTCCAGCACCGTGGCCTGCAAACGCCGCAAGCGGTCCATGGCCTTGATCTTGGCCGCGAGGATCACCTGGTTGTAAGGCTTTGCCAGAAAGTCGTCGCCCCCGGCCTCCAGACAACGAGCCAGGGCTTCGCTTTCGGTCAGCGACGTCAGAAAGATGATCGGCACCAGGGTTTCGCCGGCCAGCGCCTTGATTTGCTGCGCGGCCTCGAAGCCGTCCATCACCGGCATCATGGCGTCCATCAGCACCAGGTGCGGTCGCTGCGAGCAAAACGCCTCGACCGCCTCGGCGCCATTACTGGCGGTCAGCACTTCATGGCCCTGACGACGGACGATAGTCGACAGCAGCATGCGATCGGCCGCGCTGTCTTCAGCAATCAGTATCGTCAGCGGCTCGAGCGGCGGCTGCATGACGGTCAACTGATGTCGAACAGTTTGTCGAAGTTGGAGATGGCGAGGATCTTCTTCACATCGGAACTGCTGTTGACGACACGAATATCGGAATTGTCGCCACCGGCGTGATCACGCAGCAAGAGCAGCATGCCAAGCGCCGAACTGTCGAGGTAGGTGGCTTCCTTCAGATCTACGACAATGGACTCGGGTTTCTTGTTGAGTCGCTCGTAGGACTCGCGAAACTCCTGATGCCGACCGAAATCGAATCGCCCCTTAACCGAAATCGTCAACTTTTGCCCATCCGGGGATACTTCTGTAACGACTGACATTTCACGGCTTCCTTGTCATTGGCGAACGTACGTGTAGAAGGTTTAGCACCTGATGGGGGCTGGAGCAAGGCTGAAAAAAATGTACGGTTTGTGAAATCGCCTTCGCGGGCTACTTGATTCAATACGAATCCTGACGCGGCAACCGCTGGGACAACTCATCCAGCAGCTTCTGCTCGCGCTTGTCTTCCAGTTGCCGCGCTTCATCCATGTAGCGCTGAACCAGTTTGCGCAAGCCTTCGACCCGGGCAAATGCCTGTTGCCAGGCTTCTCGGGCCTTGTTCAGGTTGTTTTGATGCCAGTTCAAGCTCTGGCGCTGCTGGTCGATGGCCGTGCCCAATTGCGCGAGAAAACCCTGATAGCCCAGCAACCACTGGCCCGAAACGCCGCCGCTGCCGCGCACGATCCATTGCTCCTGGTAGTCGAGACGGAAGGCTTCGAGGTCGGCGAGTTTGCTTTCCGCCAAACGAACCTGGCCCTGGAAGTGCCCCAGGCGCTGGACGGCGGTTTTCTCGGCCTTTTCAGCCATGTCCACCACAGGCGCCAGGCGTGCCGCGCGACTCGAGGCCATGACCGGTTAACCGCCTGGCGCTGGCGCGAAGACCGAAGCAAGATGGTTTTCGCTGGCGCCCATGCTGATGTTGTCGTTCAAGCCCTGGCGCAGGTACAGGGACATGGCCGGTTGCAGATTGATCGCGGTGTCGGTTTCCCGGTCACCGCCGGGCACGTAGGCGCCGACACTGATCAGATCGCGGCTCTGCTGATAGCGCGACCAGTATTGCTTGAACATCTGCGCGTGATTCAGGTGTTTGATACCGACCACCGATGGCATGACCCGGCTGATGGACGCTTCAATGTCGATGGCCGGGTAATGCCCTTCCTCGGCCAGACGCCGGGACAGCACGATGTGCCCGTCGAGCACGCCCCGTGCCGAGTCGGCAATCGGGTCCTGTTGGTCGTCGCCTTCAGACAATACCGTGTAGAACGCGGTGATCGAACCGCCGCCCTTTTCGGCGTTACCGGCCCGCTCCACCAACTTCGGCAACTTGGCGAACACCGACGGTGGATAGCCCTTGGTTGCTGGCGGTTCGCCGATGGCCAGGGCGATTTCCCGCTGGGCCTGGGCGAAACGGGTCAGGGAATCCATCAGCAACAGGACATTCTTGCCCTTGTCGCGAAAATACTCGGCGATCCGCGTGCAGTACATGGCCGCGCGCAGACGCATCAGTGGCGCATCGTCCGCCGGCGACGCCACCACCACTGAACGCTTGAGCCCCTCTTCACCGAGGATGTGCTCGATGAACTCTTTAACTTCTCGACCCCGCTCGCCGATCAGCCCGACCACGATAATGTCGGCCTCGGTGAAACGGGTCATCATGCCCAACAGCACACTCTTGCCGACGCCGGTACCGGCGAACAGCCCGAGGCGCTGACCGCGACCGACCGTCAACAAACCGTTGATGCAGCGAATGCCCACGTCCAGCGGCTGACTGATCGGGTCACGCTTGAGCGGGTTGATGGTCGGACCGTCCATCGGCACCCAGTCTTCAGCCTTCATCCCGCCCTTGCCATCCAGCGCACGACCGGCGCCATCGAGCACCCGCCCGAGCATGCTCATGCCCATCGGCAAACGACCGGCGTCAGCCAAAGGAACCACGCGCGCGCCAGGGGCGATGCCCGCGACACTGCCCACCGGCATCAGAAAAACTTTGCTGCCGGAGAAGCCCATGACTTCGGCTTCGACCTGCACCGGGTGATAGCTGTCATCGTTGATGACCATGCAGCGGCTGCCCATGGCGGCGCGCAAACCTTCGGCTTCGAGGGTCAGGCCGACCATGCGCAACAGGCGACCTTCGAGGATCGGCGCGCCAGCCAGCTCCGTGGCCTCGGCGTAGCTGCCGAGGCGTTTGGCGAAGCTGGTGCGATCAAGGCGCATCGGGATGGTCCAGTTCCGGTTCGACCGGGGTGGCGGCAGGCTTCTTGTCGATCGGCAATTCCAGGCTGAGGTCCGGCGCGGCCGGGTGCAACGCCTGATCGTGCAATTGGTCGAACAGCTTGGCCATGACCTGGGTCACACGGGTTTCGATGGTCGCATCGATACGGCTGTGTTCGGTCTCGACCCGGCAACCGCCCGGCAACAAGGACTCGTCCTCGACGATGCGCCAGGTTTCTTCATGGCGCTCGCGCAGGGCTTTGACCTGTTCGAAATCCTGCGGATTGACGTACAGCCGCACGTTGCCCACGCCCAGCGGCAAGAGCTTGAGCGCTTCACGCATGACGTGTTCGATCTGGGTCGAGTCGATGGCCAGCTCGCGCTGAATCACCTGTTTGGTGATGTGCCGAACGAGGTCGACCAGCGACTTTTCAATCTGGGTGTCCTGCTCGGCAATCGGCTCGAACAGGTTAACCATCAACTGTTCCAGGTGCGCGATCTTGGCCGTCAGGGCCACTTCGGCTTCCTGACGGACCTTGAGCGTGGTGCTGTGGAAACCTTCTTTCTCGCCAACCGCGAAGCCTTCGTTGTAGGCCTCCTGGCGAATGCTTTCGAGCTCTTCGAGGGTCAGTGGCTGAACTTCTTCCAGCGGCACTTCTTCCATTTCCGGCGGTTCGGGCTCAGGTTCCGGCTCGGGTTCCGGCACAAACGGGTCGAAGCTGGGCAGCGCCCAGACGTCGAAACCTGCGACGGCCTTGCCACGGATCAGGTCGGTCTGGGACTCATCATGTTTGGACGACATAGTGACCTTAGATCATCTCTTCGCCGCCCTTCCCGCCGAGAACGATTTCTCCGGCTTCGGCCATACGGCGGGCAATGGTGAGGATTTCTTTCTGCGCCGTTTCCACGTCGCTGACACGCACCGGGCCTTTGGCCTCGAGGTCGTCGCGCAACAGTTCGGCCGCTCGTTTGGACATGTTCTTGAAGATCTTTTCCTTGACGCCTTCGTCCGAGCCTTTGAGGGCCAGCACCAGGACGTCCGAGGACACTTCGCGCAACAGCGCCTGAATACCGCGGTCGTCGACATCGGACAGGTTGTTGAACACGAACATGAGGTCTTCGATCTGACCCGACAGGTCTTCGTCGACTTCGCGGATCGAGTCCATCAGCTGACCTTCGATCGAGCTGTCGAGGAAGTTCATGATGTCTGCCGCGCGCTTGATGCCACCCAGGGTGGTGCGCGAGGCATTCGAGTTGCCGGAGAACTGCTTCTCGAGAATCTGGTTGAGCTCTTTCAGGGCCGCCGGCTGCACGGTGTTCAGCGAAGACACCCGCAGGATGATGTCC
Organism: Pseudomonas sp. P1_A1; assembly: GCF_056406935.1. Taxonomy (NCBI): domain Bacteria; kingdom Pseudomonadati; phylum Pseudomonadota; class Gammaproteobacteria; order Pseudomonadales; family Pseudomonadaceae; genus Pseudomonas; species Pseudomonas sp. P1_A1. The sequence goes on along the minus strand of NZ_JBFTZE010000010.1, from coordinate 179,065 downwards.
AGTCGCACCTTATGATCGAAGTTGCCGAGCACTTCACCGGCCTGGTCCGGATCGAGGTACGCCACCACGATCGCCTGGATCTGCGGGTGCTCGTAACGGATCACGTCGGCGACAGCGCGCGGCTCCATCCACTTCAGGCTGTCGAGGCCACTGGTGTTGCCGCCCAGCAGAATCCGGTCGATCAGGCCGTTGGCCTTGTCTTCGCCCAGGGCCTGGGTGAGCATTTTGCGCACGTAGTCGTCGGAGCCGACGCCCAGGCTGGTCTGGTCGCCGACGATGTCGACGAACTCGCTCATGACCTGTTCGACCTGCTCGCGGTGCACGTTACCCATCTGGGCCATGGCCACGCCCACACGCTGGACCTCTTTGGGCCCCATGTGGCGCAGCACTTGTGCGGCATCGGTAGAACCCAGGGACAGCAGCAGAATCGCGGCTTTATCAACCCGGGACAGTTTGGCGACAGCGGCTCGGTTATCACTCATCTGCGTTAATCCACTCTTTCACGACCTGGGCCACGCGACCCGGATCTTCTGCCACCAGACTCTTGATTGCGTTCAACTGTGCGTCATAGCCTTCGCTCGGGCTCGGCAGCAGGATGCTGGTCGGGCCACCCAGGCTGACGCGGTCGTTGGCCAGTTCGCCGTCCAGGCCGCCCATGCCACCCAGTTCCATGTCGCCGCCAAAGCCAGCGAGTTGCTTGTCTTTGCCGCCGCCGGTGATGTTCTTGAGCACCGGACGCAGCACACCGAACACCAGCACCAGGATGAACAACACGCCCAGCACTTGCTTGACGATGTCCCAGAACCACGGCTGGGAATAGAACGGAATATCGGCGATCACTTCACCGCGCTCGGCGGAGAACGGCATGTTGATCACGCTGACGCTGTCGCCACGGCTGGCGTCGAAACCGACCGCGTCCTGCACCAGGCGAGTGAAGCGCGCCAATTCATCGGCGCTCCACGGCGCTCGGGTGGTTTCGCCATTGGCCGCGTTGACCTTGACCTGATCGTCCACCACCACCGACACCGACAGGCGATTCAAACGGCCCTGCTGTTGCTTGGTGTGGCTGATGGAACGGTCGAGTTCGAAGTTCTTGGTGGATTGTTGACGCTTGTCCGCAGGGTACGGCGCCAGCATCGGCTGACCGGTGGCCGGGTCCATGATTTGCTGACCGTTGGCATCGAGCAATGGCTGGCCTGGCTGCACCATGCCGGCCGACGCGGTGGCGCCACCAGTGGTTTGCGGCGCCGAGGCTGGCGACGGCGGCTGGTTGCTCAAGGCACCCGGCACACCTTGCGGGCCATTGCTGGCGGTACGTTGTTCGTTGACCGACTGCTCGCTGCGCAACGCCGGTTGATCCGGGTTGAACTGCTCGGAAGTCGATTCGACGGCGCTGAAATCCACATCGGCCGAGACTTCGGCTTTATAGCGATCGTTGCCCAGCACCGGTTGCAGGATGTTGTGCACGCGCTGGGTGAGCATGCTTTCCATGCGACGGCTGTAATCGAACTGCTTGCCGGCCATGGTCAGTTCGGAGTTTTCCGCCTGATCCGACAGCAGGTTGCCCTTCTGGTCGACAACGGTGATCTGCGATTTGCTCAGTTCGGGAACACTGGTCGCCACCAGATTGATGATGGCGACGACCTGACCTGGCTCCAGCGAGCGACCGGAATACAGTTCAACCAGAACAGAAGCGCTGGGCTTGCGCTCGTCACGCACGAACACCGAACTTTTCGGAATCGCCAGGTGCACGCGGGCACCCTTGACGTTGTTCAGGCTGGAAATGGTCCGCGCCAGTTCGCCTTCGAGGCCACGACGATAACGCGTCGCCTCCATGAACTGACTGGTACCCAGCCCTTGTTCCTTGTCGAGGATCTCGAAACCGATGTTGCCGTCGCTGGGAGTGACACCAGCGGCCGCGAGCTTGAGCCGCGCCCGGGACAGGTCATCGGCCTTGACCAGCAAGGCACCGGAATTCGGTTCGACGGTATAGGGAATGTCGGCGGCGGCCAGGGTTTCCATGACCTGTTTGGCGTCCATACCGGCAAGGCTGCCGTACAGAGGCCGGTAGTCCGGCTGCTGGGACCACAACACCACGGCAAAACCAATCGCCACGCTCGCAGCCAGGCCGACCAACAGGCCCACCTGACGCAACATGGTCATCTCGGAGAGGTTTTCCAGGAAAGACAATCCGAACAGCGGCGGTTTGCCGTCTATTGGAGTGGCCTTGGCCGGAACATTATCGGCGATTGCTTCTGCCATGACTCAATCTCGTCCTTAAACCGGCATCTGCATGATGTCTTGGTAAGCCTGAACCAGCTTGTTACGCACTTGGGTCAGTGCCTGAAAAGACACGCTGGCCTTCTGTGAGGAAATCATCACGTCCGTCAGGTCAACGCCGCTTTTACCGATCTCGAAGGCACTGGCCAACTGATTGGACGCCTGCTGGGTGTCGTTCACTTTATTGACGGCCTGACCGAGCATGTCGGCAAAGCTGCTGCCACCCACTTCAGGGACTGCGGCAGTCGATTTCGGCGCAGACATGGCATCCATTTGCATGGCGCGCATATCCAGCATCAACCGGTTGAATTCAATACCTTGGCTCATGGTCTGCTCTCTTTGGCTACTCGCAATTTTTTGACACTCACTCGGCGAGTAGTGAGGTGTTAGCAACAAGGGTGCCAGCTCCGTGGCCGCTCTAAACAAAAGCTCTCCTGTGCTTTAGTTTGCCGACCGTTACGTGGCGAACAAATACGCTTCCACATCCATTCCAGCGTCACGCATCTGCGCCAGCTTGTAGCGCAAGGTGCGCGGGCTGATGCCCAGTCGCTCGGCGGCTTCCTTGCGCCGACCGCGCTCGGAGCGCAAGGTGTCGATGATCATCTGGAACTCACGGCGCCGCAGGTCATCGCCGAGGGCGCCCGCCGATTCGGCTTCGACCTCCACAACGCGCGCAGGCGTCGGCGTCAATGCTGGCAATGGCGCACACGCCACAGGCCCGGCCAGGCAGAAATCCTGCGGCTGGATCAAACCGCCCTGCTGCAGAATCAAGGCCCGCTGGATCGCGTTATCCAGTTCACGCACGTTGCCCGGCCACGGATAACCAATCAGGCACGCCTGCGCCTCGGGCGAAAGCTTTGCCGCGGCGTGCTTCATTTTATTGACGTGTTTGGCCAGCAGGCGCTCGGCCAGCGGCAGGATGTCGGCGGTGCGCTCGCGCAGCGGACGCCAGGCCAACGGGAACACCGACAGGCGATAGTAAAGATCTTCGCGGAAACGCCCCGCCGCCACTTCACCGGCCAGGTCACGGTTGGTGGTAGCGACCACTCGAATGTCCAGCGTGATCGGCTTGCGGGCGCCGACTCGCTCGACTTCACGCTCCTGCAGTACGCGCAGTAACTTGGCCTGCAGACCAAGGGGCATTTCGGAAATTTCATCGAGCAGGATCGTCCCGCCATCGGCCTGCTCGAACTTGCCGGCCTGCGCCGCGATGGCGCCGGTGAACGAACCCTTTTCGTGACCGAACAAAGTAGCTTCAAGCATGTTGTCCGGGATCGCTGCGCAGTTGATCGCAATGAACGGCTGACTGGCGCGATGGGAGTGCTGATGGATGTAACGCGCCAGCACTTCCTTGCCGGTCCCGGACTCACCGGAGATCAACACCGTGGAATCACTGCGCGCCACGCGCGCAGCCAATTCCAGCAATTGCGCACTGGCCGGCTCGAACGCCACAGGCCCCTCGCTCTCGATCGCGCCGAGATTGCCCAAGGCGTGGCGCGCCACCAGATCGAGCAAGGCTTTGGGCTCGAACGGCTTGACCAGATAATCCGCCGCGCCCTGACGCATGGCGTCGACCGCACGCTCGACCGCACCGTGAGCAGTCATCAACAACACCGGCAGTTGCGGCTGACGAGCCCGCAGCAATCCAAGCAACTGATGACCGTCCATGCCCGGCATGTTGACGTCACTGACCACCAGGTTAAAGGCCTCGGTGCCAACCGCAGCCAGCGCCTCTTCCGCCGAACCGACAGCGGTGTAATCGTGTCCGGCAAGCACCAGCGTATCGGCCAGTGCTTCCCGTAGCGCGCGATCATCCTCGACCAGTAAAACCTTGATGGTCATATCCTTCACTTCACTCCCTGAGCGCTGGACTGCTCACCCGCGAAAAGCGGCAGGATCACCTGCGCGCAAGTGCCGCGACCCGGCCGCGAACGCAACTGCAATTCCCCCTGATGAGCACGGGCCACTGCCTTGACCACGGTCAGCCCCAGACCGGTACCCGTGGTTTTGGTGGTGAAAAACGGCTCGCCCAAACGTGCCAACACTTTCGTGTCGATACCACTGCCGCTGTCGCTGACCGATACGCGCAGGTTGTTGTCGCGGGTATACAGGTGAACCTTCAAACGGACGTCCCCGGCACTGGCCTGAATAGCGTTTTCGATCAGATTGAGGATCGCTCCGACCAGCGTGTCGCGATTGCACAGCAACTCACCGGCATGACTGTCGCATTGCCAACGCACCGGCAGATCCTGAACATGAGTCAGCGCCGCCGCTTGCAGCGACTGCATCAGCATTTTTGGGGTGACGCGATCGGTCAACGGCAGCTCACCGCGAGCGAACACCAGCATGTCGCGCACCTGGTGTTCCAGCTCATGCAGACGCTCTTTCAGGCGGCCGGCAAAACGCTGCTGCGTGGCGACCGGCAGCTCCTGCTCAGTCAAATGACTGGCATAGAGCAACGCGGCTGACAACGGCGYACGAATCTGATGGGCCAACGAGGCGACCATGCGACCGAGCGACGACAGGCGCTCATGGCGGGCCAGTTGATCTTGTAGATGACGGGTTTCAGTCAGGTCGTTGAGCAACACCAACTGACCGGGTTCGGCATCCAGCGAGCGGGTAGCGATCGACAGGCGCCGACCGTCCTTGAGGGAGATTTCGTGGCCGTCGTCTTCGCGCGGCGCAAAGCATCGAGCAATGACGTGGCGCCATAGCTCGCCTTCGAGGGGCAAGCCGAGCAACTCACACGCGGCGGGATTGGCTTCACGCACGATGCCTTGGGCGTCGATGACGATGACGCCGCCAGGCAATAGATCGAGGAGGTTTTGCAGCCGGTTGGCCAGACGCTCTTTTTCCGCCAGCTCCTGCATGCGCTGGGCGCTGACCACCGCCAGCTCACCCTTGAGCTCGGTGACCCGGGCTTCGAGCATGCTGTAGGAATCGGTCAATTGGCTCGACATCTGGTTGAACAGCGCAAACGCCTGCTCAAGGCCAAGCCGGCTTGCCTGCTCTACGGACGACGGTTGCCCCGAAACATCAGGGACAGGAGACATCTGGGCGGCTTGGGGCATTGTGCTCTCTCGCGTGGTTGACCGTCAGTTAAACGGAACGTTGCGAGGGATGTAGCAATACCCGTGCCTAAAAAAAACTGCCTATAAATGAAGGGGTTGAAAAACAGGCGTCAATCATCCGCCTGTTCATCACCATCACGACGGCTCATGCCGTACTTGCGCATCTTCTCCACCAGGGTCGTGCGACGAATACGCAGCCGTTCGGCCGCCCGCGCCACAATGCCGTTGGCGTCATCCAGCGCCTGCTGAATCAACCCTTGCTCCAGACCGCCGAGGTAGTCCTTCAGGTCCAGGCCTTCCGGCGGCAGCAGCGCATTGGCGGTGAAGTCCGGGGTATGACCGTTGATGGCCACCCGCTCTTCGAGATCACTGCGCAGGCTATCGACCAACTGCTCATCTTCGTCATCGACGTAGCGGAATTTCTTCGGCAACTCGACCACCCCGATCACCCCGTACGGGTGCATGATCGCCATGCGCTCCACCAGGTTGGCCAGCTCGCGAACGTTGCCCGGCCAGCCGTGACGGCACAGCGACATGATCGCCGCCGAGTTGAACCGGATCGAGCCGCGCTTCTCGTGCTCCATGCGCGAGATCAACTCGTTCATCAGCAACGGGATGTCTTCGACGCGCTCGCGCAGTGGCGCCATCTCGATCGGGAACACATTCAGGCGATAGTAGAGGTCTTCGCGGAACGTGCCGATCTCGATCATGCTTTCGAGATTCTTGTGAGTTGCCGCAATGATCCGCACATCGACGCTTTGGGTCTTGTTGCTACCCACGCGCTCGAAGGTGCGCTCCTGCAAGACGCGCAACAGCTTGACCTGCATCGGCAACGGCATGTCGCCGATTTCATCCAGGAACAGCGTACCGCCGTTGGCCAGCTCGAAACGCCCGGCACGACTGGTGATCGCCCCGGTGAAGGCGCCCTTCTCGTGACCGAACAATTCGCTTTCCAGCAACTCGGCCGGAATCGCCCCGCAGTTGACCGGAACGAACGGCGCTTCACGACGCTTGGAGTGGTAGTGCAGATTGCGCGCGACCACTTCCTTGCCAGTGCCGGACTCACCGAGGATCAGCACGCTGGCGTCGGTGTCGGCGACTTGCTGCATCATCTGACGGACGTGTTGAATCGCCCGACTGGTGCCAACAAGGCTGCGGAAAAGATTCGGTTCACGGTGACGACCGCGCTCACGGGCCTGGTCATACATCTCGCGATAGACCTGGGCACGGTGCAGCGAATCGAGCAGTTTGCTGTAGCTGGGCGGCATTTCGAGCGTGGAAAGCACTCGGCGACGCTGGTCTTCCGGCAAGTCAATGGAAGAATTATCGCCCATTAACAAAACTGGAAGGAACTCATCCCAGGTTGAGAGTGTCTTTAACAGGCCCAAAAGTGCACCAGGAGCATTTACCGTCCCGATGAGGACACAGATTACTTCACGACTTGATGACAGAGAGCCGACCGCCTGCTGCCAGTCATGGCTGCCACAGGGTAAATTTTCTTCGCCGAGAAAATTTAAAATCACCGCCAAATCGCGGCGGCGGACGCTATCGTCATCAATCAGCAGAATTTTGGTTTCACGCCACATGCAATAGCAACTTCCCTAGTCAACTCAATGCCCAAAATGAGGGGCAAGCTAGACGCTTGCAGACACGTTGTGCCTGTAGACGCCTGAAATCTGGAACCAGCCACTAGTTAAGTCAAAAAACCGTGCACAGTCAAATTTATGGCGCACTATGTTTGGATTAACTGAGGGTTAATTAACCAAACAGATGGTAAACCTTTGCCGCGCTCTGTGCTTGGTGGATCTGCGACATCTCGTCGACTATCGCCTGACGCTCCCCCGTCGCCGCTGCCAGAAGCTGTTTATACACCCCCAGCAACTCCTCCAGGTTTTCGCGCAACGCGGTCTCGTCCACCGAAGCTTCACTCAAGACGTCTTCCATGCAGGAACGGCAAGCCAGGTCCAATTCACCGATGGCTTCCCAGTTACGCTCGGCCAATGCCTCGACCAGGGCGTCCCGGGTATGCTCGATTCGCTGCAATACAAGACTCATGGTGATCTCCTTAAAACTGGGGAGCAGGTGCGCCAATAGCATCCCAACCGTCTTTCACCGTGCGAAGCAGGTCGGAGACTTCGTCGAGGATTTTTGGATCGGTCCTGAGGTTGGCTTCCGCCAAGCGCTTCATCATGTAGGCGTAGAGATTATCCAGCTCACTGACGGACTCTGCCTGCTTCTCCAGGTCCAGCCCCTCTCGCAATCCACCGATAATGCCGATGGCCTTGCCGATCAGAACACCTTTGTTCGGAATATCCTTACGCTCCATCGCGCCTTTGGCCTGGGCGATACGATCCAGACCGCCTTCCATCAGCATCTGCACCAGACGATGGGGACTGGCTTCGGAAGTTTGCGCCTGAGCGCCAATCTTCTGGTATTGGCGAAGGGCTAACATTGGATTCATGTTGTACCTCATCAGAATTCTGTGGTTCGCATAACCAGTGTATCGACGATGCGTCAAAAAACTTTAGATTCAAAAACAAAAAGCCCGGAGCGTGTAAACGCTGCCGGGCTTTTGGCACTATGAGTGTTACGAGTTCTTCTGCTGCGCGGTCATGGCTTCGAACATCGACGTGATGTTACTGGCTGTCGCTTTCAGCTTGCCGACAAGCGTATCCATGTCATTGTACTTTTTGGTCAGTACCGAGGTCAGGGTCTCTATTCGGCGATCCAGGGCGTCCTGGTCATTGCTCAACTTGGTCTTTGTCTTGTTCAGACTTGTTGTGCGCTGATCCAGAACACCGCCAGTATCGGTGAACGGTGCGATAGCCTTCGTCATGCGCGCCAACAGACCATTGTCGCTGCCAGCGTCACCGACAAACATCTTCTGGACTTCACCGCCCAGCTTCTTGTCATTCATGGCGCTGGTGAACTTGGTGCTGTCGAAGTTGAGGGCACCGGTTTTTTGATCGGTGGTAATACCCAGCTGCGCCAGAACAGTCAGTTTGTCACCCGCTCCGGTTTCCGCCAGCGGACTGCGTATGGACGAGAGAATCGAACGCGGCAACGCGTCGCCGGTCAATGCAGCCGAAACGGTCGGCTTGCCATTATTGTCGAGCGAAGGCTTGGTCAATGCCGTGATGCCGTTGGCCAGAGCATTGTAAGCATCGACGAACTTCTGGATCGACGCTTTCAGACCATCGTTGTTGCTGGCCACAGTAACGGTCGAAGTACCGGTCGCCACCAAGCTTAAGGTTAGCCCGGAAACAGCCTTGTCTACTGTATTGCTCTTGCTGGTCAGCGCCATACCATCGATGGAGAAGTTAGCATCAATGGCCACAGCACCGATCGAACCGGCCGAGGTAGCGGTCATTGCCGGGCCGCCGCTGGCGCCAACGACATTGCTGCCGTCGATAGTCAGCTCCGAAATGCCGCTGACGGAAATGTCAGAGCCCGCACCGGTCGTGGTCGAGCCAAGTACCAGGCGCGAACCGAAGGAGTCGGTGACGATGTTGGCACTGATACCTGCGCTCTTGAGCGAGGTATCGGCGTTGATCGAATCGCGAACCGATTGCAGCGTCGCCCCGGCCTTGATGTCGACGTTGTAGGTGCTGGTGCCCTGCGTGATGCTCAACGTACCTGCAGTGATCGGGCTGGTCGTACCGCCGGCGAACGCTGCGCTGGTGACTTTCGAAGCCGTGGCCAGATTATCCACTTTCACGACGTAGTTGCCGTTTACCGCCGAGTTGCTGGCAGTGGCGCCGACGATCTTCACATCGGAGGAAGTGGCTGCAAAACCCGGAAATTGCGGGGTAGTCGTGCTGCCCAGATCCTTCATGGCCTGATTGAAGGCAGCCATCAGCGACTTCAAGGTACCAATGCCGGAAATACTCGCGGTGTTGGTCGCAGTCCCACGGTCGATCTGACCTTGCTTGGCGGCTTTGTCAGCGTTTACCAAGGCTTTGACGATAGCACCGGTATCAAGGCCGGAGCCTAAACCCGTGCCCGGTAGAATTGGACTTGCCATGTGGAACTCCCTTCAGTGTGTCGCCGGCCTTTTGACCACTACAACGCCCAAAAGAACATAGCAACAAAATTCGTGCCAGTTGTCAGACTTTTGCGCTGAACAACAGGCTGCTTGCATCATTCAAACTGTTCGCCAATTTAAGGACTTCTTCGTTGGGGATTTGACGAATCACCTCACCGGAGTCACTGGCAATCACTTTGACCACAACTTTTCCTGAAGGCTCGTCAATCGAGAACTCCAGGTTACGCTTGACCGATTGAACGAACTTTTCGATTTCCTGAACGGCCATCTTCAGTTTTTCCTGCTCGGTCTGGTCTTTTTTACCTTCTTCCTTGACGGCAACCACTGGCGCAGTTTCCGCTCGAGGCTTTTCCGCAGGCTTGTCGGCAACAGTCGTCGCCTGCTGGGCCGCAGGATAAGACAAGTTCAGCTTGACGCTCATATCCATGTCCATCACCTCTTAAAGTAAAAAGCGAGAGAGCGCGACAAGCGCACTCCCCCGCCAAAACTCATCAGCTATTACTGAAGCAGTTTCAGTACAGCGGATGGCAGTTGGTTGGCCTGAGCCAGAACTGCGGTGGAAGCTTGTTGCAGGGTTTGTTGCTTGGTCAGCTGTGCAGTTTCAGCAGCGAAGTCGGTATCTTGCACGCGACCCAGTGCAGCACTGGCGTTTTCGTTGATGTTCTGCAGGTTGGAGATGGTGCTGGTCAGACGGTTCTGGGCAGCACCGAGGTCCGCACGGCTGGTGTTGATAGTTTTCAGTGCCGCGTCGATTGCGTCGATTGCAGCTTTGGAGCTCGCTTCTGCAGTGGCGCTGTCGTTACCAGTGATGGCGATGGCAGCAGAGTCAACGCTCAGGGTGGCAGCATCGAAGCCGCTATCCAGAGTGATGGTGATCTGGTTGGTAGCGCCAGTGTTGGAACCGACCTGGAAGGTCATGGTGCCAGCGGTGCCATCGATCAGGTTTTTGCCGTTCAGGTTGGTCGACTTGGCAATACGGGTCAGTTCGTCCGACATGGTCGCGAACTCTTTGTTCAGAGCAGCACGGTCGTCGGTACCGTTGGAGTCGTTTCGCGATTGAACAGCCAGTTCACGCATACGCTGCAGAATGTTGGTCGATTCTTGCATCGCGCCTTCAGCGGTCTGAGCAATCGAGATACCGTCGTTGGCGTTTTTGATCGCCATGGTCTGACCGCGGATCTGCGAAGTCATACGGGTAGCGATTTGCAGGCCGGCGGCGTCGTCTTTAGCGCTGTTGATTTTCAGGCCGGAAGACAGGCGAGTCATCGAAGTCGACAGAGCATCAGAAGCCTTGTTCAGGTTTTTCTGTACGTTCAACGATGTAACGTTAGTGTTTACTGTTAAAGCCATGACGAATTCCTCGTTGGTTGGGTACTGCGGCTTCCGGCCCTGGCAACCGCCGGGTATGGCCTAGAGAACCTTCGTAATAGTTATCGTCGGGATTGCAACTTGCTTTAGGGGATTTTCGAAAATATTTGCCATCACGTTGCCACCCCCCATAAACAAAGGACTTGGCCACACTCAAGCAACGAAAAAATGACGTCAGGGAATTGCCGGCGACAGGTTGGCGAAACCACCCCGGCGCCGGCAGAAGAGAAACTGCTTAAAAGGACAGAGTGTCGGTCATCAGCCGGACCAATTCGTACTCGAGGTAATCCGCCAGGGCGAGCCAGTTTTGTGCTTCCTGGCAATCGAGCATCAGGCCGAGCAAAAACACCCATTGCTGCTGAGCATCCTTTGACGCCTGATCGAAGGACAACTGCACCGTCGAGATCAGTTCGATCATTGCCAGCCCCGCTTCCACATCACGCCCCAACCGAAACAACGCCGCACACTGCTGCGAACCGACAATAAAAGACTGCAGCTCGCTCATACCGTCAACTCCGGGTGAAACACCGCACCGGCGATCATCGCCCCTGCCCGGCTGCTGTTATAGAAACGCACCCGTGGATGACCCGCGATAAAACGCTCCAGCTCACACAAATAACTGCGGAAGTTGAGCTGCGTCTTGATCCGCTGGCCATGCCCGTCGAGCACCCAGTGTTTCGCCGCACTCAGTTGCGGGCCAAGGTCGCCATCGTTCCAGCCGGCATGGGTCTTATCGCCGGGAAAGGCAAAGTCGGCGCCGAACAGAGTGATCTGCGTTGCGCCCATCTTCACCGCAAGGTCCACCGCTGGATGAATCACGCTACCGCCCACATAAAGCTCACCCTTGGGCCATTGCTGACGCAGCTGTTGGTAGATCGGGCTGGCGGAATAACCGGTATAACGCCGCCCCTGCCAAGCCTGAAGCACCAGAGGATCGACCATAGGCATGTACGCCAGTGTGATCGCGGACGTGTCTTCGGGAGGCAGATGTCGGGCCGAGATACGCTGGTCAATGCTGACCACTACGTCGGGACGAATGCCATGATTGAGTAGTGGCCGGTAGGCAGTATCGACACAAATGAACAACGGTCGCACCGCCCGCTCGCGAATCGCCCGCAAGCGATCGAAGTGCAGCTCAAGACTCGGGCCCGTGGCAATGACGAACACTTCCTGCCCGGCACGGGAACCGAACAACTCGGCCACATCACCATCGGTCTGCACCAGCGGCAGGCTCGCCTGCAAGCGCTCGACGATGTTTGGAGCCTGAGGGTCAAACTCACGGTTATTAAACGCCAGGTGGGTTTCGCTGATCAGGCGATCGCGGATCTTGGCATTGAAGTCATCGGCCAGCACCAACTCCGACGGCAATGCAAAGAACGGCAGCCGGATTTCCGCCAGATCGCCGGCATACAGCAACTCAACTCGCGGATCGCCAAGCCACGGCTGTTGATCAAGTAATTGCAGCACCAGCGCAAACACCGCGCCGTTGAGGATATGCACATACAAGCGCTCAAGCCCGGCGCGCTGCAGCAACTCCATCTGCAGATCGCCAAGCCCGGTGCCGTAGACATGCGCCACAGGGCTGTCGATGGGCAGACTGTCGGCCTGAAGCCTGGCCTCGCGGGTGCGGTCATGGCGACTGGTCAGCTGGATGCCGTTGATGCTCAACGTCGAACCCAGGCCCTCGACCAGATCGGTCTGTAACAGGCTTGAGTCTTCAACAAGCAAACGCGCAGACAGTAATGGCCAGCGGCGCTGTATGACCTCAGCGTTGCGCTCAAAGAACTCGCTCATGGAGCCTCGCTTTTCATTCGGGCAAAAAAATAGCGCTCAAGGTTACACCTTGAGCGCTATTTTTGTGTCTGGCTTTCTTTGACTAAGAGAGCCGAGGATCAAGGACGATAGATGATCGCCGATCCCCAAGACAAACCAACACCAAAACCGCTGAGCGCCACACGCTTCCACTTGGAATCGAGCACGTGTTTTTCCAGCAGTAATGGAATGCTCGACGACACGGTGTTACCGGTCTCGACCATGTCCTTGAGGAACTTCTCGGGTTCGCCCTCGAAGCGTCGCGCCACGGCATCGACAATCGCCGCACTGCCCTGGTGGATGCAGAAGGCATCGATATCGTCGGCCGTCAGGCCCGAGTCGCCCAGCAGCTCGTGCAAATGCGCAGGGACTTTGAGCAGCGCGAAGTTGAAGACTTGACGGCCATTCATGAAGAACACGCCATCGGTGACCTTCAGGTGCGGCGCACCGGAACCGTCGGTGCCGAACTTGGCCTTGCCCAACTGCCATGGAGCGTCTTCGCCCATCCAGGTGGCGGTGGCGGCATCGCCGAACAACATGGTGGTGTTGCGATCTTCCGGGTCGACGATCTTCGAATACGGATCGGCGGTCACCAGCAAGCCATTCTTCAGGCCTGCGGCTTCCATGAAGCCCTTGATGGCGTAGATGCCGTAGACGTAACCGGAGCAGCCCAGGGAGATATCGAACGCAGCCACGGTGGTCGGCAGGCCCAGCTTGTCCTGAACGATGGCGGCGGTGTGCGGCAGACCTTCTTCGTCGCCGTTCTGGGTCACGACGATCAGCACGTCGATGGCTTCACGCTTCAATTCAGGGTTGTTGGCAAACAGCGCGTTGACTGCTTCGACACACAGGTCCGAGGTTTCTTGCCCGGCGTCTTTGCGCGGCAGGAAAGCCGAACCGATCTTGCCCAGGATGAACTCTTCATCCTTCTCGAATTTTGCACCTTGTGCGTAATTGTCCACGCCGGCTACAGGAACGTAGCTCGCAATGCTCTTTATGCCAATCATTACGGCTTCCCAATAATAAACAGCCCAATACCACCGCTCGCAAGGAATCGAGGGGCGCCGACAAACAACGAATAACGTCGCCCTCAACGAGGTGACAGAGGGAAGAGTAAAAGGCCATCACAGAGCCAAAAGCAGGCCAGGCGCCCTCTTCCCTATTTATACAATACAGTGAAGATGCGCGTAATGACTCGCAGGTCACGCTATTTTGCCGAATCAGCCCCACAAGCGGTTATTCGACCAGCGACCAATCCAGCGGCGTTCCGCGCTTGATGGCCTGGCGGGCACGGCGGCCCAGAAGGGTTTCAGCGTGTTTCGGGGCCAGCCCCAGACCCGGACGGATGGCCCGCAGATTGGCGGCGGTAAAAGGCTCACCGGCGATCATGTCCTGGGTGACATACAGCGACCGGCGGTACACCAGGGACTTGCGCTCGGCGTCAGTCACGCCGTAATGCACCTGGCCCATGGCCTGCCAGGCGCGCTCGGTTTCGACCACCAGGCTGGCGAGTTCGGCCGGTTCCAGGGAGAAACTGGCATCCACGCCTCCGGCGGCACGGTCGAGGGTGAAGTGTTTTTCCACCACTGTCGCCCCCAGCGCTACGGCGGCGACAGACACCCCGACGCCCATCGAATGGTCGGACAAACCGACTTCACAGCCAAACAACTCACGCAGATGAGGAATCGTGCGCACGTTGCTGTTGGCAGGCGTCGCCGGGTAAGTGCTGGTGCACTTGAGCAACACCAGGTCCTTGCAACCGGCCTCTCGGGCGGCTCGCACGGTTTCATCGAGCTCAGCGATGCTGGCCATGCCGGTGGAAATGATCAGCGGCTTGCCGGTGGCCGCAACCCGACGAATCAACGGCAGATCAGTGTTCTCGAAGCTGGCGATCTTGTAGGCCGGCACATCGAGGCTTTCGAGGAAGTCCACCGCGGTGTCATCGAACGGTGTGGAAAACGCCAGCATGCCCAGCTCTTTGGCCCGGGCGAAAATCGGCGCGTGCCATTCCCACGGCGTGTGGGCCTTTTCGTACAGCGCATACAGCGAAGAACCGGCCCACAGGCTGTTGGGGTCCTTGATGAAGAACTCGCCTTCGGACAAGTCCAGGGTCATGGTCTCGGCGGTGTAGGTTTGCAGCTTCAAGGCATGGGCGCCGGCCTTGGCCGCGGCTTCGACGATTTTTATCGCCATGTCCAGCGACTGGTTATGGTTGCCGCTCATCTCGGCAATGATGAACGGTGGCGCATCGGCACCGATCGAGCGGTTGCCGATCTTGAAACTGGTCATTGTTCTGGATCCTTCAACACGCGCGTGAACGCGCAAGCACTCTGAGTAAAACCACCCTCGCGGAAAACCTTCAGCGATGGCTGATTGGCCGGCAGCACCTGAGCGGTGATGGCCTCAAGTTGTGGCCAATGCGCCGTGACGAACGCTTCGCCCCGCGCCAGCAGCGCCCTGCCCCAGCCCAGGCCGAATCGGCCTTCGAACAGATAGATCGAGACCTCGGCCCGAGTACCGTCAAGGTCATAGCGCAGCATACCGACCGGGCCGTCATCCGCCTCGGCAATCAACAGCAGTCGCTGAGGGTTGTTCAGGCTCGCGGCCAACCAGACCTGATGCCGCTGCCAATCGATGGCGTGGGTGTCCAGCGACCAGCGCCGTACCGCCTCGGCATTACGTCCCTCGAACAACAATTGCGCATCGTCCGGATCGGCTCGACGCACCTGCAGTACCGCTCCCGCCAGTGCTGCCGCCACCCGCTGCGCGCCACGGCCATCGACCAACTGCCGTGAGCGTTCGGCCATACTTTGACGAAAACCTTGATTGCCTACGACAAAACCGATGGCTTGGCGCAACTGCTCGACGCTGACATGCTCGCGGTCGCCCAGGAACACATGAGCGCCCGAGGTCGCCATCACCTCGCCGTTGGCCTGCTGATTATTCGAGACCGCAATGCAGATCGTCGGCAGCCCCATGGCCGCCCGCTCCCAACTGGTGCCGCCACCAGCGCCGACAAACAGGTCAGCCTCGGTCATCAGCCGGTAGAAGTCGCTGACAAAACTGTGCAGGCGCCAGTTCGGACGATACGCCGCCAGCGCCTGCATCTGCTCCCAGGACGGGTTGTCGGCACCCGCCACGAAATCGACCTCCAGCTCATGAAGGTCCGCCAGCGCCAACATCGCGTGGTGGGTCTGCATGGCCACATCGAAGCCGCCGAAGTTCACCAATACTCGCCTGGCCCGAGGCTTGATCTCGACCGCCGGGCAGCAGAACTCATCGCGCAACATCGCAAAACGTGGACCGAGCAAGGTCTGGCAGTCGGGCGTCAGCAGCGAGGCATAAGCCTCTGGGGTGCCCGACAGATTTTGATTGAGCAGCAGATCGACGCGGTACTGCCGAGTTGCCAGGTCATCCACCGCCGCGATCCTCGGTGCCCAGCGACGGGCCGCGGTCTGCCAGTGATGATCGAGGCCATAGTGGTCGACGATGATCCAGTCGAAAGCCGGATGGTTTTCCAGGGCTTGCGCCAGCGCGGCGATGTCCGCCTGCCACGGCAGCATCGACTCGATGGCCTGCTGCGGATCTTCATCGGGGTAGCGCGCCGGCAGCGCGAAGGTCTCGAAGCCCTCGCTGGCCAGGCTGTCCAGTCGATGCCCCGGCAGCAGACGACAGGCGAAGGCAACGTGCGTGCCCTGCTTGCGCAACACCCTGGCCAGGGTCAGGCAGCGGGCAATATGGCCGCTGCCAATGGTTGGCGACGCGTCAGCGCGGATCAGTACCCTCATTGCAACTCACCACCAGCCTTCAATGCGGCGTAAAGGTATTCGGCGCGTTTCCAGTCTTCAAGGGTGTCGATATCCTGTACCAGGTAGCGCGGCAGAATCACCGGCAGGCTCGCCGGGGAGAACAGCGCATCACCACGCAACCAGGCCTCGCTGCGTCCCCAGTAGAACTGGCCGGCGTCTTGAAAGGCTTCGGGCAAGTCCTGGGAACGGGTGTCGCGAAACTCCGGATAGAGCGAGGTCAGGGCGCCCTGCGCGTCGAGGGTCAAGGCCCGCTGCACCGGGAAACCAAAACCGGTGACTGAAAACGCGAAAGATTTGTCCGGGTGCTGCACCAGCAACTCATGCCCCTGACGCAGATAACGCGCCTGCAGCAATGGTGCCGTCGCATAGACGCAGCAGGTATGGTCGAACGGCGGCAATTGATTCAAGGCATGCACGATCACCGCCGCAGTCCCGGTGAAATCGTCAGCCAGTGCCGCAGGCCGCATGAACGGCACCTGAGCGCCATTGGCTCGTGCGACGTCGGCGATTTCCTCATCGTCGGTACTGACGATCACCTGATCGAACAGCTCTGATTCCAGCGCCGTGCGAATCGAACGGACGATCATCGGCACGCCGTCGAACGGCTTGAGGTTCTTGCGCGGGATTCGCTTGCTGCCACCGCGGGCCGGAATGATCGCAACACAGCTCAAGAGTCACTACTCCTCAAGGATCAGTCGTCGCAATTGCTCGACCACATAGTCCTGTTGTTCATCGCTCAGCAGAGGAAACAGCGGCAGGCTGATGGCCTCGGCGTAATAACGTTCGGCCTGGGGGAAATCACCCTCGGCAAAACCCAGGTCGCGATAGTATGGCTGCAAGTGCACGGGAATATAGTGCAGATTCACCCCGACACCGGCCGCTCGCAAGCCTTCGAACACCTGTCGATGACTGAGGTTGATCCGCTCCGTCTGCAAGCGCACCACGTACAGATGCCACGCCGATTCGGCTTCAGGCTGCGTACTGGGCAAGGTCAGCGGCAAGTACGCCAGCAACCGGTCGTAACGCGCCGCCAGTTCGCGTCGACGCTCGATAAAGCCATCGAGCTTGTTCAGCTGTGACAGACCGAGTGCCGCTTGCAGGTCGGTGATCCGGTAATTGAAGCCCAGCTCCACTTGCTGGTAGTACCAGGGGCCGTGGCTGGGTTCGGTCATCTGCTCGGGGTCACGGGTCATGCCGTGGTTGCGCAGGCGTTGCAAGCGCTCGGCCAGTTCCGGGCGATTGGTCAGCACCATGCCGCCTTCGGCACTGGTGATGATCTTCACTGGATGGAAACTGAACACGGTCATTGCCGCGAATTCACCGCAACCCACTGGGCGCCCGGCATAGGACGCGCCGACCGCGTGGGAGGCATCCTCGATCACCGTGAAACCGTAACGCTCGGCCAGTTCGGCGATCATGCGCATATCGCAGCTCTGCCCGGAGAACGCTACCGCCACCAGCACTTTCGGCAGCTTGCCGTCGCGCTCGGCGATTTCCAACTTCGACGCCAAGGCGTAGGCATCGAGGTTCCAGGTCAGCGGGTCAATGTCGACAAAATCGACGTCGGCGCCGCAGTAGCGACCGCAGTTGGCCGAGGCCAGAAAGGTGTTCGGCGTGGTCCACAACCGATCGCCCGGCCCCAGGCCCGCCGCGAGGCAGGCAATGTGCAACGCCGCCGTGGCATTGCACACCGCCACCGCGAAATCGGCCTGGCAACGCTCGGCCATGGCCTGTTCGAAACGCTCGATGGTCGGCCCTTGGGTCAGCCAGTCGGACTGCAACACGGCGACCACCGCATCGATGTCCGCCTGATCGAGGCTTTGCCGACCGTAGGGAATCATGCCGACAACTCCGCGTGCAGGTCAGCGATCTGGCCGACCGACAGGAAGTGCGGGTTGGTGTCGGAGCGGTACTCGAAGTCTTCGCTCACCGGCCGGCCCTGCTCCCCCAGTTTGTCCACGGCAAAATCCACGTCGACACTGGTGAAGCGGATCGACGGCTGAATGGTGTAGTGATCATCGAACTCCAGGGTCATGCGCGCGTCATCCAGCGGCACCATCAACTCATGAAGTTTTTCCCCCGGACGAATGCCGACGTGTTTGTGCGGCAAATGGTCAGCCATGCCCTGCGCCAGATCGACGATGCGAATCGACGGAATCTTCGGCACAAACACTTCACCGCCGTGCATGCGGGCGAAGCTGTCGAGCACAAACTTCACGCCGTGATCGAGGGTGATCCAGAACCGCGTCATGCGCTCATCGGTGATCGGCAGCTCTTTGGCGCCCTCGGCAATCAGTTTGCTGAAGAACGGCACCACCGAACCCCGTGAGCCGGCAACGTTGCCATAACGCACCACGGCAAACCGGGTTTGCTGTTCGCCGGCAATGTTGTTGGCGGCCACGAACAGTTTGTCCGACAGCAACTTGGTCGCGCCGTACAGATTGATCGGGCTGGCGGCCTTGTCGGTGGACAGCGCGACGACTTTTTTCACGCCGTTGTCGATGGCCGCGGCAATGATGTTTTCCGCGCCGTTGACGTTGGTGCGGATGCATTCGGTGGGGTTGTATTCCGCCGCCGGCACTTGCTTCAGCGCCGCGGCGTGCACCACGTAATCGATACCGCGCATGGCCTGGCGCAAACGGTCGGCGTCACGCACATCACCAATGAAGTAACGCATGCACGGCGCGTTGAACGTCTGCTGCATCTCGTACTGTTTGAGCTCATCGCGGGAAAACACCACCACCCGCTTGGGCTGGTATTGCTCCAGCAACCGGCGGATGAAATTGCGCCCGAACGAGCCGGTGCCGCCCGAGATGAAAATCGATTTACCGTTGAACATGCCTTGAGTCCTTTTACCTGTCAGCCAGGCTTATGCGAGCAACTGCGCCCAGTTCACACTGGTCGGTTCGCCGAGAGTAAAGCCCTTGCCGGTCAAGGCCAGGTTCTGGTTGTAGGCGACGTCCTGGGCGAAGCGTGCCTGCCATTTGTCTCGCAGGGCAGCGGCTGATTGTGGGTCGTCCGCCAGCACACCCGGGTGACGGATCTGCGCCTGTGGGCACCATACCGTCAGGTACCCGGCATCGGCGATTTTCAGGCACAGGTCGATATCGGCATACGCTGTGTCGAAATGCTCTTCATCCAGACAGCCAACGCCTTCGAACAGCTCCTTGCGAATCATCAGGCAGGCGCCGGACACCGCAGAGTAGTTTTGCTCGACCTGATTACCAAACAGATAGCCCTTGGTGTCTTTGCTTTCACCGACAAACACCGAACCGATCAGACCGTTGAGGCCCAAAATCAACCCGCCCTGGGTGGTGACACCACGGCCATCTACCAATTTGGCCCCGACAATCCCGACTTCCGGACGCTGGGCCTGATTGAGCAGGCTATCGAGCCAGTTGGCGCTGACCACCTCGGCTTCGGCAGAAAACAGCACCAGGTACTCGCCTTTGCCCTCACGGCTGGCGAGGTTGTACAGCGCCGAATTACTCAGCCGCTGCCCACTGCGCAATACACGAATCCGCTCGCCCTTGCCTTCCAGGCTGCTCAGCCATTCGGCCAATTCTGGCGATTGGCTGTGGTTGTCGACAATCAACACTTCATGACGTTGATAGCGAGTACGCTGCAGCAGGCTGACCAACGCTGATTGCAGCTGCTCAAGGTTGTCCTGACTGTGGAGGATGATCGACACCATCGGCCGTTCGCCATGTTGATAGTCGATCTTCCAGGTCTGTGGCAACGCCGAGCCGACCTGGGCGCGGTAGCCACGGTTGGCCAGATGACGGGTCAGCACTTGACGCTCATGGGTATTTTCCTGCGCAGGCGCTGCGTTGCAGATCAGCAGTGGCTCGGCCAGATGCGCCAGGCCTCTCAGCCCGCCGTCTTCGATCAGACGCAACAGCAAATCGAATTCCAGCGCCTCGGTGTACTCACTGGAGAAACCCTTGGCTTGAACCAACACATCGCGCTGGATCAACCAGTGCCGCGCCATTAGTGAAGGCACGGTTTGCAGTAGATCGAGGTTGACCCCGGGACGGAACACATCCGCCAGTACTCCGCTCGGCTGGCGCTGGACTTCGTCCATCGCCACAGCGCGCACGCCTTCGGCGCCGATCAGCTCGAGACTGGCACGCAGCAGACCGCTGGCGGTGAACTCGTCACCGGCTTCGGCCAGCAACAGCCAGTCGGCGGTGGACTGGGTAACCGTCTGGTTGATGCGTTCCACATAGTTGGTCGCGCTGACCTTAACGAAGTGTACTGTGTCGCGAACGCTGGTAGTGGCCGGCAAATCGCCGGTGGTGAATACCACCACCTTAAACGCCTTGCAGTGGCTGCTGACCAGACTGTCGAAGGTCGCCTGAAGCTTGACCATGTCGGCGTCCAGATCCAGCAGCAGGATGCCGAATTGCGGACCACCGTTGTGGCTGGCCAGATGTTGGGAAATAGCCGGCAGCTGCGCGACATCCGGACTCCGCGCTTCCAGCCATTCGAGCAGACGCCCGGACGGCATGTTTTCGAACAACTTGCGGTCTTCCTGCCCTGGCACGGAACTCAAGCGATCCAGCCAAGCCTGCAATTTGAGCCCTTCTTCATGCTCTTCTGTGTCCAGCAGCGACTTAGCCAGGCGCTTGACCACCTCGCGGTTGAACATGTTCAGCGTGAGCGCCTCCCAGAGCCGCGCACGAAGAGTGCGCTCGTTGTCGTTGGGGTGGACGCGCATCAGTTCACGCTGCTTGAGCAGCACTCCTTCCAGTTCCTGAAGCTGCACCCGGCCAGCCGGCATGGCGTGCAGCAAAAACTCGAACTCGGTCAGCAGATCGAACATCGGCTTGTTGTAAAACGGCATCTCGACAAACTGCTCGGGTGCAAATGAGCGGACCGGCTCCTTTCCTGGCTCAACCCAGGCGGAACGAAAGATTGGTGTGCCTGTGAGCGAGCGACCTTCGAGCAAGCACTGAGCCATCTCGGTGAAACTGTTCAGCGCAATCTGTTTGACCGCATTCGAATCCTGATCGCTGAGTTGCGTCGGAATCGAAGCCAGAAACTCGGCAAACTGCTCGCGCTCGGCAACGGATTTCGCATCCTGATACGCCAGGACGGTCAACACGTTGGTGTTGTGATCCGAGTTGCCGTAATTCACCTCGCGCACAGCAAAAGGAATCGGCAGGATCCGCGCCTTGGCACAGGCCAGCAGGTAAAACGTATGGCCGACCTCCTGCCACTCGAAACTGGTACCGGCCGGCAACTGGTTGTACCACTGCTGCAGGAGGTCAGTACGGGTCACGGCATAGAACGGGGGCAAGAACTGGCCCATGAATTCCATGACCCGTGTTTCAGGTTGCGGCGAGTTGTAGTCTTCCTGCACCCGCTTGTCGCGGCGGTAGTAGGTCACCTCGGCAGCACGGGTCAGGTACATCATCCCGTAGCCATGGCACAGGCCATAGTCAGGATTGGCATGCAGAAATTCGACCGATGCGGTCAGCGCGTCATGAATCAGGAAGTCATCGTCGGCGGCGAATACCATATAAGGTGTAGTGACCTGATTGACACCATAGGTCAGTTTGTCCTGCAGGCCTTTATAGGTGTACTGCGGCAAATGGTGATAATCGGCCGACGGGAAATCGGTCGCAATGCCCTCATCGCACTGCGCGGAAGAGTCCAGTACAAGCACCTTGGCGGGATAGCGGCTGTAGTACTGCAAGGTGCGTCGCAGGAACGCCCTGCGGTTGTGGGTGATGACCACCACCGTGAACAGCTCGTTCAGCGGTGTCACGTTGGTTTGAGTGCTGCTTTGAACCTGCATTTTCCTATCCCCACAACCGGCCGATCGCCAAGTACCTGAAGCTGTTTTTGATTAACGAACGCGACGCAGATAGCCGTCCGGCGCCACGGTGATCAGCAGTTTGTTTTGCATCTGCTGGTCGATCTCGAAGTCCTTGTTCTCTTCCAGGTACTTCCACACCGCAGTTTTCGGGTTATCGCCCGGGCCCCATGGACGATCCGGGAAGAAATCGGCTGGCATGTCTTCGACCACGGTGTCCATGACCACGCAGTAGCTGTCCACCGACACCAGTGGTGCGTACAGGCGCAACTCTTCCAGCACATGATCGTGGGTGTGATTGGAATCGAGCACCAGAATGACTTTCTTGCCTTCAGCAGCAGCACGCACTTGGGCGGCGATGGCCGGGTCGATGCTCGAACCTTCGATCATCGAAATGCGCTTGCTCATCGGGTGGCTCTCGATGGCTTCGCGGTTGTGTGCCCGGATGTCGAGGTCGATACCCAGCACTTCGCCGTGGCCTTGCAGCTCCAGCAAGGAGGCGTAGTAGATGATCGAGCCGCCGTGGGCAATGCCGCACTCGATGACCAGATCCGGTTTGACCTGCCAGATGATTTCCTGCATCGCCATCATGTCTTGCGGCAGCTGGATGATCGGACGGCCCATCCACGAGAAGTGGTAGCTGTACTTGTGCTTGGCCGACTCGTTGAAGAAATCCCGGGCCAGGCCGGTGAGTTTCTGGTCGTCACCCTGCTGGGCGATTTGTTCCCGGCATTCGGCTTCGAAGGCTTTATTGATGGTGTTGTCGGTCATTTTAGAATCTCAATAGTCACTGGAACGAAGCGCTGTCGACGGCGTGATAGACGTAGCGTCCACCGGTCATCCGCTTGATTTCTTCGAGGTAGTTGGAGTTCATCACAAACAGATTGGCGCCTTCGGGCAAGGCATCCATGGCCTCTTGCGGCGAAGACACCCGCACGCCACTCAGGGGCAGATAACGGCCCTGTTTGGCCGGGTTGATATCCACCACGCGATCCACCGCCACACCCGCGCGTTGCAGGAACAGCGAATAAATCACGCCTTTGGACGAGGCACCCCAGATCGCCGAACCTTGCTCGGGCGCCGCTTGAATGATCTGCACCGCACGCTCAAGGCTGCTGGTGAAACCGTCCGGCAATGCCAGGCGCGGCACCGGTTGTTCCGGCGTCAGGCGCAGCGTGGCCAGGTCGGCGACGATGTACAGGTATTGGCCACCGAACAGGTGACCGGCCTCGTGCACGGTGCCGAACATCCGGCGCAGGTCATCGAGGCGGAAATAATTGACGTGCTCGTAGAACAGGTCGAACCAGGCGCGGTGCTCAAGAATCCAGTCGAAGCACGGCACTTCGATGTAGATCTGCCCGCCCTGATTGGCCTCGGCCATCTCGGCGAGAAAACTCACCGGGTCCTGGATATGCTCCAGCACATGCCGCAGCACGATAGCGTCCGCCGACAGCCCCAGGCCGCGGGTGAACGGCGCCTTGATCACGTCGGCGTTGTCGCCTTCGTAGGCCGGGTCGATGCCGGTGATGGCGTAGCCCAGGCCTTTGAGCAGCTCAAGAAAGTAGCCTTTGCCGCAGCCGACTTCGATCAGTTCCTGCCCCTTGAAGTGACGGGCAATGATCCCTTCGACATCGCTCAAGTGCTTCTGGAACTGGCCTGAATGCGCCTGCTCGTTCTGATAGTCAGCGTCGTAGCTGAGCTTGTCGGCGTCGAAGGCCTGATTGAAGATCAGCCCGCTCGTCTCGTCCTGCACCAACAGCATGTCGGCGCTGGCCGAAGCCCTGGCCGACTCCGGGTCGGCAAAGGTACGGTTCTGCAACACCGGCAGGTCGGCGACCCGATACAACTCATGCCTCATGCTCTGCTCCCAGTAGCTGTTGCAAACGGTCCGCCACGCCCCAGAACGCCATCGGCTCATGGGTCGGGTATGGGTAATGGCCCAGGTTCAAACGAATCGAGGCGCCGCGTTCGCGCAACCGCTGCTCGACCAACACCCTGACCGATACCGGTTGGCCGCTGGAACAATTGATCACGCCGTCGAAGTCGCGCTGTTGCAGGATCGCGGCGAGGTAATCGGCGGCCGCGTCGATCGCCAGGTAATCGCGCAACTGCTCGCCGGCCGACATGTTGAAGCTGTCGTCCCCGGCGTCGATTGCCCGGTCCAGTGCCGCCAGTAAACTGTTGGGGTTTTGCCCGACACCGTGCAGGTAAAACAGCCGTGCCCATTGCAGGGTGAAGGGCTGTTGGCGCTGCAGGTTTTCGAGGAACAGACGCAAGGTGTTCTTGGCCAACCCGTAAGGGTTACTCGGGCGCGCCTCGGTCTGCTCGCTGAGCGGCCCACTCTGCTGACCGTATTCGAAACAGGTGCCGGTGACCAACACCTGCGACACGCCCGCCTCGACCGCGCCCTTGATGAACCGGTAATCGGCCATCAAGTTGTGCTCGAAGTGAAACAGCGCCTGATAATTCGGCAACCCCGGCCAGGCGAGATGCGCCAAGGCATCGACGCCATCGGTCAGCGCGGCGAAGTCCAGGTCGGCGGCATGAACATCCGCGGCCACGAACTCCACGGCGTTGATCCACGGTAATTGCGCGGCGGCCTCGGCGTTACGCGCCACGGCCCGCACCTCGCAGCCACGGGCGAGCAAAGCCGCGACCAGATGTCGGCCGACGAACCCGGTGGCACCGGTGACCAGCACCTTCACAGTACGGTCAACTCAGGCACGGCGATCACGAAACGGCCATCCCACTGACGCACCTGGGCCAGTTGCTGACTGACTTCGTGCAGCAAATTCCACGGCAATACCAGGATGTAATCCGGCTTTTCCAGATCGATCTGCGCCGGCGAAACGATCGGAATGCGACTGCCCGGCAAGTACTTGCCCTGCTTGTGCGGATTCGCATCGGCCACCCAGGCCAACAGGTCCGGTTTGACTCCGGCGTAGTTGAGCAAGGTGTTGCCCTTGGCCGCCGCGCCATAACCGACCACACGCTTGCCGTCGGCCTTGGCCTGCAACAGGAAACGCAGCAGTTCGTGCTTGATGCCCTCGGCCGCTGGCGCCAGGGTCGCGTAGTACTCGGGGGTTTTCACTCCCGCTGCAAGCTCGGCCTGCAACTGCTGTTGAACGGCTGGCTCTACCTCACGGCGAACACCGTCGGCCCGCTGGACGAACACCCGCAACGAACCGCCATGGGTCGACAACTGGCCGACGTCGAATACTTCCAGGCCATTGCGCTCGCACAAGGTCTGCACGGCGGTCAGGGACAGGTAGGAATAGTGCTCGTGATACAGCGTGTCGAACTGCTGCCCGGCCATCAGCGTCAGCAGTTGTGGAAACTCGAACGTCGCCACACCCGTCGGCTTGAGCAAGGCGGCAAAACCACCGAGAAAATCATTGATGTCCGGGACGTGGGCCAGCACGTTGTTGGCGGCCATCAGGTCGGCAGCCCAACCTTCGTTTTTCAGCTGCGCAGCGGTGTCGCGACCAAAAAACAGTTCGCGAATCTCCAGGCCTTTTTCCCGCGCCGCTTGCGCGGTGCTGCGGGTTGGCTCAACGCCCAGGCAAGGGATGCCGCGCCCGGCGACGTACTGCAACAGGTAACCGTCATTGGCGGCGATTTCCACCACGCGGCTGTCGGCAGTCAGGCCGACGCGTTCGACCATCTCGGCTACATAGCGCTCGGCATGGGCCAGCCAGGTGCTGGAGAACGAACTGAAATACGCATACTCGGCGTCGAACAGGCTGTCGGCACTGGTGTAATCCTCGGTCTGCACCAGCCAGCACTGCTGACACACCGCGACCTTCAATGGTACCCATTGCTCGGCTTGTTCCAGACGATCGGCGTGCACATAGGCGTTGGATGGCGGCGAGGTGCCGAGATCGATCAGCGGCAAGGCCAGAGGAGTACCGCAACCACGGCAGTTCATAGACGCACTCCAGCGAAGTGTTCATCGATCAAGGGATGGCTGGAATCCCTGGCCGACAGATTATTGACAGGCAACGGCCAGGCAATCGCCAGCCGTGGATCGTTCACCGACAACCCGCCCTCGTGCGCAGGCG
Source organism: Pseudomonas sp. P1_A1 (assembly GCF_056406935.1). Classification (NCBI taxonomy): domain Bacteria; kingdom Pseudomonadati; phylum Pseudomonadota; class Gammaproteobacteria; order Pseudomonadales; family Pseudomonadaceae; genus Pseudomonas; species Pseudomonas sp. P1_A1. The sequence continues at coordinate 152,798 of NZ_JBFTZE010000010.1, read as the reverse complement.
TGTAATCAGCGCTGTGCAGGTAGAGCAATTCGGCGTCATCGGTCAGGGTCTGGAAACCGTGGGCGAACCCGGCCGGGATCAGCAAGCTGCGACCGTCACCGGCCTTCAGGTGCTCGGCGTGCCAGTGCAGAAAGGTTTCGGAATCGGGGCGCAAGTCCACCGCCACATCCCAGACCTCGCCGCGCAGGCAGGTAATCAACTTGGCTTCCGGCGCATTGGAATTTTGATAATGCAGACCGCGCACACTGCCCCGCTCACGGGTGCAGGAATGGTTGATCTGGCGGATATGAAACGGCTGGCCGAAAGCGCTCAGGCTGCCTTCACAAAACAGCCGGGCGAAATGCCCGCGATCATCTTCGAAGCGTTTGTGCTGCACGCTGAACAGACCGGCCAGCGGCAAGGCTTTCAACAGAAACTCGCTCACAACGCGCCTCGGTACAGGTTCAACTGGTTCAGGGTGACTTCACGCATGTCATCACCGTTCTGCCACGCCAGGTGCCAATCGAGGGTCTGGGTCAGGCACTGCTGCAACGACCAGCGCGGTTGCCAGGCCAACCGTTGACGGGCGCGACTGCTGTCCAGGCGCAGCAGCCCGGCCTCATGCAAATCACTCGGTTCGATGCGCAATCCGCGTGCTTGCGGCCAGCGGCTGGCAAGCAACTCGACCACTTCGCCGACGCTGCACATGTCCGCTTCGCTCGGGCCAAAGTTCCACGCGCCGGCAAACTGAGGGCCTTGCTCATAGAGACCTGCGGCGAGTTGCAGGTAACCCGCCAAAGGTTCAAGAGCGTGCTGCCAGGGGCGCACGGCTTGCGGGTAGCGCAGGGTTACCGGCTGGTCGGCCGACCAGGCCTTGAGCACATCGGGAATCAGGCGTTCCGGCGCGAAGTCGCCACCGCCCAACACGTTGCCGGCCCGCGCGGTGGCCAACGCCAAGCCATGCTCGGCGTACTTGTCGGCCGGGAAAAACGATGCGGCGTAAGACTGCGCCAACAATTCGCAGCAAGCCTTGCTGCTGCTGTAAGGATCGTGACCGCCCAAGGCTTCGTCTTCGCGGTACGGCCACAGCCATTCCTTGTTGGCGTAGACCTTGTCGGTGGTCACTAACACACAGGCACGCACGCCGCCGACCTGGCGGATCGCTTCGAGCAGATTGAGCGTGCCCATGACGTTGCTGGAATAGGTGCCGAGCGGATCGCGATAGCCTTCGCGCACCAGCGGTTGGGCCGCCAGGTGCAGGACGATTTCCGGCTGGGTTTCGGCGATCAGTTCCAGCAAGGCGCCCAGATCACGCAGATCACCGCGCTGATCGTTGATGCCCTCATGTACCCGCGCCAGTTCGAACAGGCTCGGCTCGGTGGACGGATCGAGCGAAAACCCGCTGACCTCGGCCCCGAGGCTTTGCAGCCACAACGTCAACCAGCTGCCCTTGAAACCGGTGTGGCCGGTCAGCAGCACCCGTTTGCCACGCCAGAACTCCGGACTCAGGCCCATTGCTTCCATGGGGCCTCCCCGCTCTGCCACAGCGCTTCGAGGTGGTTCTTGTCGCGCAGGGTGTCCATCGGGTGCCAGAAGCCTTCGTGTTCGAAAGCCTTCAACTGTTCGTCCTGGGCCAGCCGGGTCAACGGCTCGGCTTCCCAAGTGGTCTCGTCACCGCCGATGTACGACAGCACTTTCGGCGACAGCACGAAGAAGCCGCCATTGATCCAGCCGCCGTCGCCACGGGGCTTCTCGGTGAAACCAAGTACCTGATCGCCGTGACGCTCCAGGGCGCCGTAACGGCCCGGCGGTTGTACGGCGGTGACGGTCGCCAGACGACCGTGGACGCTGTGGTAGTCCACCAGTTGACGGATATTGATATCGGAGACGCCATCGCCATAGGTGAAGCAGAACGCCTCTTCATCCTTGAGGTAACGGCCGGCGCGCAGCAAGCGGCCACCGGTCATGGTTTCCTCGCCGGTGTCGATGAGGGTGACGCTCCACGGCTCGCTGTAGTTCTGGTGCACGTCCATGCGGTTGTTGCGCATGTCGAAGGTGACGTCGGAGGTGTGCAGGAAGTAGTTGGCGAAAAAGTCCTTGATCGCATAGCCCTTGTAGCCAAGGCAGATCACGAAGTCATGAATCCCGTGGGCGGAGTACTGTTTCATGATGTGCCAAAGAATTGGCTTGCCGCCGATCTCGATCATTGGCTTGGGCTTTAGGTGCGACTCTTCGCTGATGCGCGTGCCCAGGCCACCCGCCAGAATTACTGCCTTCATCGTCTCCCCTCTTGTTCTTCACAGAGCTCGGCCAAGCTATTTCAAGCTTCTGCGGGCTGTCTGGCTAATACGCTCTGCCGTGTCAGGCGCTGGCGTACCGGCCGCAAGCGCTCGTTTTATGGCGATATGAGGGGGGGCTTGCAGGAAACGCGCCAGCTCGGCGGGCCCCGCGTCGTCGGCGTTATCAGACATGAAAAAGGGGCTGAGTCCGGTCAACAGCAACCGGAGCCATCCCCTTCAGCGGTGTAGCTAGCGTTCAATCCGGATTCAAGATTGAGAGTGAGGGCATTGAACTCCGGGATCATCCAAACATGGCAAACGCGTATCCACGCCGTTTGTCCCGTTCATCACTGCCATTTCGACTTCTTCCTTGCCATGTTGTTGAACCAGATACCTACAGAAAACGGCGCCCGACGAGCGACGTCACATCCTCATTTCAATAAATGTTTATCCCGATGCTTTCGGCAGGTCCAACTCGAACTGGAGAAGAAAAAACACCTTGAAATAAAACAAAAACAGGCGACGTAAAGTCGCCTGTTTTCAAGGGATGGGTCGAAGCCAATCAATCCGGTAACCAGCCCCACAACCAGTGGTTCAGGTTGTCGCCACGCAACATGAAATCCCGATGCACCGCTTCACGCAGCTCATCGCCCATGCGGTAACTCGCTTCCGGATCGGCCAGGTGCATGCGGATCGCCTGAAGCCATTCGTCTGTGCTGTTGCTATAAACCTTGGTGCACGGCAAGTGGCCGCGGTAGGCCTCAGTGTCGGTGCAGATCACCGGATATCCGCAGGCGCCGTATTCCAGCAAGCGCAGGTTGCTTTTGCAGTCGTTGAAGATATGGAATTCCAGCGGTGCCAGCGCCAGATCGAGATTCAGACTAGCCAGTTTGAACGGGTAGCCCTGCAAGCTGATGGCTGAGTGAAACTCGTGGATGTAGGGGCGCAATTCGTCCGGGCACATGCCAAAAAACACCCACTCCACTTCGTTCGCCAATTCGCGAACCACGTCGGCAATGATCTCCAGGTCACCGGTATGGCTGGTGCCACCACCCCAGCCGACCCGCGGCTTGCCGGAGGTACGGCGGCGGCTGGTCAGTGTCGCCCATGGGTCCGGCGATAGCATGTTCGGCACCACGCGGATCTCGCTGTGCATGCTCGACAACGCATCGGCCAGTGGTTGAGTGGTGACCACGACACGGTCGCACAAGGCAATGCCTTCGCGCAGCATCTGTTCGGTATTGACCGGTTTGTTCCGCGCATGGGTGTTTTTCTTCGGCGCGCTGACCACGTAATCGTCAAGCTCGAAAATCCGCAATGCACTGGAATATTTCTTCATCCGCAGAATGTCACTGACAGCACCTTCGCTGTAACGGCATTGCAGGATGATGGTGTCCGGGGACAGGCGCTCGATCTCAACTGTCGACGGCGACTCATAAGCCCACCGAGCAATGACCCGGCCAGATGCTTCAAGCTCTGCCAAAGGTCCCGTGACGCGATAATGCCCGACAGCCGAACTGTTGACAGGCAAACCGAGAATCAGCGGCAAGGCTCGGGTGCAGAACGGGTTCCAGTTATTGCGCAGCGACGGCTCCAGGCTGAAGCTGGAAACCCCAAGGCTCAGCGCCGGGCTGTAGGCCGGATCCTTGGCGATCTTCGGCAGCCATTTGCGATAGAAGACTTCCTGTTCATGCTCATGCAGCGCCAATGTCAAAGGCGGCGTCGGCGATACATCTTGCGGCACCCACACCACACTGGCGTAAGGCGTCCAGACCACCAGATAACCATCCTTGCTCGCCCGCAAACACAAGTCGACGTCGCTGAGCCCCTGGGTGAAGGTCGCCTCATCGAACTGCTCGAGCTCATCGAATACTTGCTTGCGTACCATCAGGCAGTGACTGCTCACCGCGCTCCAGTTCTGGGTCACGTGCAAACGCTGCATGTAACCGCGAGAACCGGCCGCCTCGCCATGAAACGGTGAACCGACCGGCCCGGCCAGGCCAAGAATCAACCCGGCACTGACGATCAAGCCTTCGGGGTTTAGGATGCGAGCACCGACCACCCCCACTTCCGGGCGCTGGGCGTGATTGAGCAATTCATCCAGCCAGTCGCTGTCGCAGATCACTGTTTGCGCGCTGAGCAGTAGCAAGTACTCGCCATGAGCCAGGCTCGCAGCGAAGTTGCGAATCGCCGCATCGTTGGCGTCACCGGCGTAACGCAGTACTCGCAGCATCGCGGCACCCAGCTGCGCCATCGCCTCCAGCCAATCGAGCATCGCCGGGTCGTCCGTGCCGCTGTCAACGATCAGGATTTCGTATTGGCTATAAGCCGTACGCTCGATCAAGCCTTCGACGCAACGCTGTAAGGCGTACAGCGAATCGCCGGTCTGGATGATGATCGATACCAGCGGACGCGCCCCATGGAGGTAGTCGATGCGGTTGATCAACGGCAACCCTTCCTGCCGGATCGCGTGCGCCACACCAATACGATCCAGGTGTGCGCTAACCATCCCGGCGTTGTTCTCGATCACTTCGGGCAACGACAGCCAGGCGGCGAAAGACTGACTCGACTCAACCTGGATTTCGGCGATGTGCTCGATGGTTTGCGGCCCGGCCTCTTCCACCAAACGCCATATCAAATCGTGCGGCGCCAGCTCACCGTGAGCCGAATCAAAACCGCCCAGCGCCATGAAGCGCTGCCGCTCGAAGGCCAGGGTTCGGCCAACATAGGGATAGGCGCGCATCAGATCGAGGTTGAAATCGGGTTTGAACACCGGGTCGACCGACTCACCATCGATCAGCGCACCCTCGTCGCTATAAGCACAGAGAATGCCCGCCGAACCCGCAATGCGTTCGGCCAGAATCAGCAGAGCCGACTCGCGCAAGGTGTCGCCAGCATGCAGCAGATAAAACCAGTGGGCACCTTCCAGTTGCGGTACCACGGCGTTGAGCTGTTGCGCCCAATCTGCCTGGAACGGCAATTGCACTACACGATCGTCGGTCGCACACACGGCATCGGACAGCACCAGTACGGCCTGAGGCGCGTACAGTTGCTGGCTAATGCTCTGCAACGTAGTCTTGAGCGCCCCACCGTCAGCAGTGCCGTCGATCACGATCGGCACGATCTGCGGACGAAACGCCCAGCTGTCGAGGCGGTGCGGCATGAGCCGCTGCTCGACATCGGAGAACCTGCGGATCGCCAGCCATTCTCGGTAGAAATCGGCGTAACTTTCGCTCTCCCCGCCCACTCGGCCAGTCACCACCGTGTTGCGGTTGCCCAGAATGCGCACCACGCACAACTCTTCCCAGGCGTGGGGCTGGTCAGAGATTTTGGCCAGTTCGATATAGCGCACCCACCCCGATGCCGGCGCCGACTCACCGCTGCGCGCCGCGAGCATCTGCGAAAGCCAGCTCCACTCCACCGCCGCAGCCTTGATCATCTCCGGGGTTTTGCTCAAACGCTCCGGGTACAGGCGTTCGGTACTCAGCACGGTGCCCAGGGACACCAGGTTACCGCGACGCATCAGGCACACAAACAAGGCGAAATCGAGCATGGCGACGAAACCGGCGCCTTCCTGAATCAGGGCCGGCAACAGCTCCAGCACATCGGCGCGACGCATCAGGGTCGAACTGAAATTGCCGAGGAAATTCTTCGGTGTGCCTTCGAAAATCGCCAACATGTCATCGCCCTTGAGCAAGGCGTCGTTCGGCGAAAACCGGCAGTTGTCGACCCGTGGCGGCAGGATGAAGTTGCCGGCATCGCTGAGCATTCGCAAGGCAAACACCACATTCACGTCCGCGTGGTCAATCAGCACCTGCGCCTGCAATGCAACGCTCGGTGCGAACAGACGGTCGTCATCGCACAGCACTTTGATCAATTCGCCACGGGCTTCTTCCACGCAGCGCAGCACATTTTTCTGCAACCCCAGACGTTGCGGATTACGCAGGTAGCGAATCGGGTGAACCGGTTCAACGAAAGCATCGACAATGCCGCGAATTTCATCATCCGGCGAATCGTCACAGATGACGATTTCGACGTGCTCATAGGTCTGGGCGAGCGCACTTTCCAATGCCTGACTGAAGAAGCGCGGGTTAAAGGCGGGGATGACAATGCTGACGAGGGGGCGTTGATTCACGGCGGGAAACTCTCGAGCGGCGGGCCTCTGCCCTTTCAGGCAGAGGCCCCGGAACCGCTTGGAAAAAGACGGTTGGCAGCTCGGCGGACGCCGGCTCAGACCTTGTTGAACAGGCCCAACTGAGCAATTTTGCTGAAGGCCAGTTGCGAGGCCTGCAACATGGTCTGTTGCAAGGTCAGACGGGTCATCACCTCCGCCGGATCGGAATCGCGGATCGAGGATTGGGTCTGGGAATTGGCCAGTTTCAGGCTCTGGTTGGTATCGCTCTGGGTTTCCAGAGCCTGGCCACGACCGCCTACCGAACTCAAGGCACTGGACAACTGATCGATGCCGCTGGCCAGGTTGGCATTACCCGAAGCCAGTGCCGCTTGCAGTTTCTGAGTGGCGATCGGGTTGCCATTGGTCGGCGTATTCAGCGCGGTTTTCAACTGGCTCACGGTGTCCAGAATGTTCTGGGTTTCGTGAGTATTGACCGCAATGCTGAACTGATCGTTGGCAGCCGGCGCACCGCTCAGAGTAAAGCTCACACCCGATGCGGTGGCGACGCTGCCGGCCATGGTCCCGGTGGACACCGGCCTGCTGCTGGCCGTCAAAGGCGCTGCGTACAGTTCGAAGGCGGTGGCACTGGTGAACTTCAGGATCGCCGAACCGCCAGGAAAACTGGCGTGGTAATTCACCGGATTGGTGATGCTGCTGGCGGTGACCTGCGCCGTCGAAGGGTTGCTCGGGCTAGCGGTTGCGGTGAAGGTGTCTGGTTTGGCCGCCAGGGTAAAGGTGTGGCCGGGCAGCACGGTTGCCGCCGTATCACCGGTGCTCAGATTGATATTCAGGGTCAGCTCGACCCCGCGGAAACTGACGGCCTGGCCGGTCTTGCTGGCAGGATCGAATGCACCACCCTGGCTCGCTTCGGCAGTCACGTCGTTACCGACCGAGTCAGTGATCTTCAACTGCGTACCGCTGACGAAGTCCACGGTATACGGCTCGCCACTGCGGAACTTGCTGTTGTAGGTAACGCCCGACGACACCTGGCCATTGGACAGGGTCACGCGACCGTCATCCACCGCCGGTGCGGTCATGGTGACCTGGCTGCGGCTGGTGTTGATCGCCTGCTGGAACGCATCCCAACCGGTGCTGTTGGTGGCCATCGACATGGTGTCGCCGACCGCCAGGTCAAGCGTCACCTGGTCACCGTTGTAGCTGTAGGTGCCGTCGTTGTTGCGTGTGAACGGCACGGTATCACCCTTGGAGCCGGCGAAGATGTACTTGCCGTTCTCGTCCTGGCTGTTCATCAGGCTCAGCAATTGCTCTTCGATCTGCCCCAGCTCCGAGGCATTGGCCTGACGGTCGGCATCCGTGAAACCGGCGTTACCGGAGCTGACAGCCAATTCCTTGGCGCGCTGCAATACGTTGCCGATACTGGTCATCACCGCTTCGGTGGCCCCCAGGGTGGCCTTGATAGTGGTGGTGTTGGCCTCGTACTGATCAAGCATCGAAGCCTGCTGACCCAATTGCAGCAGACGCGAAGCGCCGACCGGATCATCCGCCGCGGTATTCACGCGAACCAGGCTGCTGGCCTCTTCGCTGCTCTTGACCACGTTGGAAAAGTTCTTCTGATAGTTGGCAGCAGAGGACTCGTAAAACTGGGCGGTAGAAATGCGCATGGGCTACGACTCCTTAAAGACTGTTGATCAGTGTGCTGAAGATTTCCTGCGCAGCCTTGATGATCTGCGAAGACGCGGTGTAGTACTGCTGATACTTGACCAGGTTGCCGGTTTCCTCATCGAGGTCGACACCGGACAACGAGTCGCGAGCGCCCTTGGCGTTGGCCAGAATTGCTTCAGTGGCAGCACTGTCGAGCTTGCCTTGCGCAGCCTTGGCGCCGACGCCTTCGACCAGTTTGCCGTAGGCGTCGTTCAGGGAAATACCGTTACTGGCCGAACCGGTGTCCACGGTCTGTTTGGTCTGCAAGGCGGCCAGTGTGGTGCCGTTACGATTGTCCAGCGAACCCGGCTGGCTGAGCGAAACGTTGATCGCGGTACCGTTGCCAGGCGAGCCGGCCACGGTCATGTCAAACGACACAGTGCGCTGCACGATCGGCGGTCCCGGATCATTGATCGCGGCACCGGTGGCGTCGACCAGTGGAATGGTCAGGCTCAGCGTATTGTTCTGGCCCGGCACGATGGTGCCGCTGCTGAGCGAGTTGCCTTGGGCATCGAGCATTTGGTAGGTCTGAGTCGTACCACCGGTCGCACCAAATACGATTTTGACCGGCGTCGAAGTCTTCAGGCCGTTCTGGATCGTGGTAGTGGTCGCTGTGTCGTAGACGTCGAACTTGGTGGTCAGGGTCGGCTGACCGCTGGCCGGAATCGTCAGTGTGCCGCTGCCGCCCGCGGCAATGGCCGCGCCCAATGGTGCCGCGATGGCCAGACGTTTGGAGTCGGTCATCTCGGTCTTGATGTTGGTCGCCGCGTTGCGGGTCGGGGTGATCTTGAACGTGTCGCCGGCGGCTGCGGTGCCACCGGAAAGTGTCATGGAGAAACCATCGATCACCGGCGGTGGCGTGGTCAGCGTGCTGAACGCGCCCATGGCGGTGCCTTCAGGCAGACGCTGCACGGTGTAGTTGGTGGCGCTGGTGAAGGTGACCTTGTAATCGTTGATGGTCAGCTTGCCGCTGTCCTCGATGCTCACATCGAAGTTGCCTGAGCCGGCGCTGTTGCCGACCGTGGCAACGCTGCGCTGAGCCATTTGCGCGGCAGTGTTGATGCTGTTGAACAGGTTCGAACCGAAGTCACCGTTCTTGTCGATGCCCTGGGCCTGGACGGTGTTCATCTGATCGGCGACGACCAGCGCCACACGCCCCAGCTCGTTCATGGCCGGGTCCAGCACGGTGCTGCGATAACGCAGCAAGCCGCCCATTTCGCCACCGGTCATCACCGAGGTGATGTCGATGGTGCTCGAACCGCGATTGAGCTGAATGGCCGAACGCGACGGGTCGTCTTTGCTCGGCACCACTTCCAGCTTGCTGGCGGTGCTGCCCATGACCAGCGGCTGACCGCTGCCCAGGTAAATATCGAGATTACCGTCACGCTCGAGCACTTGCGCCCCGGTGAAGGTGGACAACTGGCGCACGGTCTCGTTGCGCGCGTCGAGCAAGTCGTTGGGCTGGCCGCCGGCGTTGGAAACTTCGGAGATCTTCTGGTTCAACTGGGCCACGGTGGTCGCCAGTTTGTTGACCTGATCGGCCATGTTCTCCAGATTGCCGTTGATGTTCGCGTTCTGCGTGGTCAACTGGCTGGAGATCGAGTTGAACCGGTTGCTCAGGGCTTGCGCATCGCTGAGCAGCAGTTGGCGGGAAGCATCGTCGCCCGGTTTGGCGTTGACGTTCTGTACCGAGGCAAAGAACTTGGTCAGGGCGCCATTGAGGCCGGTGCCGCTGTCCGACAGCAAGGCATCGAGCGGGCTGATCTGCCCGGCGTAGGCAGCCGAGTCGCTGTTGAGCGAGGTGGTGGTTTGCAGTTGCGCATCGAGGTAGCTGTTGTACACCCGACGCACATCGGCCAGGGTCGTACCGGTGCCGATGTAGACATTGCCGAACTGATTCGAGGCCTTGCTGCCCTGCACGGTTTGCTGACGCGAGTAGCCTGCGGTGTCGGCGTTGGCAATGTTGTTACCGGTCACCATCAACGCGCTTTGGCCAGCGGATAAACCCGACATCCCGATGTTGAGCAAACTCATGATTCAAACCTTATGCCTTGTGCCTATAAAGGCGTAGTGGAAGCGCCCGCTGCAGCGTAGTTTTGGTAACTCGTCATCTGCTTGGCTATCTGCGAAATCTTGCTTGCGTAATCCGGGTCGGTTGCATACCCGGCTTTTTGCAACTCGCGTACAAACTGTTCTGGGTTATCGGCCGACTTCAGCACATCTTGATAGCGATTGTTGCTTTGCAGCAGCGTCACAAGGTCATGGAAACTGTCCTTGTACGAGGCGTAGGAACGGAACTCGGCCGTCTCCTTGACCATCTGGCCATTTCTGAATTCGCTGGTGATCGCCCGCGCCGAATCGCCCTTCCAGTTACCACTGGCCTTGATCCCGAACAGGTTGTGGCTACTGCTACCATCCTGGGCACGCATGACGGATTTGCCCCAACCGGTTTCCAGGGCGGCCTGTGCCACCAGGTAACGCGGATCGACACCGATACGGTCGGCGGCTTCTTTGGCCATTGGCAGCATGGTGTTGACGAATTCGTCGGCGGAACTGAAGGCTTTCTTCGCCGGCGCCAGGGGGATTTGAGCCATGGCACGACCATAAATCTGCAGGCGCCCGCTGGAGGTCGTATCCGTTTGCGAAGCCAGCCAATCGCCGTTGTACAGCGGGCCGGAACCGGTCGTGGTGCTCGGCGGCACCTGGATTTTGTTCTGCGTTGCGGTGGCGGTTGTCGCCGTGGTCGATGCTGACGGCACCAGCCCTGCGAGCAAACGGTCGGCCAGTTTCGGTGGCAGCGCCAGACGCCGCTGATTGATCAGCGCCATGTCGTTGCGGTGTGCGCCTTCGCCCGCCCCTGCCGGCGCCCTCACCGCGCGTGAAGCCCACAACGGGCGCTCGCCGTTGAGGCGCGACAGCGGCCCATTGGTGGCGACCGTACCGGCGGCAATCGGTGTTTCCACGGCGGCCTTCGCGGCGGCTTGCTTGGCGGCAGACGCTGCGGCGGCCTCACCCGGCGCCAACGGCTTGTTCTTCGACATCTGGCGCATCAGCACATCAGCCAGACCAATACCGCCACCTTCGCGGGACAGGGAAACGGCCAACTGCTGGTCGTACATTTCCTGGTATTGCTTGGCTGCCGGCGTGTTGAGCGGATTATCCTTGCCCAGCGCTTCGGTGGCCGAGCGCATGGACTTGAGCATTTCGCCGAGGAACAGCGACTCGAATTCCTGCGCCACTTTGCGCATGTTCGCATCGCTGTTCTTGTCGCCGACCTTGAGCTGATTCAAACGATTCAGGTCCGAGTAGGACCCCGAATCGCTGCTGCTGACCAGACCGCTTTTGCGCATATCCATGATCGCCGCCCTCAGATCACGATCAGGTCGGCTTGCAACGCGCCGGCCTGTTTCAACGCTTCGAGGATCGCCATCAAGTCACCCGGTGCCGCGCCGACCTGGTTCACCGCACGAACGATCTCGTCGAGGGTGGTGCCCGGACCGAACTTGAACATCGGCTTGGCTTCTTGCTGAGCGTTGACCCGTGAACGCGGCACGACCGCCGTCTGCCCGTTGGACAGAGGGCCGGGCTGGCTGACGATCGGGTCTTCGGTGATGGTCACGGTCAGGCTGCCGTGGGTCACGGCGGCCGGGGAAACCTTGACGTTCTGGCCGATCACGATGGTGCCGGTGCGCGAGTTGATGATGACTTTCGCCACCGCCTGGCCCGGGTCGACTTCGAGGTTTTCGAGGATCGACAAATAGTCGACACGCTGGCTCGGATCGAGTGGCGCGGTCACGCGGATCGAGCCGCCATCGATGGCCTGGGCGACGCCAGGGCCAAGCATGTCGTTGATCTTGTCGACGATGCGCTTGGCCGTGGTGAAGTCCGAACGGTTGAGGTTCAGGGTCAGGCTGTTGCCCTGATTGAAACCGCTCGGCACTGCACGCTCGACCGACGCACCGCCGGGGATGCGACCGGCTGACGGAACGTTGACGGTGATCTTCGAACCGTCACGACCTTCGGCATCGAAACCACCGACCACCAGGTTACCCTGAGCCACGGCGTAGACATTGCCGTCGATACCTTTGAGCGGCGTCAACAGCAAGGTGCCGCCGCGCAGGCTCTTGGAGTTACCGATGGACGCTACGGTGATATCTATCTGCTGACCCGGCTTGGCGAACGCTGGCAAATCGGCGCTGATCGACACGGCCGCAACGTTCTTCAATTGCACGTTGCCGGAACCTGCCGGCACCTTGATGCCGAACTGCGAGAGCATGTTGTTGAAGGTCTGCAGGGTGAACGGGGTCTGGGTCGTCTGGTCACCGGTACCGTTAAGCCCGACCACCAGGCCATAGCCGATCAATTGGTTGGAACGCACGCCGGAAATACTGGCGATGTCCTTCAGCCGCTCGGCTTGAACGTCGAAGGCTACGGACAGCAACAGGGCGCCCACCATCAGGTGTTTGAAGTTCAACATGCTCACCAGAAAAGCCACCTAGAAAGGGAACAGCGGGCTGAGGAAGAAACGGTCGAACCAGCCTGGCTGACTCGCATCGGCAAATGCACCGGTGCCCGAATAGGTGATGCGCGCATCGGCGACGCGGGTCGACGACACGGTGTTATCGGTGGCGATGTCATCGGCACGAACGAGGCCGGCAATCCGCACCAGCTCGTCACCGGTGTTGAGGGTCAGCCACTTCTCGCCGCGCACAGCGATGATGCCGTTGGGCAACACGTCGGCAACGGTCACAGTGATCGAACCGGTCAGGCTGTTGCTCTGGCCGGTCTTGCTGTCGCCCTTGCTTGCACGATCAGCTTTGTAGCCGGCGTTCAGGCTCAAGTCGTTGCCACCGATCGGGTTGTTGGTGGTCAGGCTGGAGCCGAACAGCGAGGTCAGACCGACACTGGTGTCGCTGGTCTTGTCGATCTGCGAGTTGGCGTTCTTGCTCGCCTGAGTGCGCTCGTTCAGGGTGATGGTGATGATGTCACCCACCCGGAACGCCTTGCGGTCGCTGTACAGGTTCTGTTCGAAACCGGCCTGGTAGATCGAGCCGTTATTGGCGGCAGCCGGCAGCGGCGTGCGCGGCAACACCGGGGCGTAGTAAGGGTCATTGGGCTTTGGCGTCGGACCGACGCACCCCGCCAGCGCGGCGACCCCACTCAGTGCCAGAACAGATACAAAGCGATTCATGACCCTACCTCACGGTGTTGCAGGCGACCTCATGGCCGCCTCATAGACTTGATTACAGATTCTGCGTTACGAACGAGAGCATCTGGTCGGCGGTGGAGATCACCTTGGAGTTCATCTCGTAGGCGCGCTGAGTGGTGATCATGTTGACCATCTCTTCAACGGTGCTGACGTTGGATGTTTCCAGGGTGTTCTGCAGCGTGGTGCCGAAACCGGCCAGGCCCGGGGTGCCGACTTGCGGCGCGCCACTGGCAGCGGTTTCCAGGAACAGGTTGTTACCCACCGCTTGCAGACCGGCCGGGTTGATGAAGTCGGCGGTTTGCAGGTTGCCGATCACTTGGGCGGCCGGGCTGCCGGCAACAGTGATGGACACGGTGCCGTCACGGCCAACGGTGAACGTCTGGGCGTTGTTCGGAATGACAATGGCCGGCTCCAGGGCGAAGCCGCTGGCGTTGACGATCTGGCCGTTGGAATCCAGGTGGAAGGTACCGTCACGGGTGTAGGACGTGGTGCCATCGGGCTGCAGGATCTGGAAGAAACCGCGACCGTCGATGGCCATGTCCAATGGCTGCTCGGTGGTTTGCAGGCTGCCGGCGGTGAAGTTTTTCTGGGTGCCGACGATGCGCACACCGGTACCCACTTGCAGACCCGACGGCAGTTCGCTGTCCTGGGTCGACTGGGCGCCTGGCTGGCGTTTGATCTGATACAGCAAGTCCTGGAACTCGGCGCGGTCACGTTTGAAACCCGTGGTCGATACGTTCGCCAGGTTGTTGGAAATGGTGGTGAGGTTGGTGTCCTGGGCGGACAGACCTGTTTTGGCAACCCATAGAGCCGGAAGCATTCGATTCTCCTCGTGCGCCTGTTTTACGGCGCGACGTTCTGATAATTAGCTGATCTGCAAGACCCGAGCCATGGCCTGGTCATCGTCTTTGGCGGTGTTCATCATCTTGATGTGCAGCTCGAACTGCTTGGCCAGCGCCAGTACCGAAGTCATTTCTTCCACGGCATTGACGTTGCTCGACTCGAGGAACCCGGACACCAGTTTGACGCCGGCATCGGCTTGCGCCGGCTTGCCGTCCTTGGTGTGGATCGAACCGTCCAGGCCTTTGGTCATGTTCTTGAAGTCCGGGTTGACCAGTTTGATGCGGTCGACTTCGGCCATCACCCGCGGGCCTTCGCCCATCGCGCGGATGCTGACGGTGCCGTCTTCGCCGACTTCGATCTGCTGCTCGGGCGGCACGGCAATCGGCCCGCCATTACCCATCACCGGCATGCCGTTACCGGCGCGCAACACGCCCAGGGCGTCAACGTTGAGGCTGCCGGTGCGCACGTAGCTCTCACCGCCATCGGGGTTCTGCACGGCGATCCAGCCGTTGCCTTGCACCGCGACATCGAGGTCACGACCGGTTTCCACCAGCGCGCCCGGGGAGAAGTCGGTGGCCGGACGTTCGCTCATGGCAAACGCACGCGCCGGAAAGCTGTCACCAAACACCGGCATCGAACGGGCCTGCTCCAGGTCCTTCTGAAAACCATTGGTAGAGATGTTCGCCAGGTTGTTGGCATGAGCCTTCTGCGCCAGTGCATTCTGGCTGGCGCCGGTCATTGCCACATAAAGGTACTTGTCCACACTCTTTCCTCTGCATGCCGGACGTTTGCCGCCCACCGCTGTACTGCTGAGCCATAAGCAATTTGCAGACCAACTTTTTTCTGGCGGCGCCGGGCCCGGCAAACAAAGGACTTGAGGGGTTTAGAGGGGATTGGGGGAATGTATCGAAGACGAAAAACCGGCGGTGTTATGCCGCTTCGCGGCAACAAAGCAAAAGATCTCTGATCGTTCCCACGCTCCGCGTGGGAACGATCAGTCACAGGTTTAAACACCCGGCTCTTTGCCGACCTCATACTCCCGCAACTTATTGGCAATGGTGGTATGGGAAACCCCCAACCGCTTGCCCAGTTGCCGACTGCTCGGATACTCGGAATACAAGCGCTCCAACACCGCTTTCTCGAAGCGCCCGACAATCTCGTCCAGCCCGCCCTCGAGGGAGAAATCGCCAAGCGGCTGACGCACGCCGTAGTCCGGCAGACGAATGTGCTCGGCTTTGACCGTGCCGCCCTCGCACAGGGAAACCGCCTGAAACAAAACGTTTTCCAACTGCCGCACGTTACCCGGCCAGTGATAGTGACTGAGCCGTTCCATCGCCGCCGGCGCCAGTTTCGGCAGCGGGCAACCGATCTGTCGACTGGCCTGATCGAGGAAGTGCTCCACCAGCGGCGCCAGGCCGTCGAGGCATTCGCGTAGTGGCGGGATGTGTAGCGAGAGCACGTTCAAGCGGTGGTACAAATCCTGGCGAAATTCACCGCGAGCACACAGCTCGGACAAGTCCACCTGAGTCGCGCAGATCACCCGCACATCCAGATAGACCTCTTCATCGCTGCCGACACGACGGAAGCAACCGTCCTGCAGAAAGCGCAGCAATTTCACCTGCAAGCGCGGGCTCATTTCGCCGACGCCATCGAGAAACAACGTACCGCCCGCCGTCAGTTCCAGAAGCCCAAGCTTGCCTTCGGCCCGCGCCCCTTCGAAGGCGCCGGGGCCGTAGCCAAACAATTCAGTCTCGGCCATGGACTCTGGCAGGCCGGCGCAGTTGAGCGCCATCAGCGGTGATTGCCCACGCGGGCTCGCCAGGTGACAGGCCCGCGCCAGCAACTCTTTGCCGGTGCCGGTTTCGCCTTCGATCAATAGCGGCGCATCCAGCGGTGCCATGCGCCGCGCTTCGCGAACCACCGCCGCCATCACTTTCGAGCTTTGGAAAATGCTGTCGAAGCCGCGCAACTCCTGTTTACGCACGTTATAGATGCGCTCGCCCACCCGGTCCGCCCGGTGCAGCGTCAACACCGCACCGGCCATGGCCTCGCTTTCGTCATGCTCCGATTGCAGCGGCGCGATGTCGGCGAGAAACACGTCGCCCTTGACCTTGACCCGCAAGCCGTTGATCCGCGACTTGTTGGCGCGCACCAGTTCCGGCAAGTCGAAGTCTTCGGCATACCGCGACAACGGAATCCCCGGCACCTCATCCACCCGCACCCCGAGCAACTGCGCCGCCGCACGGTTGGCCGCGACGATGGAGCCGCCCATGTCGATCGACAGCACCGGAAACTCCAGGGCACCGAGCAAGGCATTGAGCTCCATATGCCGACGCTCGCTGGGCATCAGCCCTACACGCTTGACGCCGAATACCCCGCCAATCGCCTCGAACTTCGGCCGCAACGCCTGGAACTGAATGTTGATCAGGTTCGGGCAATGCAGATAGATCGCATTGCCATGCTCACCGCCCACCTCGCCGCGAGCGACGTTGATCCCGTACTCGACCAGCAGGTTGAGAATGTCGCGCAGGATACCGATGCGGTTCTGGCAGTGGACTTTGATACGCATATAAAGGCTCGTAACAGGGGTGATCGAGGCCCGACGCAAGGAAATTTCTGCGCGAACGCCAAGTTAGTCGTCAAGATTATGTGACACCCGTGATCCATTTCAAACACGGAAATATCAATACTTACGCTACAGCAGCAAAACCGTAACGAATACTTTACAAAAAGCTTGGGCTTTTCCTACATAAGCCGCGGATCACCTGCTGCAAAGTCGCACACCTTGGCGTATCTCTAATTCCAGAGCAGGACATAAAACAAGAACGTATCCCCTAGCAGGAGAGCAGTATGAAGCAGACGCAATACGTGGCTCGCGAGCCCGATGCGCAAGGTTTTATCGACTACCCCGCTGAAGAACACGCGGTGTGGAATACGCTGATCACTCGCCAACTGAAAGTGGTCGAGGGTCGTGCATGCCAGGAATACCTGGACGGCATTGAAAAACTCGGTCTGCCCCACGACCGCATTCCGCAACTCGGTGAAATCAACAAAGTCCTCGGTGAAACCACCGGCTGGCAAGTTGCCCGAGTGCCCGCGCTGATTCCCTTCCAGACCTTTTTCGAATTGCTGGCGAACAAGCAGTTTCCGGTAGCGACCTTTATTCGTACCCGCGAAGAACTGGATTACCTGCAAGAGCCGGACATTTTCCACGAGATCTTCGGCCACTGCCCGTTGCTGACCAACCCCTGGTTCGCCGAATTCACCCACACCTACGGCAAACTCGGCCTACAGGCTTCCAAGGAAGAACGCGTGTACCTGGCGCGCCTGTACTGGATGACCATCGAGTTCGGCCTGGTCGACACGCCGCAAGGCCTGCGCATCTATGGCGGCGGCATTCTGTCCTCGCCGAAAGAAACTGTTTACGCCCTGTCGGACGCACCTGAACATCAGGCCTTCGACCCGCTGGAATGCATGCGTACGCCGTATCGCATCGACATTCTGCAACCGCTGTACTTTGTCCTGCCGAACCTCAAGCGCCTGTTCGATCTGGCCCACGAAGACATCATGGGCATGGTCAAACAAGGCATGCAGCTTGGGTTGCACGCACCGAAATTTCCGCCAAAAGCCGCTTGATCCGCAGCTTTTAGAATCAAGTGAGCCTGTCAGGATCCGACGCTTTGGTTTAGCGTGGCGGTACTGACGGTCGAATTCCAATAATCAGATTTCAGGAACTCATCATGTCCACATTGAACCAAGCCCATTGCGAAGCCTGCCGCGCCGATGCCCCTCAGGTCAGCGACGAAGAACTGCCGATCCTGATCAAACAGATCCCTGACTGGAACATCGAAGTGCGCGACGGTGTGATGCAGTTGGAAAAAGTTTTCCTGTTCAAGAACTTCAAGCACGCGCTGGCGTTCACCAACGCCGTCGGTGAAATCTCCGAGGCCGAAGGTCACCACCCGGGCCTGCTAACCGAGTGGGGCAAAGTCACCGTGACCTGGTGGAGCCACTCCATCAAGGGCCTGCACCGCAACGACTTCATCATGGCCGCGCGCACTGACGAAGTGGCCAAAGACGCCGAGGGCCGCAAATAATGCACTTCGACGCCATCGGCCGAGTACCCGGCGACCCGATTCTCGGCCTGATGGAGGCCTATGCGCAGGACCCTAACCCGCGCAAGTTCGACCTTGGCGTGGGTGTCTACAAAGACGCCCAGGGCCTGACGCCAATCCTTGAAGCGGTGAAGCTTGCCGAGCAGCGCCTGGTGGATCGCCAGGCCACCAAGACTTACATCGGCGGCCACGGCGATGCGGCGTTCGGCAAGGTCATCAACGAGTTGGTGCTGGGCGCCGATTCGGCGCTGATCGCCGAGCAACGGGCCGGCGCCACCCAAACGCCGGGCGGCACCGGCGCGCTGCGCTTGAGCGCCGACTTCATCGCCCAATGCCTGCCGGGCCGTGGCGTGTGGCTGAGCAGCCCGACCTGGCCGATCCACGAAACGATTTTCGCGACGGCCGGGGTCAAGGTCAGTCACTACCCGTACGTGGGCAGCGATAACCGCCTCGATGTCGAAGCGATGCTGGCGGTGCTCAATCAAGCACCGAAGGGCGATGTGGTGCTGCTGCACGCCTGCTGCCACAACCCGACCGGTTTCGACCTGTCCCATGACGATTGGCGCCGGGTGCTGGATGTGGTGCGCAGTCGCGACTTGCTGCCTCTGATCGACTTCGCCTATCAGGGATTCGGCGATGGCCTGGAGCAAGATGCCTGGTCGACCCGGCTGTTCGCCGCCGAGTTGCCGGAAGTGCTGATCACCAGTTCCTGCTCGAAGAACTTCGGCCTGTACCGCGACCGCATCGGTGCGCTGATTGTCTGCGCGCAAACCGCCGACAAGCTGGTGGACATCCGCAGCCAACTGGCCAACATCGCCCGCAACCTGTGGTCGACACCGCCGGATCACGGCGCTGCCGTAGTCGCGACCATCCTTGGCGATCCAGAGTTGAAAAGCCGCTGGGCCGACGAAGTGGAAGCC
The DNA here is from genome assembly GCF_056406935.1 of Pseudomonas sp. P1_A1. Taxonomy (NCBI): domain Bacteria; kingdom Pseudomonadati; phylum Pseudomonadota; class Gammaproteobacteria; order Pseudomonadales; family Pseudomonadaceae; genus Pseudomonas; species Pseudomonas sp. P1_A1. The sequence continues at coordinate 133,617 of NZ_JBFTZE010000010.1, read as the reverse complement.
ATGCGTTTGCGCATCGCCCAGCTGCGCAACGGTCTGGTCGAAGCGCTCGAACCCCACGGGTTGCGCGAGCGGTTTGCGCACATTGGCGTGCAACGCGGGATGTTTTCCTACACCGGTTTGTCGCCGGAGCAGGTCAAGCAACTGCGCGAACATCACAGTGTGTACATGGTCAGCTCGGGCCGGGCGAACGTGGCGGGGATCGATGCGACACGCCTGGACCTGCTGGCCGAGGCCATCGCTGACGTTTGCAAGTAACCCCCTCCCACTGATCGTTCCCACGCTCCCACGCTCCCACGCAGAGCGTGGGAACGATCAATTGAGCCTATCCCATTGACCTGTCTAGACAATTCCATCCGTCGCAACATGCGGATATAAAGTCTATTTGTCATTTTTCCTGCTGTATCCTGCCCAGGCTTTTTTAAAAGCGCGGATCTACCAGATCTATCAACAGACTTAGCGAGGAGCGCGAAACATGCACGAGATCCCTAATCTCCCCTTCCCAAGCCTGCACGAAACTGAGCAGACAACCACGCAACAAGCCGGCGCCCAACAGCCCGAGCCGAAAGAAGCACCTGAACGCCGCCAGGCCGACAGAGAAGACTGATACACCTGCAATGCCAGACCGTGTGGAAAGCGCTAACATGCGCTTTCCACACTGCCTGAACCGCGAGCCCGCACCATGAGCGATGATTTCACTGAAGCCCAGGCCAGCGTCCTGATCGGCACCGCCGAGAAGATGATCGACATCTGGAATCGCCTTTCCCCCGAGAAACAAGCCGCCCTGCTGGCCCGCTTCGGCAGCGAAGAAAATGCCCTGGCCGCCCTGGTCACGACGCAACTGGTCGCCCCCCGCAAAATCCTGACTCATCCCGTTCGGCAATTAGTTTTACTTTTTCACGCCCCGCGACCGTCCACGCCGCTATCATAAGCAGCCTATCTATCCTGCTGCCCCGTGGACCTTTTACCCATGTCAGAAACCCAGCGCCCCCTGGCGGTCACGCTGCAAGTCGTTTCCATCGTCCTGTTCACTTTCATCGGTTACCTCAATATCGGTATTCCCCTGGCCGTATTGCCGGGCTACGTCCACAGCGACCTCGGCTTCGGCGCGGTGATCGCCGGGCTGGTGATCAGCGTGCAATACCTGGCCACCCTCCTCAGCCGCCCTTACGCCGGGCGCATCATCGATAACAAGGGCAGCAAACTGGCGGTGATGTATGGCCTCGCCGGTTGTGGTTTGAGCGGTGTGTTCATGCTGATTTCGGCCTGGACGCAAAGCCTGCCGATACTGAGTTTGATCAGCCTGTTGATTGGCCGCCTGATACTCGGCAGCGCGGAAAGCCTGGTCGGCTCCGGGTCGATCGGCTGGGGCATCGGCCGGGTCGGCGCGGCGAACACCGCCAAGGTCATCTCCTGGAACGGCATTGCCAGTTACGGCGCGTTGGCGGTCGGCGCACCACTGGGGGTGCTGCTGGTGAGTCAATTGGGTTTGTGGAGCATGGGCGTGAGCATCATGCTGCTGGCCGTGCTGGGCGTGGCGCTGGCCTGGCCGAAAACCGCGGCGCCGATTGTCGCCGGTGAGCGTTTGCCGTTCATGCATGTGCTGGGACGGGTGTTCCCTCATGGCTGCGGCCTGGCACTGGGTTCCATCGGCTTTGGCACCATCGCGACCTTCATCACCCTGTATTACGCCACTCAGCATTGGTCCAACGCGGTGCTGTCCCTGAGTTTGTTCGGTGCCAGTTTCATTGGCGCGCGACTACTGTTCGGCAACCTGATCAACCGCCTCGGCGGCTTTCGCGTGGCGATTGCCTGCCTCTCGGTGGAAACCCTCGGGCTGTTGCTGCTGTGGCTGGCGCCAGATGCTCATTGGGCACTGGCCGGTGCGGCGCTGAGCGGTTTCGGCTTTTCGCTGGTGTTCCCGGCCTTGGGCGTGGAAGCGGTCAATCTGGTGCCGGCCTCCAGCCGTGGCGCAGCAGTTGGGGCCTATTCGCTGTTCATCGATTTGTCACTGGGGATTACCGGACCGCTGGCGGGTGCGATTGCTGCAGGATTCGGGTTTGCCTCGATCTTCCTGTTCGCCGCCCTCGCCGCTTTGAGCGGATTGATGTTGAGCGTTTACTTGTACCGGCAGGCGCCAAAGCACCTTAATGAAAGGCACCGGGAAGAAAGAGAAGCGCATTAAAAGTCGACCTTTCCGCGCCCAGCCTTGATGCTGCCGCGTTTGGTCTTGGATTCGAGCCGACGCTTTTTCGAACCCAGAGTCGGCTTGGTCGGGCGGCGTTTCTTTTCCACTTTGGTAGCGCTGAGGATCAACTCGGTCAGACGCTCCAGCGCATCGGCGCGGTTCTGCTCCTGCGTGCGGTATTGCTGGGCCTTGATGATCAACACCCCTTCGCTGGTGATGCGACTGTCACGCAACGCCAGCAGCCGTTCCTTGTAAAACTCGGGCAGGGACGAGGCCGGAATGTCGAAGCGCAGGTGCACCGCACTGGAGACCTTGTTGACGTTCTGCCCACCGGCGCCCTGGGCGCGAATGGCCGTCAACTCGATCTCGGCATCCGGCAGATGCACGTTGTTGGAAATCACCAGCATGGAAAAGCGTCCGGGTTCAGGGTGGTCAGGATACCGCGAATGATGGGCTGACTCCTGTAGGAGCTGCCGAAGGCTGCGATCTTTTGATCTTGCCTTTGAAAAGCAAAGTCAAAAGATCGCAGCCTTCGGCAGCTCCTACGTAACGCATGATGCAGAAACGACAAACCCGGCACATGGCCGGGTTTGTTGTTTCTGCGCGTTGCGTTATTTCACAGCAACCTGCAACGCCTGTTGGGCGCTGCGCTTGTTCTTGATGCCGTAGCAGATCCACATGAACGCAACCCACACCGGAATCGCATACACCGAGACCTGGATGCCCGGGATCAGCAGCATCACGCCGAGGATGAACACCACGAACGCCAGGCAGATGTAGTTGCCGTACGGGTACCACAGGGCCTTGAACAACGGCGTCTGCCGGGTCTTGTTCATGTGCTGGCGGAACTTGAAGTGCGAGAAGCTGATCATCGCCCAGTTGATCACCAGGGTCGCAACCACCAACGACATCAACAGTTCCAGCGCGTTTTGCGGGATCAGGTAGTTCAGCAACACCGCGATCAACGTCACAGCGGCCGACGCCAGGATCGAACGTACCGGCACGCCACGCTTGTCGATCTTCGACAAGGCTTTCGGCGCATCGCCCTGCTCGGCCATACCCAGCAGCATGCGGCTGTTGCAGTAAGTACCGCTGTTGTACACCGACAGCGCCGCGGTCAGGACCACGAAGTTGAGGATATGCGCGGCGGTGTTGCTGCCGAGCATCGAGAACACCTGCACGAACGGGCTGCCGCTATAGGCATCGCCAGACGCATTCAGTGTCGTCAGCAGGCTGTCCCAAGGGGTCAGCGACAACAGGACCACCAGCGCACCGATGTAGAAAATCAGGATCCGGTAGATCACCTGGTTGATGGCTTTCGGGATCACGGTTTTCGGTTTGTCGGCTTCAGCGGCGGTGAAACCGAGCATTTCCAGGCCACCGAAGGAGAACATGATGATCGCCATGGCCATCACCAGACCGCTGACACCGTTCGGGAAGAAGCCACCGTGGGACCACAGGTTGGTTACCGAGGCTTGCGGGCCGCCGTTACCGCTGACCAGCAAATAGCTGCCCAGGGCAATCATACCGACGATCGCCACGACCTTGATGATCGCGAACCAGAACTCGGCCTCACCGAAGACTTTGACGTTGGCCAGGTTGATCGCGTTGATCAGCACGAAGAACGCAGCGGCGGAGACCCAGGTCGGGATATCCGGCGCCCAGTAGTGGATGTATTTGCCGACCGCGGTCAGCTCCGACATGCCCACCAGGATGTACAGAATCCAGCAGTTCCAGCCCGACAGGAAACCGGCAAAACCGCCCCAGTATTTGTGCGCGAAGTGGCTGAAGGAACCGGCCACCGGCTCTTCGACGATCATTTCGCCCAATTGGCGCATGATCATGAAGGCGATGAAGCCGCAAATGGCGTAGCCGAGAATCATCGACGGGCCGGCGGATTTGAGCACGCCGGCCGAGCCGAGGAACAACCCGGTACCGATCGCGCCACCGAGGGCGATCAGTTGAATATGGCGATTTTTCAGGCCGCGTTTAAGCGTACCTGAATGCGAGTTTTGTCCACTCATGAAAAGGGTCTCACGCAAGGTTTGATGATGTTCAGTAGACGTTGCTGCTCGGTTGCGATTTCAAGCAGCGCCGATCAAACCCCAGCGCAGGCACCAGGAGTTCAGCGTTTTTACGACAGTCATGCGTCACCTGTTTGTTTTTATCTGTGACGAAATCGAACCCGACACGCTCGTGACGCGGCGGAGTGAACAAGGCGGATAGCCTTGAGGTTTGCGCTGTTGCGCAGAGGGTCACAGTTAAAACGCGGCGCATTGTACACCTGTAACCCCCTGCTGCCAGACACCACTGGATCAGCGCGTCGGTTGCCGGGATTGCCTGTGTCCGCCTCGAAGGTCTCGGGCGGCCGCAAAAATTGAGTCAGACCTTTGCAGGTCCTCGGCGGGGGCAACGGAAAAATCGCCCCACAGTGGGAGATGGAGATGAGTCACGGCGTTCATTGCGCCTCCTTCTTGTTATGTACCTGCACGACAGGCATGGGGCGCATCTCACCTTTCAATCGAGGCTGAGACAAGCGCGCCAGAGCCCTTGAACAGCGCCATCGCGGCGGCGGACGGCAGGTTTTCCTTACAGCCCTTTCCACAGCGGCATTCCATGGGGTTTGAGCACGCTTTTCGTAAGGATTTATTTACAGCGCGTAACGCATGCTTTCCAAATCAGATCCAGAGAGCCGTCGACTGTAAATTGACGATAGGAAGCTTCCTAAGGAGTTTTCCGACTTAGTTTTCTGTTTTTTATTAGGAAATTTACTTTTTTTAAAATGGAATAATTAGTTCAAATGAAAATTATTTAATTATTTTTTTGCAATTCAAAAACCTGTGAACTAGGTTTTCAGCGACTTGCCGAGCCGCATCGACCGGCAAGTTGACGCGCTCTTCAATGAATGAAAAACGCGCCACTGTTTTTACCGAAGCTGTTCTTACCGTAAAAGTCATCTAGGAGATTCACCATGCAAGCACTGGACAAAGACTTGGACACTGAACTGCAACTCGACGATTGGTTTGAAGCACCGACCCATGAAGCCGCCGTTGAAATGATGCAAGCCGACGCGGTTGTTCCGTTCGGCACGGCGATGTGGCCTCTGTAAGACATCCCGGCGGGCATGATCCGGCCGGTCGTGCCCGCCACTTACCAGGTTTGTCAGGGAGGACTCCATGGATAAGCAGCGTGCCATCTCGCATTTCCTTTACTACCTCGAACATCACCCAGCCGTTGCCGGCATCAACCCGGCGAAGGTCTTGCTCGGCCATACCGCTGATTACGAGGCGCTGACCGGCGCCATCGCCGAACAGGCCGGCAACAGCCCAAGGTTCAGCTTCAGCGCGATGCGTCTGGACCTCGAACCCACCGAATTGCTGGCCAAGGCGATTGTCGACAGCGATCTGTACATCTTCTTCTACGACTCTTCCACCCTGCCCAACCCGCGTCCCGACGGGCCGGACTTTGTCCGCGCGTTGCAAGGCGTGATGGCGGAAAACTGGAAGAAGTCGCTGCTGTTCAAGGATTACGGCGATTACTTCTACGACACGTTCAGTGTCACGCCGCGGCGGATTGCCGGGCTGAACAGCCATTTGATCCAGCGCATGTCCCAGGCCACCACTTTAAGTTTCAAAGATGATCATGGCTCGTGGTTCGAAACACCGTTGAGCAGTATCAAGAAGTGGACCGACATCAACGGTGTCGGCAACTTCGATCTGGCGCCCGGCGAGATTGCCACCCATAGCGAGGCGATTAATGGCCGGGTCAAGTTTATGGGGACGTTCCTCAGCACGATTCCGTTTGCCCGCAAGTACGGCGTACTCGCGTCACCGCTGGAGTTGTGGATCGAGAACTCGACCATCAGCAAAATCGCCACCGACGTGCCGGGGCTGGAACATGACTTCAACAAGTACCTGGACGCCAATCCGTCCAATCGACGCATCGAGGAGTTGGGGATCGGCACCAACGAAGGTGTGAAAGAGTTGTATGCGCGCAATGCCGGGTTCGAGGAACGTCATTGCGGGCTGCACTTGGGGTTGGGCGGAGGCGCCAAGGGCAGCCATCATCTGGACCTGATCTTCTCTGGCGGCGTGTTGGCGCTGGATGATGAGCCGGTGTTTGATCGGCGGTTTGTGTTTTAAGCAGGATTGATGGTGTTCGGGCCGACGCCTTGCTGATCGTTCCCACGCTCTGCGTGGGAACGATCAAAACCGGACACAAAAAAAACGCCATCCCGAGGAATGGCGTTTTTTATGCTGCGCTTACCGATTACTCAGGCTTGCGACGACCGAAGCCCGGACGCTGGCCGGAGCCGGCGGGTGCGCCGCGGCGCTTGCCCGATGGTGCGTCCTTGTCGACCAGCACGATGCCTGGGCGTTTCTTCGGCGCCGGCTTGGCCGGGCGCTTGGTGTCGGCCGGGCGGTCTGCCACCGGCGTACCACGGCCGGCAGGCGCACCGCGATCGCTACGACCACCGGACGGAGCGCCACGGCCTTCGCCACGCTCAGTACGACCGTTGGCCGGACGCGGCGTGCGTGGACCGCGCTCACCGTCCTGGCGTGGCGCTGGCTTGCGGGCCGGGCGCTCGCCTTCGATCTGCGGCTCGCGAGATGGACGCGGGCCGGCAGCTGGAGCGCCAGCGGCTGGACGCAGGGTCCGTACGCGTTCGGTCTTGCCCACCGGGCGGGACGATTTGCGCTGCATACGCTCGAGCTTGTCTTTGCTCTTGGCGTTCATTTGCGGCATCGCCACCGGCGTCAGGCCGACTTCAGCACTCAGAATGTCGACTTCCTGCTGGCTCATTTCGCGCCAGCGACCCATCGGCAGGTCGGAGTTGAGGAACACCGGACCGAAACGCACGCGCTTCAGGCGGCTGACCACCAGGCCTTGGGATTCCCACAGACGACGAACTTCGCGGTTACGACCTTCCATCACCACGCAGTGGTACCAGTGGTTGAAACCTTCGCCACCTGGTGCCTGCTTGATGTCAGTGAACTTGGCCGGGCCGTCTTCGAGCACCACGCCTGCCTTCAGACGCTCGATCATCTCATCGTCGACTTCACCACGTACACGGACGGCGTATTCACGGTCCATTTCGTAGGACGGGTGCATCAGCCGGTTGGCCAGCTCACCGTCAGTGGTGAACATCAGCAGACCCGTGGTGTTGATGTCCAGGCGACCGATGTTGATCCAGCGACCTTCTTTCGGGCGCGGCATCTTGTCGAACACGGTCGGACGGCCTTCCGGGTCGTCACGGGTGCAGATTTCACCGTCGGGTTTGTTGTACATGATCACGCGGCGTACCGACTCGGCAGCTTCTTCGCGCTTGATCACCTTGCCATCGATGGTGATGGCGTCATGCAGGTCGACGCGCAGGCCAAGAGTGGCGTCTTTGCCATTGACCTTGATGCGGCCGTGGCTGATCCAGGCTTCTACGTCACGGCGCGAGCCGACGCCGATACGGGCGAGGACTTTCTGCAGTTTTTCGCCTGCTGGGCMGATTTCCTGGTCGTCTTTCTGGTCGTTGATACTCATCTGGGCACCTCCCGGTGTGATCAAGTTCAGGCCTTGGCCTGAAGATGTGAAATCTGGTCATTTGACGAAGGGATCGTCAAAGGGTCGCGAATCATACGCTCATGGGAGCGTTCGCGCATCAGAGACTAGCTGATCGACGGGAGGTTATTTGCTTTTCCGCCGGCCGGTGGCACCTGGGGCAACAAGATCAAAAGATCGCAGCCTGCGGCAGCTCCTACGGAAGGCGGTGTTCATCCGGGATATTCCGGCGAACATCGATCCTATAGCTGCCGCAGGCTGCGATCTTTTGGCGGACTTCAATCCTCGAATTGGCGGCGTTCGGCCTCGATCGCTTCGGCCAGGGCCCGGGCTTCGGCTTCTTCGTCGCTCAGTTCAGGTTCGGGCTTGGGTTGTTCTAGCGCGGCAACCGCAGCCAGCAGTTTCTCGCGAGCCTCGGCAACGCCAAGAATGTCATCCTCAGGCTCTGGTTCCTGCTCTTCTTCGTCAGCCGCTTCGGCCTCAACCTGAAGCTCTACCTCGACTTCCGCCTCCGGTTCCGGCTGCTCCAATACCTCTTCAGTCTCGGTCAACTCGCCATCGCGCAACAAATCGTCGAAATCGGTCTTGAGCCCCTCCTCCATGGTGTCCAGCTCCAGCAACAGCGTGTGGAAGCTGGTTTCTTCCTTGGGCTCTTCCGGCTCGGCGCTGGCATCTGCCAACTCTTGCAAGCCGGCCGGCACCGGCGCGTCGTCGAAATCGAGGACAGGATCAGGTTCCAGCTCACGCAGTTCGGCCAGCGGCGGCAGGTCGTCGAGGTTCTTCAGGTTGAAGTGATCGAGAAAGGCCTTGGTGGTGGCAAACATCGCCGGTTTGCCGGGCACGTCGCGGTAACCGACGATGCGGATCCACTCACGCTCCAGCAGGGTTTTGACGATGTGGCTGTTGACCGCCACGCCGCGCACGTCTTCGATCTCGCCCCGGGTGATCGGTTGGCGATAGGCGATCAGGGCCATGGTTTCGAGCATGGCGCGCGAGTAACGCTGCGGCCGCTCTTCCCACAAGCGCCCGACCCACGGCGCGAACTTTTCGCGGATCTGCAGGCGATACCCGGAGGCGACTTCCTTCAACTCGAAGGCTCGGCCATCGCAGGATTTGCCCAGAATCGTCAGTGCTTTCTTGAAAACCGCTGGTTCGGGCCGCTCGCCTTCTTCGAAGAGTTCGAACAGGCGATCAAGCGATTGCGGTTTTCCCGAGGCCAACAGAAAGGCTTCAAGCAGTGGCGCCAGCTCGCGGGGTTCAGTCAGGTTCATGATTCAACTCGTTATTCGGCTCGGGCTCGCACATGTATCGCCGCGAACGGCTCATTCTGCACCAGCTCGACCAAGGATTCCTTGACCAGTTCGAGGATCGCCATAAAGGTCACCACCACCCCCAAGCGCCCTTCTTCAGCGGTGAACAACTCGACAAAGGGCACGAAACCGCCGCCCTTGAGCCGTTCCAGCACATCGCTCATGCGCTCGCGAGTGGACAGTGCCTCGCGGCTGACCTGGTGACTTTCGAACATGTCGCCACGGCGCAAGACCTCGGCCATGGACATCAGCAACTCTTCCAGGCTTACATCCGGCAGCAACTTGCGCGCCCTCGCTTCCGGTGCATCGAGCTTGGGCACCACCACGTCGCGACCGACGCGGCTCAGACCATCGATGCCTTCGGCGGCGGCCTTGAAGCGTTCGTATTCCTGCAAACGGCGGATCAGTTCGGCGCGAGGGTCGTCTTCCTCGTCTTCGATGGTTTCGGCCCGCGGCAGCAGCATCCGCGATTTGATCTCGGCAAGCATCGCGGCCATTACCAGGTACTCGGCGGCCAGTTCCAGGCGCACCGACTGCATCAACTCGACATAGCCCATGTACTGGCGGGTGATTTCCGCCACCGGGATGTCGAGGATGTTGATGTTCTGCTTGCGGATCAGGTACAGGAGCAGGTCGAGCGGGCCTTCGAAGGCTTCCAGAAAGACCTCGAGCGCATCCGGCGGGATGTACAGGTCCAGCGGCATTTCCATGACCGCCTGGCCATAGACCATGGCGAAAGGCAGTTCTTGCTGGGCACCGGCCTGGCTGTCGACGGGTTCTGGTTCTACTGCAGACATCTACGCCTCGGCCATGAATGGCGTAGGGTCGCCGCAACCGACACGGATGACTTCCGGCTCGCCGTCGGCGAGGTTGATCACGGTGGATGCCTTGATCCCGCCGAAACCGCCGTCGATGATCAGGTCCACCTGATGCTCCAGCAACTGGCGCATTTCGTAGGGATCGGTCAGCGGGTCGGTGTCGCCGGGCATGATCAGGGTCACACTCATCAGCGGTTCGCCGAGTTCTTCCAGCAGCGCCAACGCAATCGGATGGCTCGGCACGCGCAGGCCGATGGTGCGTTTTTTCGGGTGCAACAATAGCCGCGGAACTTCGCGGGTGGCGTTGAGAATGAAGGTGTAAGGCCCCGGCAAGTGGGCCTTGAGCAGACGGAAAGTACCGGTGTCGATCTTGGCGAACAGCCCCAGCTGCGACAGGTCGCTGCAGATCAGCGCGAAGTTGTGCTTCTCATCCAGCTGACGCAACCGACGCACACGTTCCACGGCGGTCTTGTCACCGATCTGGCAACCAATGGCGTAGGAAGAGTCTGTGGGATAAATCACCACCCCGCCGTTGCGGATGATCTCGACAGCCTGTTTGATCAGGCGCGCTTGCGGGTTTTCCGGATGAATCTGGAAAAATTGACTCACATTCTCTACCTGTTCAGACGGCGGCAATAATTGGGTCATGTTTGAATCGACACCACAGTGGTGGCAGATCCTCCGGGAGCGGGCGGTATTCACCGATCTCGGACCAGCCTCCAGGGCCATGAAAATCACTGCCGGCGCTGACCAGCAGACCAAACTCACGGGCAAGAATCGCCAGGCTGCCCACTTGCTCGGCGGGCTGATGGCCATTGACCACTTCAATCGCGTGGCCCCCGGCTTGAATATAGTCAGAAATCAGGCGGCGACGCTTGCTACGAGTGAAATCGTAGTGCCAAGGGTGCGCCAGGCTGACCCAGGCACCCGCGGCGCGCAGGGTCTCGACGGTGTCTTCGAGGGTCGGCCAGTGCAGCTTGACGTCTCCCAGCTTGCCGGCGCCCAGCCATTTGCGGAACGCTTCGGCGCGATCCTTGACGAAACCTTCGCGCACCATCCAGTCGGCGAAGTGCGGACGGGCCGGCGCGTTGCCGCTGTCGCCCAGTTCCTGCTGAATGGCGCGGGCGCCGTCAAGCGCCCCCGGCATGCCTTTCAACGCCAACTTGCGGCTTATTTCTTCGGACCGTAGCCAGCGGCCATCGTGCAATTTGGCGATGGCCTCGACCAATGGCGCGGCATTGACGTCGAAACCATAGCCCAGCACATGAATGGTCGCCCCGCCCCAGGTGCAGGACAATTCGACGCCGTTGACCAGTTGCATCCCCAGCGCCGTCGCGGCGCTACGGGCCTCGTCGAGGCCTTCAAGGGTGTCGTGATCAGTCAAGGCCAGGACTCGCACGCCTTTCTCGAACGCACGCGCAACCAGTGCCGCAGGCGCCAGGGCGCCATCGGAGGCCGTGCTATGGCAGTGCAAATCAACATTCACAGGACTATGTAACCTCAAATCAGCTGACGCTATCGCGCGTCAATATGTTTGTTATTATGCCGCCACATCCTGCTTCTGGCTGCCACTGTGAAACAATTCATCGACTTCATCCCGCTTCTGCTGTTTTTCATGGTCTTCAAAATCGACCCGCGGGTCGTCGACATTGGCGGTCATCAACTGTCTGTCGGTGGTATTTACAGCGCCACCGCGATGCTGATCATCAGCTCCCTGGTGGTCTACGGCACGCTGTACATCAAGCAGCGCAAGCTGGAGAAGAGCCAGTGGCTGACCCTTATTGCCTGCCTCGTCTTCGGCAGCCTGACCCTGGCGTTCCACAGCGAAACCTTCCTGAAATGGAAAGCCCCAGTGGTCAACTGGCTGTTTGCCCTCGCGTTCATCGGCAGCCATTTCGTCGGTGACCAACTGCTGATCAAACGCATCATGGGCCACGCGCTGACCCTGCCGGAGCCAATCTGGACCCGTCTGAACATCGCCTGGATCGGTTTTTTCCTGTTTTGCGGTGCCGCCAACCTGTTCGTCGCGTTCACGTTCCAGAGCTACTGGGTAGACTTCAAGGTCTTCGGCAGCCTGGGCATGACTTTGCTGTTCCTGGTCGGCCAGGGCATCTACCTGTCCCGCCACCTGCACGACGCCGACACCACAACGCCAAAAACCGAGGACTGACATGCTTTACGCAATCATTGCCACAGACGTCGCCAACTCCCTGGAAGCCCGACTGGCCGCACGGCCTGCGCACCTTGAGCGTCTGCAAGTGCTCAAGGGCGAAGGTCGTATCGTATTGGCCGGTCCACACCCGGCGGTCGACAGCAATGATCCGGGCGCGGCCGGTTTTACTGGCAGCCTGATCGTCGCCGAATTCGAGTCCCTGAGCGCCGCCAAGGCCTGGGCCGACGCCGATCCGTACGTTGCCGCAGGCGTCTACGCCAATGTTCTGGTCAAGCCCTTCAAGCAAGTCCTGCCGTAAAGTTCTCGCGTGCGGTGAATCTTATCGATTCATCGCACGTTCAATCGCTCATTATTCTCGTTTACCGGCCGACAACCTGCCCAATACTCGTATTGGAATCAGGAGTTGCGATGCGCAAAGGTCCGTTGTGTCTGATGTTGGTGACGTTGTCGATCATGGCGCCCGCCCATGGTGAAGAAAGCGCCAATGGCGGTAATTCGACGCCGCTGTCCTTGAGCGCCGGTAGCCAGATCACCGAATTGCAGCAGCGCTTGAAAGAAAGCGAGCAGCAACGGGAAACACTGAGCAAACAATTGCAAACCACCGATGGCGAGCGCGAAAGCGCCCAGCTGAGCCGGTTGCGCCAGGAGAATCAGCGCCTGAAGCTGCAACTCAAGGAAACCCTGGCCAGCAGCCCACTACCGCGCCTGCTGACCGATCAGCAGCAGTGGTTCGTTATTGGGGCGGCAGTAGCGCTATTGGCCCTGCTCTGCGGTATCTTCGCCAGTGGTGCCACCAGAAAACGTAGGCAATGGCTAAATTGAGTGAGTCATGAGCGAGCTGTTACTAATTGATGATGACCAGGAGCTGTGTGAGCTCCTGAGCAGTTGGCTGAGCCAGGAAGGCTTTCAGGTTCGCGCCTGCCACGATGGCCAGAGCGCCCGTCGCGCGTTGGCCGAAACGTCTCCGGCGGCCGTGGTGCTGGACGTGATGCTGCCGGACGGCAGCGGCCTGGAATTGCTCAAGCAACTGCGCAGCGACCATCCGGATTTGCCGGTGCTGATGCTGTCGGCCCGTGGCGAACCACTGGACCGTATCCTCGGCCTGGAACTGGGCGCCGACGATTACCTGGCCAAGCCGTGCGACCCACGGGAACTGACCGCCCGCCTGCGCGCGGTGTTGCGCCGCAGTCATCCGACGGCGGTCTCCAGCCAGCTCGAGCTGGGCGACCTGTGCTTCAGCCCGGTGCGCGGGGTGGTCAGCATCGATGAACAGGAATTCACCCTCACCGTTTCCGAAAGCCGCCTGCTCGAAGCCCTGCTCAAGCAACCGGGAGAACCGCTGGATAAACAGGAACTGGCGCAAATCGCCCTCGGTCGCAAACTGACCCTGTACGACCGCAGCCTGGACATGCACGTCAGCAACCTGCGCAAAAAAATCGGCCCACACCCCGACGGCCGCCCGCGCATCGTGGCCCTGCGCAGTCGCGGTTACTACTACAGCCTGTAAGAACCGAGAAAGAACCGAACAAAAGCAAGCTGTGGCGWGGGAGTTTGCTCCCTCGCCACAGCTTGGTGCCCGCATCTGGAACTTTGTCAGGAAGGTAGAAAACCGTCTTTACCCAAGCTTTACGCTCCGCTGACCGCCGTTGACCTTGATCTGCGTAATCTGCACACATCCGGAACGTACCGGGAACGAGACAAGGAGATACACCATGCGCAAGACTCTTATCGCTCTGATGTTTGCTGCCGCCCTGCCGACCGTTGCCATGGCCACGCCTGAAGGCACAGGCCCGATGGGTGATTACATGGACGGCTCGCGCCACGGCGGTCAGATGCACGGCATGCACGGTAAAGGCCCTTACAGCCAACTGGACCTGAGCCGCGAACAGCGCGAGCAGATCCGCAAAATCATGGGCGAGCAGATGCACGAGCGTCAGCAACTGGTCGACAAGTACCTGGAAAAACTCTCGCCAGCCGACCAGAAAGCCCTGAAAGACGAGATGGAGGCCAAGCACAAGAAAGCCGAAGCCGATGTTCGCGCCGTGCTGAAACCGGATCAACAGAAGCAATTCGACGAGATCCAGAAGAAACAAGCTGAGCGTCGCGCCGAATGGGCCGAGTTCAAGGCCTGGAAAGCGCAGCAAGCGCAAAAAGCGCAATAATGCGTTAACCCCGGACCCAACGGCCAATCACCGTTGGGTCTGATGCCACTCAGTTCATTGTGGAGCGAGCCTTTGTGGCGAGGGAGCTTGCTCCCGTTGGGTCGCGAAGCGGCCCCGGCATTTCAAAGTTAAACCGTATCTAACGGGTTTACGACTGCTTCGCAGTCGAACGGGGCGATGTGGCGTTCCGACAAGCCCCCTCGCCACACATTGATTTGAGCTTGTTCGAGGATTTTCTGTGCGCTCATTGTTCTGGCGTATCCTGGCCAGCTTCTGGCTGGCCATCGCTCTGGTTGCAGGGCTTTCCATTTTGCTGGGACACATGCTCAACCAGGACGCGTGGATTCTCAGTCGCCACCCGGGCCTCAACACCCTGGCCGAACAATGGACGCAAACCTACGAAAGCCAAGGCGAAGAAGCAGCCCAGGACATCCTGGAACAGCGCAAGCGCCAATATCACATCGACGTTCAGGTGCTCAACGAGGCAGGAGACCCGGTGGTACGCGGCACCTTCCCTCGGCGTGCAGCGGCCTTCGAAGCACGGCAGCAAAACGATGATCGGCGACTGCCGTGGCGACGCCTGACCGATGAATACACCAGCGCCAAGACCGGCGACACCTACCTGCTGATCTATCGTATTCCGCACCCGGAACTGGACGCCTGGCACCGCGAAAGCCTGCTCTGGCCGTTGAGCGCGCTGGGTATCGCCCTGGTGGTACTGACCCTGTTCAGCCTGCTGGTGACCTTTTCCATCACCCGACCGCTGAGCCGTTTACGTGGCGCAGTGCATGAGTTGGGGCAGACGACGTATCAGCAAAACAGCCTGGCGCAACTGGCTAACCGCCGCGATGAGTTCGGTGTGCTGGCCAACGACTTCAATCGCATGGGCGCGCGCCTGCAAAGCCTGATCGGCAGTCAGCGGCAATTGCTGCGCGATGTGTCCCATGAATTGCGCTCGCCCTTGGCCCGACTGCGCATTGCGCTGGCACTGGCCGAGCGGGCCAACCCTCAGGAGCGGGAAAAACTCTGGCCGCGCCTGACCCGTGAATGTGATCGACTGGAAGCACTGATCAGCGAAATCCTGGTGTTGGCTCGGGTCGATGCCGACAACGCCAGTGCCGAAGAGGTGGATCTCAATGCACTGCTCAATACCCTGCAAAAGGACGCTCAGCTAGGTTCGCCGGAGCAGAACGTGCGCCTTGAGGCCGAGCCGCAACTGAACCTCAGAGGCTGGCCGACCATGATCGAGCGGGCCGTGGACAACCTGCTACGCAACGCCCAGCGCTTTAACCCTGTCGGGCAACCGATCGAAATGCAGGCGTCGCGTCAGGGCGAGAGGATTGTGGTCAGCGTGCGCGATCATGGCCCTGGCGTAGAGGCCGAGCATTTGAATCAGCTGGGTGAACCGTTCTATCGGGCACCGGGGCAGACAACGGCCGGGCATGGCTTGGGGCTGGCCATCGCACGCCGTGCGGCGGAACGGCATGGCGGCAGCCTGGTGCTGGCCAATCATCCTGGGGGTGGGTTTATTGCCAGCCTGGAATTGCCGTTGGTGCCGGGGGCGGTGGTTCAACCGTAAATCGGGGGGTGATGCAAGAAGATCGCAGCCTCGTTTCACTCGACAGCTCCTACACAGCTCCTACAAGGTTATGTGTACTTCTGTAGGAGCTGTCGAGTGCAACGAGGCTGCGATCTTTTGATCTTCAGGCCTTACCGGACCAAGCGCTGACAAACTCGGCCAGATCAACCTTCTCCGCTACACGCGGTTCTTTCTGCGGCGTACCGAGATAAAGGAACGCAATCACCTCTTCCCCTTCGGCCAAACCCAACCCCTTGGCTACATGCGGCGAATAGGCCAGCTCACCGGTGCGCCATACGGCGCCAATGCCTTGCGCGTAAGCGGCCAGCAAAATCCCGTGAGCCGCGCAGCCTGCCGCCAACAATTGTTCGGATTTCGGGTATTTGACGTGATCCTGCAAACGCGCGATCACCACAACCACCAGCGGTGCACGCAGCGGGCCGTTACGGGCCTTGTCCAGCGCGGCTTCTGACACCTCGCTGTCTTGCAGCTTCGCCGCTTCGGCCAGCAACTCGCCCATTTGCTCGCGCGCCGCGCCTTCGACTGTCAGGAAGCGCCAAGGCTGCAAATGGCCGTGGTCTGGCGCGCGCATCGCGGCGGCAAACAGCACTTCCCGTTGCTCGGCAGTGGGCGCCGGATCGAGCAGTCGTGGAACGGAAACACGGTTGAGCAAAGCGTCGAGAGCCTGCATCGGCCACCTCCTGGAAAAAATGTCTGGCTATTCTAGCTGCATCTGCCAAAGGGCTGTCGGTTTACATGCCCTGCCCCGCAGGTAGAATGGCGCCCTTCCCTACTTCAGCCCGAGCGGACTTCATGGCGTTGCCGACCTTACGGATCATTGGTTTCATCATCGGCATCTTCCTGATCACGCTGGCCATTTCCATGGTCGTGCCCATGGCCACCCTGGTGATTTTCGAGCACACCAGCGACCTGCCATCGTTCCTCTGGGCCAGCATGATTACCTTTGTCGCCGGCCTGGCCCTAGTGATTCCGGGGCGCCCCGAACACATCCATCTACGCCCGCGAGACATGTACCTGCTGACCGTCAGCAGCTGGCTGGTGGTGTGCATCTTCGCCGCCCTGCCGTTCCTGCTGACCCAGAACATCAGCTACACCGACTCATTCTTCGAAAGCATGTCCGGCATCACCGCCACCGGTTCGACGGTGCTCACAGGCCTGGACACCATGTCCCCCGGCATCCTGATATGGCGCTCCTTGCTGCACTGGATCGGCGGGATCGGCTTTATCGGCATGGCGGTCGCGATTCTGCCATTGCTGCGCATCGGTGGCATGCGGCTGTTTCAGACCGAGTCGTCAGACCGTTCCGAAAAGGTCATGCCCCGTTCGCACATGGTGGCGCGCTTGATCGTTGCGACCTACGTCGGCATCACCATTTTCGGCAGCCTGGCGTTCTGGTGGGCCGGGATGAGCCCGTTCGATGCGATCAACCACGCGATGTCGGCGATTTCCACCGGCGGGTTTTCCACCTCCGACCAGTCTTTGGCCAAATGGCCGGAGCCTGCGGTGCATTGGGTCGCGATCGTCATCATGATTCTCGGCGCCTTGCCGTTCACCTTGTATGTCGCCACGTTACGCGGTAACCGTCGGGCGCTGATCAAGGATGAACAGGTGCAAGGCTTGCTCGGCATGTTGCTGGTGACCTGGCTGGTGCTCGGCACCTGGTACTGGTGGACCACCCAGTTGCACTGGCTGGACGCCTTGCGGCATGTGGCGCTGAACGTCACTTCGGTGGTGACGACGACAGGTTTTGCACTGGGGGACTACAGCCTCTGGGGCAACTTCTCGCTGATGCTGTTCTTTTACCTGGGGTTTGTTGGCGGCTGCTCGGGTTCGACCGCTGGCGGGATCAAGATTTTCCGCTTCCAGGTGGCCTACATTCTGCTCAAGGCCAACCTTAACCAGTTGATTCACCCGCGCGCAGTGATCAAGCAGAAGTACAACGGCCACCGTCTCGACGAAGAAATCGTACGTTCGATCCTGACCTTTTCGTTCTTTTTCGCCATCACCATTTGCGTGATCGCTCTACTGCTGTCGCTGCTTGGCGTGGACTGGATGACCGCCCTGACCGGCGCGGCCAGCACGGTGTCCGGCGTCGGCCCGGGGTTGGGGGAAACCATTGGCCCGGCGGGTAACTTCGCCAGCCTGCCGGATGCCGCGAAGTGGATTCTCTCGTTCGGCATGCTGTTGGGTCGGCTGGAGATCATTACGGTGTTTGTTCTGTGTATCCCTGCGTTCTGGCGTCACTGACCGGCTTGAGCGCTTCCGTCAGCCGCGCCCGGTATTCGCCGGGGGTGGTGTTGAACCAGCGTCGGAAAGCGCGGAAGAAGTTGCTCGGATCGGCAAACCCCAGCAGGTAGGCAATTTCCAGCAGTGTCATGCTCGGTCGCGCCAGGTATTGCTCGGCCAGTTCACGCCGCGTGTCATCCAGCAACGTCTGAAAACTCGTGCCCTCTTCCTGCAAGCGTCGCTGCAAAGTGCGTTGCGACAGGTGCAGCGCCTGCGCTACCGCATCGCGCTTGGGTTCGCCCTGGGGCAGCAAGCGGCACAACACCTGCCGCGCATTGTGGGTCACGCGGCTCTCGGCAAACCGCGCCAGGTATTCACCGGCAATGCGGTCGTGCAGCAGCGCCATGGCCTCGTTGGCGGTGGGCAACGGCGCCTCCAGCTCAGCGCGCTCGAAAATCAAGGCGTCATAGGGCGCATTGAACATCATCGGCGCGTGGAAGGCTTGCTTATACGGTTCGAGGTCGGCGGGTTGATCGCCCTGCAGCAGCACTTTGCGCGGATGCAGCGCGCGCCCGGTCAACCAGCCGCAAAACGCCAGGGCACAGGCCATCGATGCTTCAGCGCTTTGTCGGGTCGGTGGCAAGTGGTCGCCATGCACCGTCAGAATCAGCGCATACCCCTCGTCCAGTATGCGAAAACTCAGATCGGCACTTTCGGCAATGATTCGCTGATAACGCACCAGACGTTGAAAGCCTTCGGCCAGGGTTCGACTGGACATCAAGGCATAACCGGCAACGTGCAGGGACGCCGGTCGCACCACCTTGCCCATGTTCAGGCCGATCGCCGGGTTGCCGGACAACTCGACCGCGCGCTGCCAGAGCCGCGTCATGGAATCTTGCGGGAAGCGCGCATCCGGATCATCCAGTGCCGCATAGTCGAGCCCTAGCTGCTTGAACAAAACCCGGCAATCCAGGCCGTCCATTTCCAGTGCTTTGACAATCCCCATCGCCCAGCTTGCAGAAGTCGTTCGTTCGCTCATGGCGTTTACTACGTAATGGCCGCATGCCACGACCCAATGCCGAAGGATACTAAAGTGGCGTCTATTGTCACTGGCTGATGCCTATGATCACTCTAGACTTAAATAAGCTACCCGCAGCACAACTTGTCGCCTGCACAACAACCACAGAGATCGCAGTCGTGGAAAACATCAAACGTTTCAATAGCTTCGCTGCGTTTTACCCGTATTACCTCAGCGAACACCGCAATAGCATTTGTCGACGACTGCACTTTGTCGGCACCACGCTGGTTATTTTCATGCTGGCGCTGACCATCGCCAAAGGCGCATGGTGGCTGTTGCTGGCCCTGCCGCTAGCCGGTTACAGCTTCGCCTGGGTCGGGCATTTCTTCTTCGAGAAGAATCGTCCTGCAACCTTTGCGCATCCTCTTTACAGCCTGCTCGGCGATTTCGTCATGTACCGCGACATGATTGTAGGTCGCGTGCCGTTCTAGGCTCCTTTGGCCACAAAAGCGTCCTGTGCAGCCAGTGCAGCGCTCTGCATTCAAGCCCTACACTCCAAACATCCCTTTCGATAAGAACAAGAGGATAGCCGATGAATGCCCGCGCCCGTTTTACCCACATGCAGGACGGCACGCAGGAAGACTGGGCGATCATCGCCGCAGACTTCAGCGCCTATGCCCGGCAATTGCCTACAAGGATCGTGGCGCATTTGAAGTTACTGGAGGGTGATTTCGGCGGTTTCCCGGTGGATCGCCTGACCCACTCCCTGCAAACCGCCAGCCGCGCCTGGCGCGATGGCCGCGACGAAGAGTACGTGGTCTGCGCTTTGCTGCATGACATCGGCGACACGTTGGGGTCCTACAACCACCCGGACATCGCCGCGGCGATTCTCAAGCCGTTCGTCAGTGCCGAGAACCTGTGGATGGTGGAGAAACACGGGATTTTCCAGGGCTATTACTTCTTCCATCACCTGGGCATGGACCGGCATTTGCGCGAGCAATTCAGCGCTCATCCGCAGTATCAGGCGACCATCGAATTTTGTGCCCGGTACGATGCGGCGGCATTTGATCCGGAATACGACACGCTGCCGCTGAGCTTTTTCGAACCGATGATGGAGCGGTTGTTTGCGCAGCCGAAGCATTCGATTTACAAGGCGGCGATGGAGGAACAAGAGCCGGCCTGAAGATCTTTTGACTTTGCTTTTATGCCGGCTCTGCGACTTTAATTGCCTTCAACTCCGCCTCCCGCGCCTGCGCATCGGCCAACCGATACAACTCGATCGAGCCGTCCCAATGCTCGATCAGCGCCGTGCACGACTCCACCCAATCCCCGCAATTGAGGTAATCCACTTCCCCAACCTTGCGAATCTCGGCATGGTGAATGTGCCCACACACCACGCCATGCAACTCGCGTTTGACGCATTCGTGGGCGATGGCTTCCTCAAAATCGCTGATGAAACTGACGGCGGTCTTGACCTTGTGCTTGAGGTACGCCGACAGCGACCAATAGCCGTAGCCATAACGGGCCCGCCAATGGTTGAGCCAGCGGTTGAGGGTCAGGGTGAATTCGTAGGCCGAGTCACCGAGGAACGCCAGCCAGCGGTGATAGCGAGTAATCACGTCGAACTGATCGCCATGAATCACCAGCAGATGACGACCATCGGCGGTCACGTGCACGGCTTCGTCCACCAACTGGATATTGCCCAGCATCAGTTTCGAATAACGGCGCAGGAATTCGTCATGGTTGCCGGTGACGTAGATCACTTCTGTGCCGCGCTTGCTCATGGTCAGCAGGCGACGAATCACATTGGTGTGCGCCTGAGGCCAATACATGCCGCTGCGCAGCTTCCAGCCGTCGATGATGTCACCGACCAGGTAAATCCTGTCGGCATGGTAGCCCTTGAGAAACTGCGACAGGTGTTCGGCCTGGCAGTCCCGTGTGCCCAAATGCACGTCGGAAATCCATAAGGTCCGCACACGTTGCTTACGGCTGGGTTTGGCGAGCTCGGCGCTGGTCATGGGCAACCCTCTGGACAAGTTTTGGCAAGCTTGCGCCAGTCGGGTTAATTGCCCATGACAATCGCAAGTCAGTCCTGTGACAACGCGCGAACGCAGGGCCTCGGTGTAGACTGGCGGCTTCACTCATCAATATCGCCACGAGACCTGCGATGAGACCGATCCTCACCCTGCGCCAATACACCCACGACCTGATCGTCCACAGCCACGACCACGCGCAACTGGTATTCGGGCTGTCGGGTGCACTGGATTTCGAGGTCGAGGGGCGTGGCAGTCAGGTGGTTCAGCAGAGTTTCGTGGTGGTGCCGTCCGGGGCGCATCATGCCTGCGGCAGCGCCCACGGCAGTCGTTGCCTGGTGCTGGATGTGCCGGGCGATCAGTGGGTGTCTCAGTCACTGGGGGACCACGCCGAGGCCAGCCGCCGCTTGCTCGACAATGCCGGGCGTCTGCCGCTGGACGCCGGGCAAAGCCAATTGGTGAGCTGGCTGGCGGGCAGCCCGATCAGCGATCCGCTGATCGCCCAGCAAGGCGCGGTGTTACTGCTGGCCAGCCTCAACAACGCCAAGCCCGACACGGTCGGCGGTCGGCGTCTACCGTATGCGGCGCTCAACGCTCACATCGATCAATACGCGGCCTATCCACTGCAAGTCGCCGACCTGGCGCGCATTGCCGGCCTGTCCAGCGCTCGCTTGCACGCGCGGTTCGTGGCGGAATGCGGGCAAACGCCGATGGACTACATCCGCAGTCGCCGGCTGCACATCGCCGTGCGCTTGTTGCGCGATTCGGCGCTGCCCATTGGCGAGATCGCCTGTCGGGTCGGCTACAACTCCCAGAGCGCATTCGCCGCAGCAGTGCTGCGTGAGTTCGGCGCCTCCCCCGGTAAATTGCGCCGCGAGGCTGGCGACAAATGACGCGAGTCTGGCGACAGACACCCGCAAGCACATCGTTCATTGTGTAGGAGTTGCCGAAGGCTGCTCCTACACAGGTCGACGGTGTTGTCGGCCAGATTCGATACGTTATTCAAGGACTGCAATGACTCCCCGTACCGCCCTTGGCGCTCTGCATATCGGTGCACTGATGTTCGGCCTGACCGGCGTGTTCGGCAAACTTGCCGCCGCCTCACCGGCGATCATCGTGTTCGGTCGTGCCGCGTTTGCCGTCCTCGCCCTGGCGTTTTTCGCCCGGTTCGCCAGTAATACCCGTTGGCAGGCACTCGACGCCGTGGACTGGCGCCGCCTGTTGCTCAGCGGCTTGCTGCTGACCGGGCACTGGGTGAGTTTCTTCATTGCGGTGAAGGTG
Source organism: Pseudomonas sp. P1_A1 (assembly GCF_056406935.1). NCBI lineage: Bacteria > Pseudomonadati > Pseudomonadota > Gammaproteobacteria > Pseudomonadales > Pseudomonadaceae > Pseudomonas > Pseudomonas sp. P1_A1. The sequence goes on along the minus strand of NZ_JBFTZE010000010.1, from coordinate 111,258 downwards.
GCCGGGGTGGCGATCGCGACCCTGGGCTTTGCCAGTTTCCCGGCGTTTACCGTGATCCTCGAAGGGCTGATTTTCCGCGAGCGCATCCGCGCCAATGAAATCTTGCTGGTGGTGCTGGTCAGCATTGGTTTGGTACTGGTCACACCGGACTTCGATCTCGCCAGCGGCGCCACCACCGGCCTGTTGTGGGCAGTGGCCTCCGGCCTGCTGTTCTCCCTGCTGTCCCTGACCAACCGCGCCAGCTCCGGGCGAATCCCGCCGGTGCAGGCGGCGCTGTGTCAGAACGTAGTGGTTGCGATCTGCCTGCTGCCGGTGGCGATGCCGCAGTTGAGCGAAGTACGCGCCATCGACTGGCTGTGGATTGGCCTGCTCGGGGTGTTCTGCACCGGCGTCGCTCACAGCCTGTTCGTCGCCAGCCTGGCGGTGATCAAGGCCCGGACCGCGTCAGTGGTGTTTGCCCTGGAGCCGGTTTACGGCATCACCCTGGCCTGGTTGTTGTTCGATGAAAACCCGACGCTGCGCATGCTGATCGGCGGCGCGTTGATCATCGTGGCCATCGTGCTCTCCAGCCGGTTGTCCGGCGGTTCAAGCCACAAGACCGTTGCCGCGCAAGCGCCGTCTCACTGAGTGCGGTCGTTGTGGCCCAGGTCGCGGTCCGGATCGATCTGATCACGGACCCGCTGCTTGAGCACCTTGGCCTCGGGGAAACCGCCGTCGGCCTTGCGTTCCCAGAGCTGCACATCGTCACAGAAAATGTGGAACACCCCGCCGGTACCGGGCACCAGGGATACTTTGCCCAGATCATCGCCGAAGGTGCTGAGCAGTTCCTGGGCCAGCCAGGCGGCGCGCAACAGCCATTGGCATTGCGTGCAGTAGGTGATGACGATTTCCGGTTTACGTGCGGTCATGATTGGCAAAACTCCTCTGCCTGAGGGGTTGCCATAATAACCACAAAGGCTGCGATCTTTTGATCTTCAGCGAATACCCGCCAACAGCGTTCGGGCCGTCTCCTTCAGCGGTTCGTCGCCTTCCTTGAGCAACTCGTTCAGCAGCTCGATGGCGCTGTCCAGGTCGCCGTCGTCAATGCAGGTCTGGGCCTGTTCGAGTTTGCCCGCGCTGCTCGGCTCGGCCGGTTCAAGATCCATCAACTCAGCATTCAGCGGTTCAAGCTCCAGCGGCTGGCCGGGATCGCTGAATTCGTTGAGAAAGGTCTCGTCCAGAGATTGCGAGTCAGGTTCGGCGACCCATTCAAGCTCGGGCTCATCCAGCGTCGGCTCGTCGGGTATTTCGAAGACATCGGGCAACACATGAAGATTCGACGTGAACCCGGGCTCGTCTGCCGGTGATGGCTCATTCGATGGTTTGGCGCTGGGCGGTGAGTTGTCGAAGGGGCTGATCAGGTCCCAGTTCGCATCCATCGACAGGTCGTCGAGGTTCAACTGGAATTCATCGCTCGGTGCCGCTGGGATTGCAGGCGTGGACGGAGCCACTGCCACGGCGGCGACCACCGGCGCGGCGCCGACCAGTTTCGGATGGCGGGCGCGGATGTCCTGAAGTTGCTGTGCGTCAAACCCGGCCTCACGCAAGCTACTTTCCTGCGCGTCATATGCTTGCGCGTCACCCTGTTTACCAAGAACCTCCAGCAGCTGCACGGCCAGGTCGGTGCGCTGGGGCTCCTTGACCAATGCCTCTCGCAACAATCCGGCTGCCTCGGACAAACGGCCATAGGCGAGGTAGATACCAACCCCCTCCAGCACGTCGCCTGCGGCAGTCTCATCCGCCAAGCCGGCTACCGATTGCGCCTGGGTGGCTGGCCTGGCTGGTTCTGCCGTGCGGTTGAGCACCGGTTCATGACGTGACGGCTGCACGGGTAGCGGCTCGGGTAAGGCCTGAACCTGCTGTCGTTGACGGCGAATGAACACTGCGAGCGACACCAGGGCCACCAACGACAGCAACCCGATGATCAACGGCCAATGGGATGCTTCGGACGTCTCGATAACCACCGGAACCGGCGCCGGCGCCGGCACCTCGGGTGCGGCAGGTGCCGCCGACGCCTGTTTGACTTCCGTCAGTTGGGTTTGCAGCTCAGTCACCTGTTTTTTCTGAACGGCGATCTGCTCGTCCTGCGCCTGCAGCTTCGCATTGAGTTCATCGATGGTCTTTTGCAGCTGCTGGTTTTGCAGCACGCTGGTGGCCAGTTGTTCGGCAACAGGATCATTCGCCGGCGTGGCGGCTGGTTTATCGACATCAGGCTTGGGTGCCGAACTATTCACCGCAGGTGGCGGTGCAACAGCCGGTTCAACGGACGGGAACGCGGAATCCTGAGAGCCCGGCGCGGGGTCGTCGTTGACGGGAACAATCCCCGGTGAACCCGGCGGATCGATCAGCACGGTGTACTCGCGCAGCAAACGCCCGTTGGGCTGATTGAGCTGCACCAGAAAATTCAGAAAGGGTTCCTTGACCGGTTTACTGGACGTCACCCGGATCAGGCTGCGGTTGCCCCGCAGGATCGGCGTGAACTTCAGGTTATTGAGGAAGAACACCCGCTCGACACCGGCGCGGCTGAACTCCTCCGCCGTCGCCAGGCTGACCGACAGCTCGCCCTCCTCCAGACCACCGACATCCACCAGGGCGATATCGGCGCTGAATGGCTGATTCAACGCCGAATGCTGGGTGATCTCACCCAAGCCTAGCGCAGGGGCCAATGCCGAGTAAGTGACGGCACCACCGACCAACAGCAGCCTGCTGCAACACCGCAATACAACGCGCCAACTCTCGAGCATGAGCATCCCTTAGATAACCAGAACCAACCTGTATGCATTCGCACATCCGGTACGAACACGATATTACCTAGTAGTTCTTTATAGTCTGCCCAACGGGGTATCTCAAAAGTCCGACGCGTGGTTGTGCCTCAAGATTTTTCCAGGTTGCCCAGGATGTGCGCGTGGACACGCATGCAGACCTTCAAATCCGCCTCATCAACGCCTTCGAACAATTCGTGGCGCAGTTGCGTGGCAATGGTTTCAATTTGTTCGATCAAGGGACGGGCCGGGGCACAGAGGACGATTTTTTTCGCCCGACGGTCTTCCAGCACCGATTGGCGTTGCACCAGGCCCTGACTTTCCAGGCTATCGAGCAGTCGAGCCAGGGTAGGCCCTTCGACGCCGACGCTTTGCGCCAGTTCACGCTGGGTGGGAGCATCATCGAAACGCGCCAGGTGCAGCAGCACCAGCCAGCGCGCCTGGGACAGACCCAGGCCAGCCAGTCGGCGGTCCAGTTCGGCACGCCAGCCCCGAGACATCTGGGCCAGTTGCATGCCAAAGCGGTGTTGATCGGTTAACGGCATAAAACACTCATGGTTAGACTGAAATAGAGAAAAACTAATTATTAGTCAGCTAAGCATGACCTTTGGCTATAGGCAAGGTTTGCTCTGTACTGAATCGTTACATCCGGAGCTGCCGAAGGGCTGCGATCTTTTGACTTTGCTTTTAAAGGCAAGATCAAAAGATCGCAGCCTTCGGCAGCTCCTACGGGGGGCGTGTGGAGGTCATTCAAATTTCGAATTCCGACTGCAGCGCGGCACGTACGCAATACAAAACGCCTTCCGGCACCCGCCCTGCGAACAACGCGGCGATCTCCGCCACCGGCGGCAGTTCGCCTTCGCCGTCGAGGAAGGCGTCCTGAACTTCGCCCATCAACTCTTCGGGCAGGTCCAGCGCCTGTTCCAGTGACAGCTGCTGCTTGCCGATGGCCTCGGCGAGCATCGTGTAGACGTTCTTTTCCGAGCATTGCAACTGACCGGCGATCTGCAGCGGTGTCATGCCGGCCCGGGCCAGGGTGATCAGCTCGTGGCGCACATCGGCCACCACTTTCGGTGCCTCGACCTGACCGCCGAGCACTTCGAGGAAAGCCTCGCCGTAACGTTCCAGTTTGCGCGCGCCGACACCGCTGACCGTGGCCATTTCCGCCAGCGAGGTCGGCTGGCTGCGGAGCATTTCCAGCAGCGTCGAATCGGGGAAGATGACATACGGCGGCACGCCATGTTCTTCGGCCAGTTTGCGGCGCAAGGCACGCAGGGCTTCCCACTGTTCGCGCTCCTCGAAGCGGACCAGTTGGCTCGCCTGGCTCTTGCTGCTTTTGGCGGTGGTTTGCGGCTTGAGGTCGCGGCGCAGTTCCAGGGTCACTTCGCCCTTGAGCAGCGGCCGACAGGTATCGCTCAGGCGCAGCCCGCCGTAGCCTTCGAGGTCGATGTCCGCCAGACCGCGAGCAACAAGTTGTCGGAACAAGGAGCGCCATTCACTTTCGCCCAGCGCTTTGCCTACGCCGTATACCGACAAATGCTGATGGCCGAAGCTGCGGACCTTTTCGTTGTCCTTGCCCAGCAACACGTCCACCAGATGGCCGACGCCATAGCGCTGGCCAGTGCGGTAGATCGCCGATAGCGCCTGGCGCGCCGGCTCGGTGGCGTCCCAGGTCTGCACGCCGTCGACACAGTTGTCACAGTGGCCGCAGGGCTCGGGCATGTCTTCGTCGAAGTACGCCAGCAGGGTCTGGCGGCGGCAACGGGTTTCTTCGCAGAGCGAGAGCATGGCGTCGAGCTTGTGCTGCTCCAGACGCTTGTGGCGCTCGTCGCCTTCGGAGTTTTGCAGCATCTGCTTGAGCATCACCACATCTTGCAGGCCGTACGCCATCCAGGCATCCGCCGGCAGACCGTCACGACCGCCGCGACCGGTTTCCTGGTAATACGCCTCAAGGGACTTCGGCAAGTCGAGGTGAGCCACAAAACGCACGTTGGGCTTGTCGATGCCCATGCCGAACGCCACGGTGGCGACCATGATCAGGCCTTCCTCGTTGAGGAAGCGTTTTTGGTGATGCGCCCGGGTTTCGTTGGCCAGACCGGCGTGGTACGGCAGCGCAGGGAAGCCTTGCTCACTGAGGAACACCGCCACTTCGTCGACCTTTTTGCGCGACAGGCAGTAAACGATGCCGGCATCGCTGCGCCGCTCGGCGAGGAACGCCAGCAACTGCTTGCGCGGCTGCTCCTTGGGCACGATGCGATAGAAAATATTCGGGCGGTCGAAACTCGACAGGAAACGCTCGGCATCCTGTAAATGCAGGCGATCGACGATTTCTTCCCGGGTGCGCTTGTCGGCGGTGGCGGTCAGGGCGATGCGCGGGACGCTGGGGAACAATTCCGCCAACTGGCCCAGTTGCAGGTATTCGCGGCGGAAGTCGTGGCCCCATTGGGACACGCAATGCGCTTCGTCGATGGCGAACAGGGCGATTTCGAGGCTTTGCAGGAAGGCCAGCATCCGTGGCTGCACCAGGCGCTCGGGCGCCAGGTAGAGCATTTTCACCTCGCCGCGCTTGATTCGCGCGGCGAGATCACGCTGCTGCTCGGCGCTGAGGGTGGAGTTCAACGACGCCGCGGCGACTCCCAGCTCTTCGAGGGTGGCGACCTGGTCGTCCATCAGTGCGATCAGCGGCGACACCACCACCGCCAGGCCTTCGCGCAGCAGCGCCGGCACCTGGAAGCACAAGGACTTGCCGCCCCCGGTAGGCATCAGCACCAGGGCGTCGCCGCCACTGGCCACGCGCTCAATGATTGCACCCTGACGGCCACGGAAACTGTCGTAGCCGAAGATGTCCTTGAGGACGCGTTGAGCCTGTTCGAGCATAAAAACTCCAAAAATCACCGAAACATCCCTGCAAGGCTGGTTCAGAACCACGAAAGCTGCACAAACAAATCGTAAGTACGCTTTGCATGACGCTGCATATTTCAGCCGTGACGCCAGCAGGGCATCACAAAACGCGCGAGTATACCCGACCCCTCCCCTGCAAAGGGCGCCGCTCGCCAATCCCTCCTACACGGGCACACGGTGTGTCCGGGAGCAAATATGCCGCGCGGCTGGCCTGAGCGCTCAAGAAGGCCTAGAATTCCCGCATCGTATATTCCCCAAGGTAGCCCTTTAATGTCCTTCGCTGAGCAACTAACCCGCCTGCAAGTCTTCCTCGACGCCGACGAGCTGCATGACGAGGCGCTGGACTACGTGGCCGCCCACGGCTACCTCACCGCGCTGTCGATCTGTTCCGAAAGCGTTCCCGACCGCGAATGGATCGACGCGCTGTTCGCCGAAGAACCGCATTACGCCGACGACACCGAGCGTGAAGCGATCGAATCCACCCTGGTGCTGCTCAAGGCTCACATCGCCCGCCAACTGGCGTCCGACGAAGAGTTCGAGCTGCCGTGCGACCTCGACCTGGGCGACGACCCGGACGATTCCGACCTGCGCGGCTGGTGCATCGGTTTCATGGAAGGCGTGTTCCTGCGCGAAGCGGCCTGGTTCGAAACCGCCGAAGACGAAGTCAGTGAAATGTTGCTGCCGATCATGGTCGGTTCGGGTCTGTTCGACGAACAGCCTGAGTTCTCTGACATCGCGGCCGACGCCAACCTGATGGACGACATGATCGTGCAAATCCCGGAAGCCCTGACCGCGCTGTACTTGCTGTGCAACGCGCCAGACGAAAAACCGGCGATTCTCAAGCCACGTCACCACTAAGGTTTTGCCTATGGACAACCCCATAGGCAACCGCCCCCTGATGTTGCGCTACGTGCTGCTGGCCATCGGCTGGTTGAGCGTAGCGTTGGGGGTGATCGGGATTTTCCTGCCGGTGCTACCCACCACACCGTTCCTGTTGCTGGCGGCCGCCTGTTTCGCCCGCAGTTCGCCGCGTTTCTATCACTGGCTGGTTGAACATCCACGGCTTGGGCCGTGGATTCGCGACTATCTGGACGGCAACGGCATTCCGCTCAAGGGCAAGGTCTACGCCATCGGATTGATGTGGGCGAGCATCCTGCTTTCCTGCTACCTGGTGCCCCTGCCGTGGGCGCGCGGGTTCATGCTGACCAGTGCGGTGCTGGTGACGGTTTATATCCTCAAGCAGAAAACCCTGCATAAACCCTGATCCCTATCTATGTGATCGTTCCCACGGTCCCCGTGGGAACGCCGCCCGGGACGCTCCGCGTCCCTTCGCCGGTGTGACGCAGAGCGCCACAGGATGCATTCCCACGCAGAGCATGGGAACGATCAACCCGCCGACATCCTTTCGTCCGACGACCTACCCGACCTCGCCGTAAACACCGCCTAGACTTCAGGCATCTGCACCCGAGCAGCCAGACATGTCCCGCAGTCCGCGTAGTCCAGGATGGTCAACGCTCCGACTTCGGTTCGGCGGATGGCTGCTGCTGGCGAGTTTTCTGCTGGCCGGGTTGGGCAGTGTCTGGGCCGACTGGGATTTTGCGCAGGTTCTGCAAACGGCCGAAAAACGCTACGGCCCCCTTGGCGCGGCACAGGGACGGATCGAGGCCTGGAGCCAAATGCTGCAAAGCGAACGCAACCAGCCTGAGCGCGAACAACTGAACGCGGTCAATCACTTCTTCAATCAGCAACTGAGTTTTCAGGATGACACGCGCATCTGGCATCAGACCGATTACTGGGCCACGCCCGTGGAATCCTTGATCAAAGCCGCAGGCGACTGTGAAGACTACGCCCTGGCGAAATATTTCAGCCTGCGTCACCTCGGCATTCCCAGCGAAAAACTGCGCATCACCTACGTCAAGGCCCTGACCCGGAATCAGGCACACATGGTGTTGACCTTCTACAGCAGCCCCACGGCCGATCCGCTGGTGCTGGACAACCTGATCGACGAGATCCGCCCCGCCTCCCAACGCAAAGACTTGCTGCCGGTGTACGCCTTCAACGCCGAAGGCCTGTACCTGCCGGGGGCCAATGGCGGTAAACGCAGCAGCGACTCGAAAAAATTGTCGCGTTGGCAAGACGTATTGAAAAAGATGCAAATCGAAGGGTTCGCCGTGGGCGAAGGCTAGCCGCCACAGCAAGGAGCGTTTTATGTCACTGCGCAAACAATTGTTCCTCGCCATTTGCCTGTTCTTGCTGGTGGCCTTCAGCGGCAGTTTTTTTGTCAGCCTGGAAAGCTCCCGTGAACAGATGCTCAGCCAGTTGCGCTCCCACGCCCAGGACGCCGCCACGGCGCTGGGCCTGTCGTTGACCGCGCAGATCGACGACCCGGCGATGATCGAATTGATGGTCAGCTCGATTTTCGACAGTGGCTATTTCACCAGCATCCGGGTCATCAACATCGAGAATGAACAAGTGCTGGTGGAGCGCAGCGTACCAGCGCAAATCGAGGGTGTACCCGGCTGGTTCGTCAGTCTGGTGAACCTGCGCCCACAAGGTGGCGATGCACTGGTCACGCGTGGCTGGGACCAGGCAGCCCGGGTCGAAGTGCTGAGCAACCCGCAGTTCGCCCTGGCCAAGCTCTGGGACAGCACCCTTGGCAGCCTGATCTGGCTGCTGATTTGCGGACTGCTCAGCGCCGTGTTTGGTGGTTGGCTGTTGCGCCGGCAACTGCGGCCGCTCGACAACATGGTCAAACAGGCGGAAGCCATCAGCAAACGCGAGTTCCGCAGTTTGCCGAAACTGCCGCGCACGCCGGAGCTCAAACGCGTGGTGCTGGCCATGAACCAGATGGTCGAAAAACTCAAAGCACTGTTCGCCGAAGAGGCCGCGCGCAGCGAAAAACTGCGGTCCGAATCCTATCAGGACAACCTCACGGGCCTGGCCAACCGGCGCTTGCTGGATGAACAACTGGCCGACCAATTACTGGATTCCGAGCAAAGCCGAGACGGTCATTTGCTGATGCTGCGGATCAACGACCTGATCGGTCTCAATCAACGCCTGGGTGGCCAGCGCACCGATGCCCTGATCAGCGCCGTCGGCGAGTTGCTCAAACGCCTGACGCAACCTGCGGAACGTCGCACCTGGCTCGCGGCGCGCAATCGCGGCGGCGAGTTCAGCTTGCTGACGCCGGGCCTGGACAGTAAGGGTGCCGCGCGCCTGGCCTCCGAAATCAGCGCCACCCTGGAAAACCTGCGCCTGACCGGCGCCAGCGACTGCATGCCGGTGGCGCACCTGGGCATCGTCGCCTATCACCCCGGCGAACCGGCAAATGATGTGCTGATGCGACTCGATCAGGCGCTGACCCAGGCCCGACAACATCCCGAGCGGCCATGGATATATCTGGCCCAGTCCGATAACACGCTCAACCAATCCCAACACGACTGGCGCAACTGGATCGACGATGCGCTGACCGAAGGCAAGATGCAGTTGTATTTCCAACCGGTGGTGCAATGCGCCGACACCAGCCAGGTGCTGCACCACAAAGTCCTCGCGCGCCTGCTCGATCCGCAAGGCGAGGCGATTGCCGCCGGGCATTTCCTGCCGTGGATCGAACGCCTCGGCTGGTCGGCGCGGTTCGATCTAGCCATGCTCGAAACCACCCTCGAATACCTCGCCGCCAACCGCTGGCCGCTCGCACTGAGCTTGTCCGGCAGCACCCTGCGCGATCAGACCCAGCTGAAACTTATCTGCGACATACTCGAATCACTGCCGGAACTGGCGCCGCTGCTGACCCTGGAAATCGACGAACGCCAACTGCCGCCCCCCGAAGAACTGCAACGCCTGAGCCACAGCCTGCTCAACACCGGTTACCGCATCGGTTTGCAGCATTTCGGCGGCAGCTTCAGCCAGATCGGCAACCTGACGCAGCTGGGGTTGGCGTACTTGAAAATCGATGGCGCGTACATTCGGGGTATCGATGAGCAGAGTGACAAGCGGTTGTTTATCGATGCGATATACCGGGCGACCAACAGCATCGATCTGCCGTTGATTGCGGAAATGGTCGAGACCAAAGGGGAACTGGAGGTGATTCGGGAGTTGGGGGTGTTTGGGGTGATGGGTCGGTTGATCGGGCCGCCGGAGCCGATGTGAGCGGTACGACCACTCGTCTAAAACCTGTGTGCACCTGTCAGATCTGACAGTAGGCAAACACTCACGCCAACGTTCTAATCCATCCATATCGGTGCCGCCCATTCGGGAAACCGTGCACCTCTACGGAAGGTACGCATTCATGAACAGCCCCCTGACAAACGCTGACCTCGCCTCCAATGGACAAGTCGTTGTATTCCCGCCCGATCGCGGTATCGGCGTGCTGGCCGTCGACCCGCCCTTCCCGGCGGGCTTCAAACCACAGAGCGACGGCGCCTTGGGGATCAACATCAACATGGTGCACGGCGACCGAGACGGTTTGCTGGTTTACATCCTGGCCTATCTGAACATGGCCATCGGCGACTACATCAAGGTTTACATCGAAACAAAAAACGCGTCCGTCGCTGAATTTTCCGTCACCGAAGCCCACTTCGATGCCGAAGGCAACGCGAAAAACATTCCTTTCTATATTTCCGCCAAAGACATGGAAGCCAGGTTTGCGCCGCTGCTATCGGAGAACAAGGAATTCTGGTTCGAAGTTGAGCGTGTGAGCGGAAACGGCACCGAACAATCGCCACCCGTGCCGCTGTTTTATAAATACCCGGCGCCGGGTGAACCGGACACAGACGGCGGAAAACCCTTCAACCAAGGCCTCAAGCTGCCCGTTGCTTCCGAAAGCTTCGTCGATCAGAGCGTGATCGATGACGGCATGTTCGTGACCGTGCCGGAATATTTCAATCAGTCCATCGGTGACGTGGTGGTGCTGGCCTTCGGATCGCTGCTCCTGGAAATCACCGTCACCGCGTTAGGTGACGTGGTCTTTGAGCTGACGCCGGGAATGCTCGCCACCCTGAAGCCCACCAACAGCCTGGTGGTGCGCTGGGAAGTGTTCGACGTGGTGGAGAACTCCAGCGGCTGGTCGGATGCACTTATCCTCACTTTCAAACCCGGCATCGTGTTGCTGGCCGCACCGATTTTTGAACCGGCCGATACCGACAACGTAGTACATCACGATGGGCTCGCGGGTGGAGCCATGGCGGTGCTGGTCACCGGGGTATTTGCAATCAATGATCTGATCGAGCTGACCCTGGAAGGGCTCACCAAAGGTGGCGACCCGGTCACCCACACCTACAGCCGGACGCTGACTGCCGCCAGCAGGACAGTGAATTTTCCGGTCGAGAATGAATGGGTACGAAACTTGATCGGGGGCTCCTTGCACGCGTCCTACAAGTTGACCAGAGCAGGCAAGACCCAGCCCTCGAAACCGGCCGATGTCACCATCACTGGCACATCCCAACAATTGGGCCTGCCGATTGTCGAACCGCTGGTGGACAACAAACTGCCGGTCGACACCGCCATGGCCACGGTGCGGGTCGCCGAATACTGGCCCTTGAAAGAAGGAGCTACGGTCGAAGCTCGGTGGCAAACCACCGATCAGGACGGGATTGCGGCCCTGTTCATTTTCCGACTGATCGTCACCGACCCGACACAACCGGTCACTTTCCAGGTGCCAGCCAAATACATTGCCCCCTACTCCAACACCCCTTTGACCGTGCAATGCACGGTGACAAACCCGGGTGAGGTGGAGGTGTTCTCCAATTTGCTGCAATTGATGTTTGGCGAGGAAGCGAAGATCGAGTTGCTGCCGCCATTTCTGGTCAAGCCGGCGGTCAGTCTAATTGATCCATTGGGTGATCTTCCGACGGTGCGGGTCGAATTCCTGGCGGCGATTGCTGAAGACCGGGCGAGGCTGGTGGAAAGGAACGCGCCAGTGGGTTCTGATCCCTTTCCGCTTACCCTTCTGAATCAGAACAAGCGCGCCAACTTTGTGCTGAACCGGGAGTTTATTGTCGCCCGACAAGGTAAGTCGTTTGAGGTGTTCTGGAACCTGAATCGTGGAGGGAAAAAAGTTGCGTCGTCGCCACCGCTGAAACTAACAGTCAAGCCTCTGGTGTTGATTGCGCCGACAATCCCGGACGTTCCAGGCCCCAATCTGGACTTTGATGACATCCCGGACTCAGGTTTGCGTATTCAAGTTAAGGAATTTATCGGAATGTCGCCAGGGCAGTGGATAAGCGTCAAATTAACCAGTGCCGGAGAAAACTACGAGACCTTGCCACAAGAGGTTAAAGCCGTCGCTCCGTTAGTCTTCCAGATCCCCAGATCAGTATTCGTTGCCAATCCAGGTCAGCCTGTTGAAATCACGTATCTGGTTTCATCCTCTACGAGCCAGGTTAATGGTGTTCGATCGCCGCCGTTGAATGTATTCGTACTGGCCGATACCTGGCGTGACTCGATAACAGACTTCACCAGCAATGCGGGAAATTGGGCATTTGGACCTGCATCCTCGGACGCCACTATCGGTGGCGGCGTTTACCAGAATCTGACCTATAAGGGCACAGGAAACTCCGGAGTTTTGCTACGTCAGACATTTCAGCTCAAAAAGGAGAGAACCTACCGATTCACTTATTCCGTGGCGAACATCAGTCCACAACCTTCAAACGTTCCACCGATAATCAGCGTCACCACGTCTAGTGGAATAACAATCCTGGGGGCTTTTCATGTTCCCAGAACGGGGGCGTGGTACTCGCAAACCAACACCTTCAAAGTGCCGGCCAACGGTTCCTACACCATCTACCTTAATAATCATCAGGATCTCGGTGGATATGCTGACGCACGTGGAGGCAATGACTTCAGACTCGACAATATTTACCTTCAGCGATCATGAATAACGCAGGAGAAAAGGAGCCACGCATTTATTTATCTGCCGTGGCTTTTCCCAATCCTGAGTGAGCACTAAACAACGATGTTTAAAAGACATCTCCAGACACTCACTCAGGCTACACATTCTTGCGCCGCTGCCTACGACTGCGCCAGAATCCGCCGGCTTGTACGCTTTGGGGTCGGGCTCTATCGTTTCCTGGTCGCTGACAAATCAGCGATTGGGTTTCGCAGCCCGGGTCAATCAAGGCGCATTGCGCCACCGTTCCCTTTCAGTTGGCGCTTTTTTTCGTCTACTGGATGGCGTTATGGCGGCTGTGCGCGGGAGATCTTCGGGTCTGCCGGGTTCCTTGATTCCCGGTCTGCGAACCTGCGTACAGCTGCCACCTCCCTTCGTTTCGCAGCGAACCGTGGCGGCTCCACTAATCAAGGAGCATCACAATGTTCAAAGCCACACCCAATCCCCCTGAAACCGACGACGTTTCCCCCTACGAAACCCCGGACTCCAAAAAACTCAACGAAGCCGCCGAGCGCGCCCTCGATTACTACCTCAAACCGTCCGACCCCAAACCCCCGCGCAAACCGAGCACGATTTACACCGTCGCCCCGGACATCAACATCGAAGAACTGCTGGCCAACGCCTGCGAATCCTTTGCCTCGGCCAAGGTGATCGCCAGTGACTGCGCCGGGTTTCTGGAGGGGCCGCAGCGCAATACGATACTGGGCGTCGCGCAGCTCATCATGTTCGGGGAGCTGGCGGTGAGTCGGGCGCTGGATAGCCTGGAGCTGAAGGCTGACCCGGCCCTATAACGAAACAAAACTTGTGGCGAGGGGGCTTGCCCCCGTTCGGCCGATCCGCGCCCGGGCGCAGCAGTCGTCATCCAGGCACATGCGGTTTACCTGAAAATTGCGGTGAATGGTTTTGGGGCCGCTTCGCAACCCAACGGGGCAAGCCCCCTCGCCACAGGAGGTGTGTTCGGGCACAAGGGTGGTGGATCAAAACCCCAACCAACAAAAAACCCGCCACCCCCTTTCACCGGGATGGCGGGTTTTGTCGTTTCAGATCACACGGTATCCACCTTCAACGAATGGTCGTTCAACATGCCGTTGATAATGGTCGCGGTATCGTGACCGCCGGCAATCACACCATTCGCTCCGGGGGTGACGCCGTAGTGGCTGGCCAGGTTCACGCCGGCCAGGTCGATGGTCTGGCTCGGCGTGGCGCCAGCCATGGCGCTGATGTCGATGCTGGTGACCAGGGTCGCGCCGCTGCCGGTGACTTTGAAGTGCAGGTAGTCATCCAGCGACGCTGCGGTGCCATTTTCGCCTTGCAGCAGTTGCGACAGGTCGAGTTTGTCGGTGCCGGGGGTGAAGTCGGTGATGACGTCGTGGCCGCTGTTGCCTTTAAGCCACTGGAAGGTGTCGGCGCCGCTGCCGCCGGTGAGGGTGTTGTCACCCAGACCGCCGATCAGCAAGTCGTCGCCGCCCCCGCCGTTGAGCACATCGTTACCCAGACCGCCGTTGATGATGTTGCCGTTGTTGTCGCCCGTGAGGCTGTCGTTGAAGTTCGAGCCCGTGAGGTTTTCGATGCCGGTCAGGGTGTCGCTGCCTGCGCCAACGGTGTTTTGCGCGGTGAGCAGGCTGAGATTGACGGTGACGCCGGCGGTGGCATGGGCGTAGCTCGCGGTGTCGTTGCCGGTGCCACCATCGAGCCAATCGTTGCCTGGCCCGCTGAACAGCAGATCGTTGCCGGCGCCGCCATGCATCTCGTTATTGCCTGAGCCTGCGGTGAGCACGTCGTTGCCGTCACCCGCATTGATAATGTTGTTGCCGGTGCCCGCGATCAACACGTCATCACCCGAAGTGCCAGTCAGTGTATGGCCAGCCTGATAGGTGATGTCGACTGCCGCGCTGTCGCTGCCGCCGTGGTTGTCGCTGGCGGTGTAGGTGCCGTGGAAGTCCGGCGTGCTGTCGTGAGCCCCGGCGTAGTTGACGGTCATGGTCAATTGATAGTTTTCCGCACCCTTGCCGCTGTTGCCCGGCCCGCCGTCGTCGATGTTGGTGATGTGGATCTGGTACGTGCCGTCCGCCGTGGCGGTGATGGTCTGGCCATCGGCGAGAGCCATGTAAGCGCCGCCATTGACCGAGTACTCCATGGTGATGTGGCCGGCCGCCAGGTTGTGGTCCAGGTTGAGGGTTTCGCCCTGTTTGAGGTTGACGGTGATGCGGTCCTCATCGTTGGTATTGTTGGTGCTGACCGCCCCCAAGGCCCCGCTGACCACCAGCATGGCGGTCATGGCGGCAGCGTTGGCGACGAATGCACTGCGGGCGATGGTCACGGCCTGGACGTTATTGCCGGTGAAACTGAAGCTCGAGTTGGTGCCGGTAAAGTCCGCCCCCTTGGCCGTCCAACCCGTGTTGAAGGTGGTCGGCGATGCCGTGAGCGCATCACCGTTGGGGTCGGTGTCGTTGGCCAATAGCAGCTCGCCCGGCACCACGATACTGCCCGACAGCACGTTGGTGATGATGTGATCATCGACCGCCACCGGTGGCGAATTCGCAATCACGTTGACTGTCAGGGTCGAACTGGTGAGGTCGCCGTCGTTGTCGCTGGCGGTGAAGCCGATGTTTTCGGTGATCTGCACGGCCGTGGTTTTCTGCGAGGTGTAGGTGTACTCGCCGGTGTCGAGGTTCACCAGCAGCGTGCCGCTGTTGTGGGTGGCGATGCTCAGGGTGTTGTCGACGGTGTTGAAGGTGCCGTGGTTGGCGCCGCCGCTGAAGTTCAGCGAACCCTGATTGCTGTTGGCTTTCGGGTCGTAGGTATAGGTGGTGCCGTCGACCGTGAGGGTTTTGATGAAACCGCCATCGGCGCCGAATGTACCGCCCTCGCCCAGCAGCGAACCAGTGACCGGCGCACCTTGCACGGTGCCCGAAAGTACCGAGTTGAGTTGGTTGAGGTCAGTCACCACCACAGCGTTGGTGTCGTTGTGCGTGCTGCCGTCATAGGCCACCGGATCGAGGCTGGCGTTATTGACGCCGCTGCCCAGGCCGATGGCGTAGTTCTTGATGCCATTGGCGTCGAGGAAGGCTTTGAGCGCGATCTCGTCCGCGGTGCCGATGTCGCCTTCGTTGGGTTTGCCATCGGAGAAGAAGTAGCCGACGTTCTGCGCCCCGATGAGTTTGCCCGAGGTGTCGAACGCGCTCTCCATGGTTGCCACGGCCGCGTCGTAGTTGGTCCCGCCACCTGCCGTCAGCGTAGCGATGATCGACTTGGCGGTCGCCACATCGACCCAGATCGACGTCTGGTCGGTGGCGCTGCTGCTGAAGGTGACGATCTGTACCTTCACGTCGCCCAGATTGTCGTACTTGTCGAGCAGCGCGCTGATCGCCTGCTTGGCCAGGTCCAGCCGAGACAGGCCCGATACGCCGGAGGGGTCGTCCATGCTGCCGGACACATCGATCACCAGCATCAGGTTGGAGTCGATCTGCACCGCCGGCACCGAACGGTCCGAGGCGACGGCGTGAGGCACGTCATCGACGATGCTGACCACAAGGGTGCCGGTGGTGCTGTTGCCCAGCGCATCGGTGGCTTTGTAGGTGAAGCTTTCGTTCAAGGTGTTCGCGCCATCGTTGGTGTTCGGCGAGGTTTTCGGCGCCGAGGTCAGGGTGTACGTGTAGGAACCGTCGGGATTGAGCAKGATCTGCCCGTAGGTGCCGGTGGCGCTGCCGACCAGGGTGTAGGTGATCGCGCCAGTGGCGCCAGTGACCGAGCCTGCCAACGTGCCGGAGCCGGTTTCACCGGTGTTGCCGGGCTCGCTGCCGGTGACGCTGCCCGCCGCTAGGTCCTGTCCGTCCTTGGTCAGATCCAACGCTTTTTCGTAGACGGTCACGTCGGTATCGGTGGCGGCTACGAGGCAGCTGTTGGACACATCAACGGTGATCGTGGCGGTGCTTTCATCGCCGTCGGCATCGCGCACGGTGTAGGTGAAGGTGTCGATGGCGCCCGCTTCGCCGACCGAGTTCGGGTTGCTGTGGTACACGGCATTGCCGTTGGCATCCAGGGTGAGATAGCCGTAGGTGCCGTTGATGTGCGTATTTAAACCACCGATAGCCGAAGTCGAGGTATCGCCGCCGGCACGCACGCCGACCACTGCGCCACCCAAGGCCGGGCCGTCAGCGCCGAGCACATCGTTGTCCAGCACATTGCCGCTGATCGTGCCGCCCT
Organism: Pseudomonas sp. P1_A1; assembly: GCF_056406935.1. NCBI lineage: Bacteria > Pseudomonadati > Pseudomonadota > Gammaproteobacteria > Pseudomonadales > Pseudomonadaceae > Pseudomonas > Pseudomonas sp. P1_A1. The sequence continues at coordinate 94,464 of NZ_JBFTZE010000010.1, read as the reverse complement.
CCACCACCGAAACCGAATCGCAATGGGCCGTCGGCACGTCATCGACAATGTTGATCACGATGGTGCTGGTGACGCTGTTGCCCAGGGAGTCGGTGGCCTGATAGGTGAAGCTTTCGCTCAGGGTATTCGCGCCGTCGTTGGCGTGCGGCGTGGTCGTGGGCGCAGAAGTCAGGGTGTAGGTGTAGGAACCGTCCGGGTTGAGCAGGATTTGCCCATAGGTGCCAGTGGCGCTGCCGACCAGGGCGTAAGTAATTGCACCAGTGGCGCCAGTGATTGAACCGACTAATGTGCCGGAGGCGGTTTCACCGGTGTTGTCAGGCTCGCTGCCGATGACAGTGCTCGCCGCGAGGTCCTGGCCGTCCTTGGTCAGGTCCAACGCCTTTTCGTAAACGGTCACGTCGTTATCGGGGGCCACCACGAGCGAACAGTTGGAGATGTCGATGGTAATGGTCGTGGTGCTTTCATCGCCGTCGCCATCGCGCACGGTGTAGGTGAACACGTCCGTGGCGCCCGGTTCGCCGACCGAGTTCGGATTGCTGTGGTACACGGCGTTGCCGTTGGCATCCAGGGTGAGATAGCCGTAGGTGCCGTTGATGTGCGTATTCAAACCACCGATAGCCGAAGTCGAGGTATCGCCACCGGCGCGCACGCCGACCACCGCGCCACCCAAGGCCGGGCCGTCAGCACCGAGTACATCATTGCCCAACACATTGCCGCTGACCGTGCCGCCTTCCGCCACTGAATCGACATCGGCATGAGCGGTTGGCACGTCATCGACGATGTTGATCACGATGGTGCCGGTGACGCTGTTGCCCAGAGAATCGGTGGCCTGATAGGTGAAGCTTTCGCTCAGGGTGTTCGGCCCGTCGTTGGCGTGCGGTGTGGTCGTGGGGGGCGAGGTCAGGGTGTAGGTGTAGCTGCCGTCCGGGTTGAGCAGGATTTGCCCATAGGTTCCGTTGGCGCTGCCGACCAGGCTGTACGTGATGGTGTCGCTGGTGCCGGTGACTGAACCCACCAGCGTGCCGGAGGCGGTTTCGCCGGTGTTGCCAGGTTCGCTGCCGATGACCGTGCCCGCCGCCAGGTCCTGCCCGTCCTTGGTCAGATCCAGCGCTTTTTCACTAACCGTCACATCGGTGTCAGTGGCAGCTACGAGGGTGCAGTTGGCCACATCGATGGTAATGGTGGTGGTGCTTTCATCGCCGTCGGCATCGCGCACGGTGTAAGTGAACACGTCGGTAGCACCAGGGCCGTTCACGGCATTTGGATTGCTGTGATAGACCGCATCGCCGTTGGCATCCAGGGTCAGGTAGCCATAGGTGCCGTTGATTTGACTGTTCAAGCCACCGATGGCTGAAGTCGAGGTGTCGCTGCCGGCGCGTACGCCGACCACCGCGCCGCCGAGGGCCGGTCCGTCGGCGCCGCCGATGTCGTTGCCCAGCACGTTGCCCGAGACCGTCGCACCTTCGGCCACTGAGGCGTGATCAGGGTTGGCGGTGGGCAAGTCATCGACGATGTTGACGTTGATCTGGCCCACCGCCGTGCTGCCGTCGACGTCAGTGGCGACGACGTTGAGGTTCTCGGTGATGCTGTTGGTGCCGTTGGCGTTCGGGTGGGTTTCGTTATCCACCAGGGTGTAGCTGTAGCTGACCACGCCGGTGGTGCTGTCGTAACCGGTGATGGTCAACGTGTTGCCCAGTGGCGTGACGATCGAATGCGGGAAGCCTGTGATCAGGTCGCCGGTGACCACCACGATGCCGCCGACGGTCAGGGTTTGCAAACCGTCGAGCGCGGTGACGGTGAAGGTGCCGCTCTGGGTCAGCGCCGGTGTGTTGGCGCTGCTGCCGTCGCTGAGGTTTTTTTCGTAGACGGTGAGTTCGCCGCCGTTGACGTTCAGGCCATCGAGCGTCACCAGGTCATCGTTGTTATGGATGTTCAGCACCAGCGTCGCGGTGCTGGTATCGCCATCGGAATCGGTGAGGGTGTAGACGAAATGCTCGGTGCCGTTGCCACCACCGTGCAGGGCTTTGAAATCGGCATCGCTGGTGTTCAGTGTGTAGGTATACGTGCCGTTGGCGTTCAACACCAAGGTGCCGTAAGTCCCGGTGAAGGTGCCGCCGATAATCGGCCCGCTGTCGGGGCCGGTCGGAATGCGGTCGGCGCCCTGGACGTCGTTGGGCAGCACGCTGCCGGTCAGGGTCAGCAGGGTTTCCGACGCGGTATGGGCGTTGCTGTCGTCGATGGCCTTGGGCACATCGTCGGTGATATTGACGTCCAGCGAACCGGTGGCGGTATCGCCGTTGCTGTCGCTCGCGACCACGGTGAACTGTTCGGTGAGATTGTTGGTGCCGTCGCCGGCCGAATGGGTTTCGTTGCCGACCAGGGTGTAGCTGTAACTGACCACGCCGGTGGCCGGGTTGTAGCCGGTGATCGTCAGGGTATTGCCCAGTTGCGTGGTGATCGACTGCGGAAAACCGATGGGCACCCCGCCACTGATCACGCTGATCCCGCCGATGCTCAGGCTGCTCAGCCCGTCGGGGGCAGACACCGTGAACGTGCTGTGCTGAGTCAGTGCCCCCGGGTTGCTGGCCGACCCGTCCGCCAGGTTGGCTTCATTGAGGGTCAGTTCGCCGCCCGCCACCGAGAGGCCGGTGATGGTGACCGGGTTATTCACGGGAACAACGCCTGTACCCCCCGCACCGCCTGCACGGCCTGCACCGTTGCCGCCGTTGTCGCCGTTGTCCGGGTCCCGGCGCTCCAGAGGAAATTCGGGAATGCCGTTGAAGCCCGCTGTAGGGAAACCAATCGTGGGATCGACCCGCCCGCCCACTTCCTCCAACAACACAAAACTGTGACCGCCGCCCAGTGCACCGGGCGCACCGGTGGCGCCCGGTCCGGCGGCGGTGGCCTCAGCGGTCTGGGTCGGGTCCGCACCAGCGGCAATGGCTTTTTGCACTTGCTCGATATCGGTCAGTTGCGCCTGGCTCGGCGTCACCGCATCGGAGGTCTCCACATGCGGCACCTGGTGCGCCAGTAACTGGGCGGTCATTTGCAGGCTGCTGTCACGCCCCAGCGTCAGATCCTGGCCGTTATGCAAATGCACCGCCACCGCGCCTTCGGCCCCGGTGACCAGTTGCTCGCCGGCAAACAGCCGATCGCCCTCGATCAGTGCCCGTCGAGTGCCATCACCCGCCACTGCATACACCTGACCGATGACCTTACTGACGATACCGATGAGCGTTGCCATGTGCATTCCTCCGCTGCCAACTGATGTCGGCATCCTGTTTGCGCGAAGAACGTGCCCATGGTCAGGTGGCCTGGCGGCCTGTCTGCCGGAAAGCGCTTACCTCCGTGTAAACCGCTGCCTCCCGACATTCTCGCCAGGCGTGTCGCTCGCGAGGGGCAGTCTGTGGATCGGGATAAAACCCTCTGCAATCAATGGCATCGGGATCCACTTCCAAAACAGCCGGCCTGCAAACGAATGCGTAACGGTTCTGAATCACTCGAGTGACAAAAAAATGTCGCCTCTAAACCGTCTCGCTCTCCTCCCCTCCAGCACTTCTTCGCCCTGTGTCGAAAAGTGAATGGAACTTTCCTAAACCCTGTTGACGCTCCCGAAAGCTAATAAAACAAAGGCTTTCGCATTGAACAATGTGCTGGATTTCTCAGGGCGCATAAGTTTTTTTTGGCATAGCCCTTATGAAAAATTTTTCTTAGCTACGCTTCAGGATGTTCTTAGCTCTGTTGTTACAGGCATGAAACGGTTTCACCTAAAAATATCGTCAAAAAAATGGCGACCGCTAAGCACCATCAGGAATCAGGGAGATGCACCCATGCGCGTTTTAACCCCCCTTTGCAGTGCGATTCTGCTGGCCATGGCCTGCGCTTCTCAGGCTCAGGCGATGTCATTGACCGAGGCGATCCAGAGCACCATTGCGACCCACCCGGAACTGGCGTCTCGGGTCGATGCCCGGCTCTCGGCCGACGAGCAGATTAAAGTCGCTAAAGGGGGCTTTTATCCATCGGTGGATTTGAACGCCGCCTACGGGCGCGGCTACAGCGATAACACCACCACCCGGTCGCGGGGCAATCACAACACCGAAATCCTCACCTACACCCAGTCGGAACTGCGTCTGCGGCAGATGCTGTTCGACGGTTTCAACACCGCCAACGAGGTCGCGCGCACCAAAGGCGTGTCCAACTCGCGGGCCTATTACGCTCAAGGCACCGCTCAGGACCTGGCCCTGCGCACCATCGAGGTGTACCTCGAAGTGCTCAAGCGCCGCGAACTGGTGACCCTGGCCAAGAACAATCTGCAAGCGCACATGCGGGTCAACGATCAGATCGGCCTGCGTACCCAGCGTGGGATCGGCAGCAACGCCGACGCCGACCAGTCCACCGCTCGCCGGGCACTGGCGCAAAACAACCTCGACACAGCCGAAGTCGATCTGGCCGATGCCGAAGCGAATTTCTACAGCGTCGTGGGGCGCATGCCCGATGAACTCGAAGCCCCGCCGTCGACCCGCGGCGAACTGCCCGCCACCCTGCCCGAAGCCCAGCAGAGCATGGTGGAAAACAACCCGTACCTGAAATCCGCGCAGGCTGACGTGCAATCGGCCGAGAGCCAGTACGAAGTTGCCAAGTCGCCGTTCTACCCACGCTTCGATGCCGAAGCAGCGGTGGGCGCCAATAACAATGTGCAGGGCGATCAAGGCCACGACAACGAATGGCGAGTGGGCGTGGTGATGAACTACAACCTGTTCCGTGGCGGCAGCGACAAGGCCCGGTTGGCCTCCGATGCGCACCAGATCAACCAGGCGATGGACATCCGCAACAACGCTTTGCGCCAGCTCAACGAGAACATCCACCTGGCCTGGAACGCCATGCAAAACGCCAAGAAACAAACCCCGACCGCCCGCGAGTACGCCGAAACCACCACCCGTGTGCGGGCGGCGTATCAGGATCAGTTCGGCCTCGGCCAACGGACCCTGCTCGACTTGCTCGACAGTGAAAACGAGCTCTACAACGCCAACCGCCGCTACACCGAAGTGCGCTACACCGAGGAGTTCTCGATGTACCGCGTTCTGGCGAACATGGGCCAGTTGTTGAGCAAGCAACGGGTGGTGCTGCCCGCCGATGCGATCGCCGCCACCGAAGTGAAAAACGAAGCGCGCTTGCCTGAACTCAAATGAAGTAACGCCGTGTAGGAGCGATCAATGTGACCAGCATGGAAACCGGCAACACGGGTGTCGATCCGCGTCTGAGCTTCGATGATCCGCTTCTGGACGGCCTGTTGATTCTCTGCAAACTCCACGGCGCGACGGTCAGTCGCGCCAGCCTGAGTGCCGGGCTGCCAATGGCACACCAACGTTTGAGCCTGGACCTGCTGCCGCGCGCAGCGGCCCGGGCCAGTTTGCAGGCGCGGGTGCTGCGCCGTGAACTGGCGGATATTTGCGCGCTCAACCTGCCGGTGATGCTGATCCTCAACCATGGCCGCTGCGCGGTCTTGCGCCGGTGGGGCGACGATGGTCAGGCGCTGATTCTGCCCAGCGAAGCCGACGGCGGAGAACAGTGGGTCAGCACGGACGAGCTGGCCGCCAGCTATAGCGGCCAGGCCTTGTTCGCCCGGCCACGGCATGAACTCGAAGACTTGCGCGCACCGTTGGTGCCGCGGGTCGAGGCGTGGTTTCGCGACACGCTGAAGCTGTCGAAATGGCTGTACAGCGATGCGATTCTGGCGAGTTTCCTGATCAACCTGCTGGGCCTGATGGTGCCGTTGTTCGTGATGCAGACCTACGACCGGGTGGTGCCGAACCAGGCCACTTCAACCTTGTGGGTGCTGTCGATCGGCTTGCTGATCGGCACCGGTTTTGAACTGGTGCTGCGGGTGGTTCGTGCGCATTTGCTGGACACCGCCGGGAAGAAAACCGACGTGATTCTTTCGGCGACCCTGTTCGAACGCATCACCGGCATGGCGATGAAGGCGCGACCGGCGACCATCGGTGGTTTCGCCCAGAGCATTCATGATTTTCAGGGCCTGCGGGAGTTTCTCACCGCCGTCACGCTGACCAGCCTGATCGACATGCCCTTCGCGGTGCTGATGCTGGTAGTGATCGGCCTGCTCGGCGGCTGGCTAGTGGTGATTCCAGTGCTGGCCTTCCCCATCACGATCCTCTTCGCCATGGTGATTCAGGCGCGCCTGCGCGACACCGTGCAGAAGAGTCTGAGCCTCGGCGCCGAGCGCCAGGCCCTGCTGATCGAAACCCTCGGCGGCCTGGAAACCCTCAAGGCCTGCAGCGCTGAAAGCGAGCGCCAACACAAATGGGAAAGCACCCACGGCGCCCTCACCCGCCTCGACAGCCATGCACGCAACCTCTCGGCGCTGGCCACCAACGGCACGCTGTTCATTCAGCAGTTCTCTGGCATGGCGACCATCGTCGCCGGGGTCTACAGCATCATCGCCGGCAACCTCAGCGTCGGTGCGCTGGTGGCGAGCTACATGCTCGGCAGTCGCGTGCTCGCGCCGTTGGGGCAGATCGCCGGGCTGATCACCCGTTACCAGCAAGCGCAACTGACCATGAAAAGCACCGATTCGCTGATGTCATTGCCGCAAGAGCGCGACGCCAGGCAGCGGCCGCTGGAGCGCACGCAACTGCAAGGCGCCCTGGACTTCAGCGGCGTAACGTTCCACTACAACGGCCAGAACGCGCCGGCCCTGGCCAACGTCAGCTTCAGCATGAAGCCCGGCGAACGGATCGGCATCATCGGCCGCAGCGGTTCGGGCAAAAGCACGCTGGCGCGGCTGGTGATGGGGTTCTACGCGCCGGAAGAAGGCCAGTTGCTGCTCGATGGCCTGGACCTGCGGCAACTGGACGTCGCCGACCTGCGTCAACAGATCGGCTACGTCGCCCACGACCTGCCGTTGCTGGCCGGCAGCCTGCGCGACAACCTGACCCTCGGCGCACGCTACATCAGCGATGCCCGGATGCTCGAAGTCGCTGAACTGACCGGCGTGACTGAACTGGCGCGTCAGCATCCACAAGGTTTTGACCGACCAGTAGGCGAGCGCGGTCAGTTGCTGTCGGGTGGGCAACGGCAAGCGGTGTTGCTGGCGCGGGCCTTGTTGCTCGATCCGCCAATCATGCTGCTCGACGAACCCACCAGCGCCATGGACAACAGCAGCGAAGACCTTCTACGGCAGAAACTCCACGGCTGGGTCCAGGGCAAAACCGTGCTGCTGGTCACCCACCGTACCTCGATGCTCAGCCTGGTGGATCGGCTGGTGGTGCTGGACAACGGGCGGATCGTCGCCGACGGCCCGAAAGAAGCGGTGATCGATGCATTGCGCAAGGGCCGTGTTGGCTCTGCGACGGTTTAGGAGTTGCCCATGGCTGGTTCATCGTCAGCAACATCAAAAGACAGGGGCTACTTCGGCAGTTTCAGCAAAAGCGCCGAAAGCGAATTCATGCCGGAAACCGCCGGTGCCTCGTTGCAGGATTCGCCGCGCTGGTCGCGGATCACCGTGTGGCTGGCGGCGGCACTGCTGATCAGCGCGCTGGTCTGGGCCAAATTCGCCGTGTTGCAGGAAGTCACCATGGGCGAAGGCAAGGCGATTCCGTCGAGCAAGATACAGGTGATCCAGAACCTGGAAGGCGGCATTGTCACCGAGATTTTCGTGCGCGAAGGGCAAATGGTGAACAAGGGCGACACCTTACTGCGCCTGGATGACACACGATTCCTGTCGAACAAGGGCGAAAGCGAAGCGGATCGCTATGCCTTGATCGCGCAGGTCGAACGATTGTCCGCCGAAGCGGAAGGCCGGCCGTTCAAGCTGTCCCCGGAAGTCATCGCCAAGGCGCCGCAAGTGGCCGAGGACGAACGCTCGCTGTACGAACAACGCCAGCGCCGACTGGCCAGCGAACAGCGCACGCTGACTGAACAGCTTCGGCAAAAAACCCAGGAGCTGGCGGAGTTCCGTTCCAAACAGGGGCAGTTCAGTTCCAGCCTGGCGCTGCTGCAACAAGAGATGAACATGTCGGCGCCGCTGGTGGGCACCGGGGCGGTGTCGCCGGTGGAAATCCTGCGGCTCAAACGCAGCGCGGTGGAAATCCGCGGCTCGTTGAACGCCACGACCCTGGCGATTCCCCGGGCGGAATCGGCGATCAATGAGATCAAAAGCAAGATCGACGAGTCCGAACAATCCTTCCGCTCGGACGCGGCGAAAGAGCTGAACGAGAAACGCACCGACCTGTCGAAAATCACCGCCACGAGCATTGCCATCGACGACCGGGTAACGCGCACCACCGTGGTGTCGCCGGTTCACGGCATCATCAAAGTGCTGAAGGTCAATACCATCGGCGGCGTGGTTCAGCCGGGCAGCGACATGGTGGAAATCGTGCCCGTGGAGGACAACCTGCTGATCGAAGCCAAGGTCCGCCCTCAAGACGTGGCGTTCCTGCACCCGGGCCAGAAAGCCATGGTCAAGTTCAGCGCTTATGACTACACGATTTATGGGGGGTTGAGTGCCAGGCTTGAGTTGATCGGGGCGGACACCATTACCGATGACAAGGGCAACAGTTTCTATCTGATTCAGGTCAGGACCGACAAGAATCACCTGGGCGGGGACGTGAAACCGCTACTGATCATTCCGGGGATGGTGGCGACGGTGGACATTATTACCGGGGAGAAAAGCGTGCTGGATTACCTGCTTAAACCGGTGTTGAAGGCACGGACCGAGGCGATGCGGGAACGCTAAGTCTCACGCTGTCCCTGTTGTGTGATCATTCCCACGCTTTGCGTGGGAACGATCACATCACACGCTCACTATTTCGGCCCATGATTACGCTGAAAAACCGCCTCCCCCATCGCCGCGATCTGCCCCTCGATCAACGCCTCGAACGGCTTTAATAACGGCTCGAAACTGCTCGGTGCTTCGAGGGTCTGCAACGCCTGCACAATCGCCTCCACCGTCGACAACGCCCCAGGCCCCGGCGCTTTGCGCAAGCGATAACGGGACACCCCGCCCTCGGCCAGGGTCACTCTGGGCAACGCCGCCAGCAACGGATTGAGGTGCAGCATTTTGCGTGCCTTGCGCCAGGTGCCGTCCGGAACCACCAGCAGCAGCGGCTTATCACTCGCGGTGTACGCCTGCATCGGCTGCGCATCTTCACCGGGAAACAGCAGCCGCGCCTGATAGCCCGGCTGATGCAACAACGCCGGCAAATCCTCAAACACCTCGCCCACGATCAACTCGGCATTCTTGAGCCCCAACGCCGCCAGCCGCGCGGTGTTCAGTGCATGGTTCACTTCACTCGGATGCTGCAACAGCAACACCCGCGTGCGGCTATCCAGGCTTGGGATCAGTGGGCACAGACAATGAGTTTGCGGACGCAGGCAGCGCGGGCACTGGATTCTGGACATATTCTTAAGCCTGATTGAGCTGTGCTTTGAGCAAATCACGGAAAGTCTGGATCAACGGTTCGCGGCTACGGCCACGGCGCACGATCATCGAAAACGGTGCCTGATAACCGAACGTTGCCGGCAGCAGCACGCGCAAATCCCCCTTGTCGGCCCAGGCCTGAGCGTAGTGCTCCGGCAGGTAACCGATGTAGGCGCCGGACAGCACCAGAATCAATTGGGCCTCCATACTTTCCACGGTCGCCGCGCTGTGTTTGAAACCATGACGCGCCAGTTCGGCCTGGCTCCAATAGCCGCGACCGACCATGCGTTGCTGGGTGATGACCTGCTCGGGGATGCGCCGCTCGTTGAACAGCGGATGACGGCTGCTGCAATACAGCCAGTGCTGTTCGCGGTAGAGCGGCATGTACACCAGACCGCTCATGCGCGTGGAAAAGGCACCGATGGCCAGGTCGAGGCGGTTGTCCTGCACGCCGAGTTGCAGTTCGTAGGGGCTCATGACCGACAGATGCAAGTGCACCGCCGGGTGCTCCTGGCTGTAGGCACCGATGGCTTCGGCGAATGGCAAGGCTTTGTCGCTGACGGTGGAATCGATCACCCCCAGGTTCAACGTGCCGCGCAGTTCGCCTTTGAGGGCGGCGGCGTATTGTTCGAAACCTTCGAGTTCGGCCAACAGGCGCAGGGTTTCCTGATGGAACAGCTCGCCCTTGCTGGTCAGGCTGAAACCACCGCGCCCGCGATGGCAGAGCACCAGGCCGAGCGCCGCTTCGAGCTGGCTCATATAGGTGCTGATGGCCGACGTCGAGAGATTGAGCTCGTGCTGGGCGTTGGCGAACCCCTGATGGCGGACCACGCTGACGAAGATGCGCAATAGTTTCAGGTCGGGTAAAGCGTTGGCCATGGTTACTCCATAGATCGTTCCCACGCTCTGCGTGGGAATGCAGTCCGTGACGCTCTGCGTCACATGCACGAAACGGCTGGACGCGGAGCGTCCGTGGATGCATTCCCACGCAGAGCGTGGGAACGATCACGGGAAAGAGTCTATCGCCGCTGCTGCCATTAGTTTAGAAAAATCTGAACTAAGTATTTGCCCGTAGCGATTCTTCCCGGCCACTGCATTTCGCAGAATCGGCCCACAGCGGTGCCCGTCTCTCCCCGAGCGGCTTACCTGCATAAATAAAACAACGACGATGAGGCCTTACCCGTGGACAAGATTCTTCACCAACCACTGGGCGGCAATGAAATGCCGCGCTTCGGCGGCATCGCCACCATGCTGCGACTCCCCCATTTGCCCTCCGCTGCCGGCCTGGACGCTGCCTTTATCGGCATCCCGCTGGACATCGGCACGTCCCTGCGCCCCGGCACCCGCTTCGGGCCGCGTGAAATCCGCGCTGAATCGGTGATGATCCGCCCGTACAACATGGCTACCGGCGCTGCGCCGTTCGACTCGCTGTCGGTTGCCGACATCGGTGACGTGGCGATCAACACCTTCAACCTGCTGGACGCCGTGCGGATCATCGAAGAGGCCTACGACAATATCCTCGAGCACGATGTGATCCCCCTGACCCTGGGCGGCGACCACACCATCACCCTGCCGATCCTGCGTGCCATCCATAAAAAGCACGGCAAGGTCGGCCTGGTGCACATCGACGCTCACGCCGATGTGAACGATCACATGTTCGGCGAGAAAATCGCCCACGGCACCACCTTCCGTCGCGCTGTGGAAGAAGGTCTTCTGGATTGCGACCGTGTAGTGCAAATTGGCCTGCGGGCTCAGGGCTACACCGCCGATGACTTCAACTGGAGCCGCAATCAGGGCTTCCGCGTGGTTCAGGCCGAAGAATGCTGGCACAAGTCCCTGGCGCCGCTGATGGCCGAAGTGCGCGAGAAAGTCGGCGACGGTCCGGTGTACCTGAGTTTCGATATCGACGGCATCGATCCGGCCTGGGCACCTGGCACCGGCACCCCGGAAATCGGCGGTCTGACGACCATTCAGGCGATTGAAATCGTGCGCGGCTGCCAAGGCCTCGACCTGGTCGGCTGCGATTTGGTAGAAGTCTCGCCAGCGTACGACACCACCGGCAACACCTCGCTGCTGGGCGCCAACCTGCTGTACGAAATGCTCTGCGTACTGCCAGGCGTAGTCCATCGCTGAGGATCGGTCATGAACGAACGTGATCAGGTACTCAACGCCGCCGCCGAGCTGGTGTCGGCCTTTGCCCGTAACGATCGCGAAGCTTACTTCGGCGCATTCAGTGCCGATGCCAGCTTCGTGTTCTACACCCTCGAACAGCCTCTGCTGTCGCGCGATGCCTACCAGGCGCTGTGGGACAACTGGCGTGCCGAGGACGGCTTCGAGGTGCTGTCGTGCACCTCGAGCAACGCCTTCGTCAGCCTGCAGGGTGACGTGGCGATTTTCATCCATGACGTGGCCACCGAGCTGCGCATGCAAGGGGAGCAACACTTCAGCCAGGAGCGCGAGACGATTGTTTTCAAGAAACAGGCGTCTGGCCAAGAACAACAAGGCCTATGGCTGGCCTGCCACGAACATTTGTCCGCAATGCCGGAAGGGCTGCCACCCCCTTAGCCAAGGTGACGCTCACGCACGATGAGCGCGCCTTTATGATCGGAGCAGATCATGAATAACAACAACAAAGACCAAAGCCTTACGCAAATTGAAACCTACGGGGTCGAGCAGATCCCGGACAACGAACGCACCGCAGGCCCGACGGACTTGTTCCGGATGATCTTCGGCGGTTCCAACACCTTCGCCACCGCCGTGCTCGGCAGTTTCCCGGTACTGTTCGGCCTGTCTTTTCAGGCGGGCGTCTGGGCGATTGTGCTGGGCGTGTTGCTGGGCTCGCTGATCCTCGCGCCGATGGGCCTGTTCGGTCCACTCAATGGCACCAACAACGCCGTGTCGTCCGGTGCTCACTTCGGCGTGCACGGGCGGATCGTCGGTTCGTTCCTGTCGTTGCTGACCGCCATCGCCTTCTTCTCGCTCTCGGTATGGAGCTCGGGTGATGCGTTGATCGGTGGTGCGAAACGCCTGATCGGCCTGCCGGAAACCGACCTGACCCTGGGCCTGGCCTACGGTCTGTTCGCGATCCTGGTGCTGACGGTGTGCATCTACGGCTTCCGCTTCCTGCTGTGGGTCAACAAGATCGCCGTGTGGAGCGCCAGCCTGCTGTTTCTGCTGGGCGTCTTCGCCTTCGCCGGCCCTTTCGATGTGAACTACGCCGGCAGCGTCAGCCTCGGTCAACCGGGTTTCTGGGCGGCGTTCATCGGCGCTGCGCTGGTGGCCATGAGCAACCCGATTTCCTTCGGGGCGTTCCTCGGCGACTGGTCGCGCTACATCCCGCGTGACACCTCCAAGCGCCGGATCATGGCCGCCGTGGTGATCTCGCAGATCGCGACCTTCATCCCGTTCCTGTTCGGCCTGGCCACCGCCACCATCGTGGCGATCAAGGCACCGGACTACATCGCGGCCAACAACTACGTCGGCGGCCTGCTGGCGGTATCGCCGAGCTGGTTCTTCCTGCCGGTGTGCCTGATTGCGGTGATCGGCGGCATGTCCACCGGCACCACGTCGCTGTATGGCACCGGGCTGGACATGTCCAGTGTCTTTCCACGGGTCCTGTCGCGGGTTAAAGCGACGCTGCTGATCGGTGTGATGTCGATTGCCTTCATCTTCATCGGGCGCTTTGCGGCGAACCTGGTGCAGAGCGTGTCGACCTTCGCCGTGCTGATCATCACCTGCACCACCCCATGGATGGTGATCATGATCATCGGCCTGCTGGTGCGTCGCGGCTTCTACTGCCCGGATGACCTGCAAGTGTTCACCCGTGGCGAAAAAGGTGGCCGCTACTGGTTCACCCACGGCTGGAACTGGCGGGGCCTGGGGGCCTGGATCCCGAGTGCCGCGGTCGGTTTGTGCTTCGTGAACCTGCCGGGGCAGTTTGTCGGGCCGCTCGGAGATCTGGCCGGCGGGATCGACATCAGCCTGCCGGTAACCCTCGGCCTGGCCTCGCTGGTGTACCTGACGCTGCTGAGCCTGTTTCCGGAATCGCCTGCGGTGTTCGGCCCCAACGATGCACGCAGCAAGGGCACGGATTCGCTCGGTAAACCGGCGATGCGACAAGCCGCCTGATTCAACGCATTACCTGTGGTCCTCGCTCCCTCAGGGGCGATTTTCCACAGGGTTTGATTTTCGCCTCACCATAAAAAAAACAATCGGAGACACGCCATCATGGCTTTGGATTTATTCGTCGTTCTCATATACGCCGCCGCGATGCTGATGCTCGGCTATTACGGCATGCGCAAGGCCAAGACCAACGAAGACTTTTTGGTCGCCGGTCGCAACCTCGGCCCGAGCATGTACATGGGCACCATGGCCGCCACCGTTCTGGGCGGTGCGTCCACCGTCGGCACCGTGCGCCTGGGCTACGTCCATGGCATCTCCGGTTTCTGGCTGTGCGCGGCACTCGGCTGCGGGATCGTGGCGCTGAACCTGTTCCTCGCCAAACCGCTGTTGAAACTGAAAATCTATACCGTTACCCAAGTGCTGGAAAAACGCTACAACCCGATGGCCCGCTCCGCGAGCGCGGTGATCATGCTGGCGTATGCGCTGATGATCGGCGTAGTTTCGATCCTGGCAATCGGCACCGTGCTGCAAGTGCTGTTCGGCCTGCCGTTCTGGGTCTCGGTATTGCTCGGCGGTGGCGTGGTTGTGATCTACTCTGCGATCGGCGGCATGTGGTCCCTGACCTTGACCGACATCGTCCAGTTCGTGATCAAGACCGTCGGCCTGATGTTCATCCTGTTGCCGATCTGCCTGTACCGCGTTGGCGGCTGGGATGAATTGGTGTTGAAACTGCCGGCCACTGCCTTCAGCTTCACCACGATTGGCTGGGACACCATCATCACCTACTTCATGATCTACTTCTTCGGGATCCTGATCGGCCAAGACATCTGGCAGCGTGTGTTCACCGTCAAGAGCGCCAAAGTGGCTCAGGTCGCCGGTACCTTCGCAGGCTTCTACTGCATCCTTTACGGCCTGGCCTGCGCCCTGATCGGCATGGCCGCTCACGTGCTGATCCCGGACCTGGACAACGTCAACAACGCTTTCGCCGCCATCGTCAAACTGTCCCTGCCGGACGGTATCCGTGGTCTGGTGATCGCCGCGGCCCTGGCGGCCATGATGTCCACCGCCAGCGCCGGCCTGCTCGCCGCTGCCACCACACTGACCGAAGACCTGCTGCCAAAACTGCGTGGAGGCAAACAGTCGAGCCTGGGCATGAACCGCCTGTTCACCCTGTTGACCGGCATCGTCGTACTCGGCATCGCTCTGGTCGTACATGACGTGATCAGCGCGCTGACCCTGGCTTACAACCTGTTGGTGGGCGGCATGCTGATTCCGCTGATCGGCGCGATCTTCTGGAAACGTGCAACCACCGCCGGCGCTATCGCCAGCATGGGCCTGGGCTTTGCCACTGCGCTGTTGTTCATGATCAAGGACGGTATGGACGCCAACACTCCGATCTACTACAGCCTCGGCGTGGGCCTGGTGAGTTTCGTGGTGGTCAGCCTTCTGTCCCGTCGCCCGGCCGTAGTGGCGAGCGCTGCCTAAGATTTCTATAACGACCTGATGCTTTCTTCGGCGGGTGTGGCGTCGGTTGCCACACCCGTTTTTTTCGGCTGAAGGAAACTGTTTATGAAGATCGTCAGCCGTGATCAGTGGTTCGAGGTCAAACAGCTCAGCGACGGTATCCGCCTGATTCACGAGCCGTACATTCGGCCTTTTTACCGCTGCAACCTCTGGCACATTCAGGGCCGCAACAAGGACTTGCTGCTGGACAGCGGTTCCGGCCTGGTCAGCCTGCGCGAGCAATTGCCATGGCTCACCGAACGACCGCTGGTAGCGGTGGCCAGCCATTGCCATTTCGATCACATCGCGGGCCATCACGAGTTCCCCGAACGGCTGGTGCATCCGGCCGAAGCGCAGATCCTCGCCGAGCCCGACGGAGACAACACCCTGAGCAAGGCTTTCGTCGGTGACGACATGTTCGAGGCTCACCCCGACTGCCCATTGTGCTACGCCGAATACCGGGTCAAAGCCGCGCCGGCCACCGGTTTTATCGAAGACGGCGACGTGCTCGATCTCGGTAATCGGGTCCTGCAAGTGCTGCACACGCCGGGTCATTCACCCGGTGGCATCAGCCTGTATGAAGCGGCGACTGAAACCCTGTTCAGTGGCGACATCATCTACGACGGGCCGCTGATCGAAAACGCCTACCACTCCAACCTCGATGACTACGCCCGCAGCCTGCAACGCTTGCGCGCGATGCCGATCCGCACGGTGCACGGCGGGCATTTCGGGAGCTTTTCCGGGGAATATCTGCGCTCGATGATTGACGAGTGGCAGCGCCGACACGCCTGAAGCCTGCTGTACTCAGCGTCAGGGACCTCATAACGTTCTCGAAGAAGGATCTCATGACAAGAGCCGCCGTTCGTGCCGCCGTGCATCGTCGCATCCGCCGCCTGCTGGAAAACCAGGATGACTTCGACGACAACACCAACCTGATGCAGTTGGGATTGGACAAAGAGGATATTGAAGAGCTGATCTTCCGTCTGGAGGATCAGTTGGGGTTGACGGCGTTTACCGCCGAAGAAGACCGGATGCTCAAGACTGCCAGGACGGCGAATGACTTGACCCGGTTTTTGATTGAGATTGGGCGGTACTAACCGCCACACCTGATCAAACCTATGGACCGCCAGGATCGCAGCCTTCGGCAGCTCCTACAGGTGTACCCGCAATCGCAGCACAGGCACACTCCCGTAGGAGCTGCCGAAGGCTGCGATCTTTTAAGGTTTACCGGCGACGCTGCTGGCGGCGACGTTGTTCGTCGTCAGTGCGAATTGGCACCGGTTGCAGAGGCGGTTCAATCAAACCGAGTGCGACACCCAGGTCATGCAGCCAGTTTTGGATTTTCTCTTTCATGATGCCCCCCTTCAGGGTCGTGCCGAGCGGCCGAAGTTCTGTAGCCCCTTCGCACTGATAATAGTCCGAAGTCCTACGTAATGCTCGTCCAAGATCGCAATGATCTGTTACTGAATTGATCCAAATCCTTGGACGATGGTTCAAGCAATTGCCTGGGCCTGGACCGCTGTCGACGGATACACCGCCTGCTGTTGCTCGATCCACGCATTCAGATTGGCGCCGACCATGCCTTTGCGCCACATCAGCCAGGTGGTTGCGCTGGCGAACGGCTCGGCCAACGGGTGCACCGCCACGCTTTCGCGTCCCGGGAGGCTGGCGAGCATCGACTCCGACATCAGCGCCACGCCAGAGCCGGCAATCACGCAAGCGAGCATCCCGGGATAAGACTCGATCTCCATGGCCCGGCCCATGGCCGCATGGTCATGGGCAAACCAGGCTTCCAGGCGCATCCGGTAGGAGCAACCCTGGCGAAACGTGAACACCGAACGCCCTTCGACATCCAGCGCACTGCGCACCGGCGGATGAGCGGCTTCGCTGATCAACACCAACCGTTCGTCGCACAACGGCACGCCGTCGAGCCCGGCCAGTTCCAGCGGGCCGTCCACCAGCGCCGCATCGAGGCGCCCGGTGAGCAACCCTTCGAGCAGTTCACCGCTGGGGCCCGACTGCACTTGCAGGTTCACCGCCGGGTAGCGGCGGTGATAGCGCGCCAACAGCTCTGGCAGGTGAATCGCAGCGGTGCTGTACATCGTGCCCAGTACGAAATCCCCGGCCGGTTGCCCGCCCTGCACTGCCGCGTGGGCTTCGTCGTGCAAGGCGAACAGCTTGGCCGTGTAGTCCAACAGGACTTTTCCCGCAGGCGACAACTGCAAACGCTGACGCTCGCGTACGAACAATTCGACACCCAGTTGCTCTTCGAGTTGTTTAAGCCGGGTCGACAGGTTGGAGGGCACGCGATGCAGGCGTTCAGCGGCTCGTGTAATGGAGCCCTCTTCCGCCACCGCCTGGAAGATCCGCAATTGGCTGAATTCCACACCATTCTCCAAATCAGAACAAGTTTCTCACTATTATTCATTTTTAAAGAAAGTCAATCAGTCCTAGCCTGACGGTCATTGATCCTCGAAACGGAACTCAGACCATGTCCCCGCTGATTCGCTTAACCGCCAGCTTTGTCGCCCTGATGATGGCCATGGGCATCGGGCGTTTCGCCCTCACCCCACAACTGCCGCACTTGCTCAGCGAGGGTCAGATCGACCTGACCGCCGCCGGTCTGATTGCCGCCGCCAACTACCTTGGTTACTTCGTCGGCGCGGTGGACGCGATGTTCGCCCGTCGCCCAGATCAGGTTCGCAGGCGCCTGCTCGGCGGTTTGTGGTTGTGTGTATTGCTGACCCTGGCCTCATTCTGGGCCAACGGGTTCTGGTCGCATCTGGCGCTGCGTTTCGGTACGGGCGTGGCCAGTGCCTGGGTGCTGGTGATGATTACCGCGTTGAGCCAACCACTGGCAGCGGCGGCCGGTCGTCCACGGCTCGGCGCGCTGGTATTTGCCGGACCGGGTCTGGGGATTTTTCTGACAGGGTTGTTGGCCTTAGGCTCGAACCTGCTGGGGCAGACGTCCGCAACCTTGTGGCTGGTGTATGCCGCTGTCGGGCTGGTGATGCTGCTGGGGATTCTGCCGTTCCTGCCGCAGCCGGCCGCCCCTTCAACGCTGACATCGCCTGTCGCCACGCCGGGTACCCAAGGCGTCGGACGTTTACCGGTGATCTACGGTTTGTACGGTTTGGGCTACATCATCCCGGCCACTTTCCTCTCGCAAATGGCCAGCGCGCAGTTCCACGGGCAATGGCAAGCCGATCTGTTCTGGCCGTGCTTTGGCCTGGCGGCGGCAACCGGGGTCGTGTTGGTAAGCCTGCGTCGGCACAACCCGAACGCAACTCGTCATTGGCTGATGGCGACGCTATGGCTACAGGCCGCCGGTGTGTTTGCTTGCCTGTTGGGCAGCGGTGCCGGCCTGGCACTGGGGGTGATCCTGTGTGGCGGGCCGTTCCTGGCCTGCATGCAACTAGTGATGCAGCGCTCCCGGGAACTGGCGCCCCACGCCACCCAGCGTAACGCCGGGCTGCTGACCGCGTGCTTCGCCGTGGGTCAGCTCAGCGGGCCATTGCTAGCCGCGTTGAGCAGCCATTTCAGCGGTGGCTTGCAACCCGCGCTGGTGATCGCCGGCGGCGGTTTTATCATTGCCGCAGGTTTGCTGCTGCGCCCGATCAGGATTGCCCAAGTGCTTTGCGCAAACGACGGCGCACCCACTGCTCTGCGCTCACAAAAGTGATCCCGAGCAGAACCAGCACCGCGCCGATCACAAAGTTCAGGCTCAGCTCTTCACCCAGCAGCACCACGCCGAACGTGACGCCGAACAACGGCGTCATGAACGAAAACACCGCGAGGTTCGCCGCCAGGTAACGGCGCAGTAGCCAGAACCACGTCAGGTAGCTGAAGAACGACACCACCAATCCCTGAAACAGCACGCTGGCCACCGCCACCGTGGTCAGGCTGACATGGGTGACCTGGCCGCTGAGGATCGCGATCAGCAGCAGGCCGACGAAGCCGACGATCAGTTGATAAAACAGCGTCAGGGTCACCGGCGCTTCCGACAGGCGCGAGGCGCGCACCACCACGGTGGTCGCGCCCCACGACGCGCCGGCCAGCACACCCAGGGCATCGCCCAGCAACATGCGGTGGTCAAGGTTGTCCCAGGACACACCACCGGCAAACGCAATGGCAATGCCGACGAAGGCGAGAAAAATCCCCAGCCACTGCACCGGCCTTAAGCGCTCGCTCGGCAGCAGCCAGTGCACGCCCAACGCGGTAAAGATCGGCGCGGTGTAGAGAAACACTGACATGTGCGCCGCCGTGGTCAGTTGCAGACCTTCGGCAATGAAGAAGAACTCCAGGCCAAACAGCGCGCCGGCCAGCAAACCGCCGCGCCAGGTAGCGCCGACCTGATCCCAGCCGCCCTTCCAGCAGATCAGCAATCCTACAAGCAACGCGGAAATACCCGACCGCCCCGCCGCCTGCATGACCGGCGCGATGTCGGGCGCGGCCCATTTGATCATCACCTGCTGCACACCCCAGATGAGGCATAGCCCGACCATCACTTGCAGGGCAAACCCATCGGCGCTACGCCGGGTGGCGCTCACCGGAACACCTCGACAACACAATCCATGGCAGTGACTCGACAGTAAAAGCAAAGCCCCGGCCCTCCTGCTGAACAGAGGGCGCTAGGGCGAAAAATTATGCTGTCGATTATTAACCAGATGGACAGAAAAAGGTGTCTGCAAAAGACCTTTAAATCGCCACGTACGTCATCCAGCGATGACCAGCGCCGCCGATTGTTGTGCCTGCTCGCGCCTGGCCAGTGCGAAATACAGGACGCCGCCGAGGAAGCAGCCGGTGAACCAGGCGAAGTTGGCCATCGGCTGCAACACCGGGATGAAAGTGATCGCAACACCCATCAGGGTGGCAGGAATCAACGCCTTGACCGCTGTCCAGTTGATCCCGCCACTGTAGTAATAACGCCCGCTCGGGCCGTCATTGAACAGCGCATCGACATCGATCTGCTGTTTTTTGATCAGGTAGTAATCCACCAGCAGAATCCCGAACAGCGGGCCAATGAACGCTGCCAGCACGTCGAGGGTGTAGTGAATCACTTCGGGGTTGTTGAACAGGTTCCACGGGGTGATGAAGATCGACGCCATGGCGGCGATCATGCCACCCGCACGCCAACTGATTTTGCTTGGGGCGACGTTGGCGAAGTCGAACGCCGGGGACACGAAGTTGGCGACGATGTTGATGCCGACGGTCGCGGTAACGAAGGCAAAGGCGCCGAGCAGCACCGCCACGCTGTTGTCGATGCGCGCCACGGTAGCGATCGGGTCGTGAAGCATTTCACCAAACACCGGCAAGGTGCCGGAAACGATCACCACGGTCACCAGCGAGAACGCCAGAAAGTTTACCGGCAGCCCCCAGAAATTGCCGCGACGCACGTCGTTCATGCTGCGGCAGTAGCGACTGAAATCGCCGAAGTTCAGGGTCGGACCGGAAAAGTACGACACCACCAACGCCGTTGCCACGATCACCTGGCCGAAGGCTTCCCAGCCAGACAGGGATTTCTCCGCCAGGGTGAAGCTGATGTTGCTCCAGCCGGCCTGCCAGACGATCCAGCCGGCGAGCAGGAACATCACGCCGTACACCACCGGGCCGGCCCAGTCGATGAAGCGGCGGATCGACTCCATGCCGGTCCAGAACACCAGCGCCTGGACGAACCACAGGCTAAGGAAACCGAACCAGCCGAGGTAGGACAAACCGGCAAAGTGCGGTTCGGCGTAGGCCGCCATCGCAGGAAAAAAGCGCAGCACGACGATGATCAGTGCACTGGACGCCAGATACGTCTGAATCCCGTACCAGGCCACCGCAATCAGGCCGCGAATAACCGCAGGAATATTCGCCCCGAACACCCCGAACGCCAGTCGGCAGATCACCGGGTAAGGCACTGCGGCTTGCTGACTCGGCTTGGCCACCAGGTTGGCGATCAACTGCACGATGCAAATCCCGCCGAGCAAGGCAATCAACACCTGCCAACTCGCCAGCCCAAGCGCAAACAGGCTGGCGGCGAATACATAGCCGCCGACGCTGTGCACGTCGCTCATCCAGAAGGCAAAGATGTTGTACCAATTCCATGTCTGCGGCAGTGGCCCCAGGTCCTGGTTATACAGGCGCGGGCTGTAGCCATTGGGCAATTGTTCGGTCATCGCGGGGCTCCTCGAAAGTACAGGCGCGGCCCCCGAGATGGGTGTGGCGAGCACACTGCGTACGGGAGCTGGCATAGTTTGTATACGAGTTACTACGCAGAATGCGTGCCATATGATCTAAAGGTGTGACAAATCTGGCTTTAAGCCCTGTTCAGAGCAAAGCCTTCAAGACGTATAGGGGGTGATAACGCCCATGAACAGGGCGTCCGCGCCTAAAAACGGTGCAGGGTGTTATGTATACAAAGAGATAGGTGAATGCTGCGCAGAAGGCTACCGTAGGCTGGATCCTTTTTTGATCACAACCTGCGGTAGCGCCTACCGGGGCCGGTGCAGGTCAGCTGAGTTCGATACGATCAGCGTGAATGACGATCTGGCCGTTCTTGTACAAGGCGCCTATGGCCTTTTTGAAGTTGCCCTTGCTGACGCCGAACATACTGCTGATCAGCGTCGGATCGCTCTTGTCGCTGACCGGCAGGGTGCCGTTGTTGTCGCGCAACTTGGCGAGAATCTTCGAGTTCAAACTGGTGGCGGCTTCTTCGCCCACCGGTTGCAGGCTCAGGCTGATCTTGCCGTCGGCGCGGACTTCTTTGATAAAGCCCTTCTCTTCTTTACCGGCGCGCATGAACTTGAAGATTTCGTTCTTGTGGATCAGACCCCAGTGCTTGTTGTTGATGATTGCCTTGAAGCCCATATCGGTCGCTTCGGCCACCAGCAAATCAACTTCCTGGCCCGGGGTGTAGTTGGCCGGGGTCTTGTCCAGGTAACGGTCCAGACGCGCCGTCGCGGTGATGCGCCGGGTGTGTTTGTCGAGGTAGACGTGCACCACGACATACTCGCCGGCCGTCATCTGGCGTTTCTCTTCGGAATACGGCAGTAGCAGGTCCTTCGGCAAACCCCAATCCAGGAACACGCCGATGCTGTTGACTTCAACGACTTTCAAACTGGCGAATTCACCGACCTGAACTTTCGGCTTTTCGGTTGTAGCGATAAGTTTGTCATCGCTGTCCAGATAAATAAAAACGTTGAGCCAGTCTTCATCTTCGCTGGGAATATCTTTGGGAATATAACGATTAGGCAGAAGGATTTCGCCGTCCGCGCCACCGTCCAGATATAAACCGAAGTTAGTATGTTTAACCACTTGCAAACTGTTGTAGCGCCCGACTAAAGCCATGTCCAATACCCTCATTGCGTGGGCGGCATTCTACCCGGTTTTGCGGGCGGCGTTCGGCGGGCCGGCTCGGTGGCGCGAGAAAATCCGCGCAAGGCCCTAATTTCCCTGGGTTTGGCGGGCGTGTTTGGCCGCTCGTCAGGCCGTTCGGGTGGTCTGGACGGTGGCCAGCCCATCCGAAAAGCACTATTTCTCCACTGAGGTTTTTAGTTAAAACAGCAGCTTAGGGGACTATTCCAAATAATAACTTGCGATTATTCGCGCACCTGCCGTGTGTATTTCGGGAGGATATTTACCAAGCAATTGTCAAGTATTTCCTGTACGATGCCTGGCCAAGTTAATTTCTACAGGTTAATGGCCGCCATGCGTGTAAAAGCATCCAACAGCAAAGCAAAGCCAGCTCCAGCCGTTGAAACCAGCGAATCGATCAACAATCAGATCGCTGCGTTCCTCAAGTCCGGTGGCGAGATCCAGCAAATTGCCAAAGGCGTCAGCGGCCAGACGTTCGGCCCGTCCAAGCAGATCACGCTGGGCAAAAAGTAATTCCCCCGCTTTAACTGGTCCCTAAGCGCTTTGAGCTTCGAAGCGCTTGGACTGGAACCCTCCAGCAACACCCCATAAAACAAATCAATATTTCAACAATCGACGAACGGCCCTCGATGCCGAACATTCGCCGGTATGCTTGCACGTGTCTGGATCAAGCGTTTCAGCAGGTTTTCACCACCTGCTCCTCGCAGCTCATGGAGTGACGCATGCTCAAGCCCCCTTTTCTCCTGCTCGCCAGCCTGTTGTGGTGTTCGGTCGCCCATGCGCAAGTCTTCCAGCGCGAATTGGGCGACTTCGATCTCAAACTCGCCACCACCCCCAGCCGCAGTATGGCCCAAGGGTTGGTCAAACCCTCGACAACCGGCTCGTTCCACGGTGGCCTCGACCTGAGCCACGACAGCGGCTTCTACGTGGGCCAATGGTCCCCCAGCATGGGGCTTAGTCCTTCGAGCAACCTTGAAGTCGATTCCTACATGGGTTTTAAACAGCCCTTCGATCACTCCCTCGGCTACGAAGTGGGCATGATCCATTACAGCTATCCCAAAGTGGATACCCTCGACAGCCAGGAGTTGTTCGGCGGCCTGACCCTGCTGGGCAGCCGCTTCGGCGCTGCCTTCAGCAACGACCCAGACAAACAGAACAGCACCCTGTTCGCCGACCTCAGTGGCAATCAGCCGTTCGGCATCGGGGTCAGCCTGAAATACACCACTCACCAGCTCAATACGCCGGTGTCCGTTGACGGTGGATATGTAGGCAGTTTTACCGACTGGTCGGTGAAATTGTCCCGACCGTTCATGGGTATCGACCTGGACTTGATCTACAGTGACTCAAGCCTGAGCGGCAGCGATTGCTCCGCCTATTCCGGCCACAATAGCGAGTGCGATGGCCTGGTCACCCTCAAGGCCGCACGCGCCTTCTATTAATCGGCTGAACTGACAGGCTCGTCCTGCGTTCACATAAAAAAACCAGGTCTTCGCAAGGGCTTGCCATGTCGCATTGGTTGAAACAGATCACCGTCATCCTCACGCTCAGCCTCACCATCGCCGCCTGCACCCGCGTGGGCCTGGCTTACCGCAACCTCGACGTGATCATTCCCTGGACGCTCAGCGACTACCTGGACATGAACCACCAGCAAAAAGACTGGTTGAACGAGCGGCTCAAAGAACACCTGCGCTGGCACTGCACCACGCAACTACCCGGCTACCTCGACTGGCTGAATCGTTTACAGACCATGATCGAGACCAATCAGATCACCGACGCCGCGCTGCAAGCCCGCACCCAGGAAGCCAAACAAGCCATCGCCGAAACCGCCCGGGAAATCACCCCATCGGCCATCGAACTGCTGCAAGGGCTGGATGACAAGCAAGTTGCGGAAATGAACGACGCTTTCGCCAAGGACCAGCGCAAACGCCAGGAGGACTACCTCAACCCACCTCTCGAGCAACAGATCAAAGAGCGAAGCAAGCGCATGGAAAAACGCCTGAATGCCTGGCTCGGACCGCTCAGCCCAACCCAACAGCAACGGGTGATGGCCTGGTCGAACGCCCTGGGGGATCAGAACAAGGAATGGATTGCCAACCGCGTCCATTGGCAACAGCAATTCAGCGCGGCGGTCGCGCAACGTCAGAGTCCGCAATTCCCACAGCAAATCGAGACGCTTCTGGTTGATCGCGAGAGTTTATGGACCCCCGCTTACCGTGTGGCCTATGCCAACACCGAAGCCCAGGCTCGGGCGTTGCTGGTGGACTTAATGGCCGAGAGCACGCCTGCTCAGCGTGAACGGTTGCTGCAGAAGATTGCGGGGATGCGCAAGGATTTCACTGATTTGAAATGCCTGAAAGCGGCGCATCGAGGTTAGAAGATTAAAAGATCGCAGCCTTCGGCAGCTCCTGCATGGGAAGCGCATACACCGTGAGACATCGGGTGGACACAAATTCTGTAGGAGCTGCCGAAGGCTGCGATCTTTTGCGATCACCACAAAATCAGGCAATCTGCGCCTTCGACGCCACCTCATCAAACGTCAGCTCATCCAGCGCATCGTCCTGCTCATCCAGCACCTGCCGTGGATGTTGATTCCCCGGAATGCTGCTGTCGATCAGGCTCAATAAACTCGAGCCCCGAGGCGTCAAAATGTAGTTCGCGCCATTGCCGCCCTGATCCGTCGGCCGAGGCTCGATATAACCTCGTCCCAACAGTAACTTTTCGTACTCGCCAGCGACCGTTTTCAGGTGATCCAGGTTCTCAATCGCCTCACCGGCAGCCGCTTTCTCCGCCGCATACTGCTCGGCATAGGGCCGTGGGGTGAAACTGTGGCCAGCGCTGTTCTGCGCTTCATGCAGCAAGCGTTCCATCAAATCCCAGTTATAAGTCGTCATCCTGATCCAACCTCCAAGCCCGAGAGTGAAATGTCCTTCATAGGTTGTGACCGACCGGGAGGGCAGCCGTTCAGCCGAGGTATTTCGCCTTACCGACCGGCGGCCTGTCGATTTGAGCGCAGGCCAAACGACTAGGCTGTGTAAGACGGTTTAACCCGCAGCGCGGCTCGGTTTCACCGAAGCCTCGCAGGAGAAATCACCATGAACATACAGAATCATCCGGTCGTGTCCCGGGAAGAATGGGTCGCGGCCCGCAAACAACACCTGGCCCACGAAAAAGCCTTCACCAAAGAACGAGACAAACTCAGCGCCGAACGCCGCGCCCTGCCCTGGGTAAAAATCGACAAACCCTACCGCTTTCAGGGCCCCAACGGCGAACTGAGCCTGACCGACCTGTTCGGCGGCCGCAGCCAGTTGATCGTCTACCACTTCATGTTCGCCGCCGGCTGGGACGAAGGCTGCCCCGGCTGCTCGTTCCTCTCCGACCACATCGACGGCGCCAACCAACACCTGGCCCATCACGACGTAGCGGTAGTAGCGGTTTCCCACGCACCGTTCGCCGAATTCCAATCCTTCAAACAGCGCATGGGCTGGAAATTCGATTGGGTCTCGTCCGAAGGCTGCGACTTCAACTACGACTTCGGCGTCTGCGCCCGGGCCGAAGACGTCGCCGCTGGAAAAGCTACTTACAACTACGAAAAAACTGACGGTGTTGAGGAAGAACTCCCAGGGCTCAGCGTGTTTTATCGCAACAAAGCGGGGGAGATTTTCCATACCTATTCCACTTACGCCCGCGGCTTGGACCTGCTGGTTGGCGCCTACAATTACCTGGACCTCACGCCCAAGGGCCGTAATGAAGAGGAGATCATGGAGTGGGTGCGGCATCATGATCGGTATAAGGACAAGGCGCCGGCCAGTTGCTGCCATGGGGGGTAGACCCGCATGGGCCGAGTATGAACACCACCAATCCACTGTGGGAGCGAGCCTGCTCGCGATGACTGACTAACATTCAACATTGATGTCGATTGATACACCGCTATCGCGAGCAGGCTCGCTCCCACGAAGTTGCGTAGTGTTCTGTAGGCCGCGTCCGGTTGCCCAACTGCCGCCAGGCAAACGCCCTACAACAACCTCGGAAACAGTCGTCTTGCACCGCTGGAACGATGAAGCTTATAGTCCGCCCGTCGCCCAAATGGCGATTCAGGTTTGGCGACCTGATTATAGAGAATGCGAAGGCTATCAGCTTAATTGCAGGCGCCAACGCACCCGCAAAGCCGCTATTTATGGCGGCTGTGCGCGGGAGATCTTCGGATCTGCCGGTTTCTCTGTACCGGTTCGCCAACCTGCGTACAGCTGCCACCCTCTCGTTTGGCGACGACTGAGTGACGGCATTAGCCCATCAAACAGAGATCTTCAAATGAATCGATACATGCCCCTCACCGGAATCGACCTGATCCCGGCCTCCCTGCTCATCGACACCCAAGCCCCACTCGACGTCCTGCACGCCATGGCCGACTACCGCATTCGCACCGTCACCCAGGTGCTGGAAAACATCGCCTTTCGCGCCGAGATTGGTTGCGATACGGTGGTGCTGTCCGACTTTTCAAAACTGCTGGCCATACCGTTGCGGGATGGTTGTGATTTGATGGATGTGATTGGCAGGCGATTGCGGGCGCAGGCTGCGGAGTAAATGTAAAACGGGCGACCTATGGGTCGCCCGTTTTACATAGGGAATTCAAATAGCTGAGCGTCTTTACGCAGAAGGCACGCTCGTCACAGGAATGCGTTCCGGAGGCAGGAGAAACGGGGACAGACCCTGAGAAATCCCCGCTTTTTCCTACGAGAAATCAAGAAGTTGGGAATTGTAGAGATCTGCATGGGGCGGCAGCTTGTATTGCACCACACAAAAACAAGATCCCGAACCCATGCAGGCCATCCGATTCTTACACAGCGCGCTCGCTCAAGCACTTCCCACTGTCCATTCTCGTCGTCTGAAAACATTGATGTGTTGTGTCAGCGCATTACTCCAAGGACGTCGGCTCACTCTGACGGGGCTTGGTCGATTCATGTCAGGCAAGGCTTACCCCAAACACGCCATCAAACGAGTAGATCGGTTGCTGGGTAATCGGCATCTGCAAACCGAGCGCTCGCTGTTTTACTGGGTCATGTTGCGAGCCTTGCTGGGGTCGCTGAGACATCCGTTGATCCTGGTCGATTGGTCGCCGATCGATGCGGCTGGAGAGTTCTTTTTGTTGCGCACTGCCATTCCTTTGGCAGGACGTTCGTTCCCCATTTACGAGAGYGTTCATGARCGCGAGGGTTGTCCGAAATATCAAAAACGGTTGYTGCAAACSTTGGCCGAAATGCTCCCCAAAGACTGCGTTCCGATCCTTGTCGCTGATGCGGGTTTTCGCCGGCCATGGATCAAAGCCGTCGAGGCGMAAGGTTGGTATTACGTGGGGCGAGTGCGTAACCGGGACCTTTACCGCAACGACGCACACACTTGGCTGCCGGTTAAAAACCTCTACGCYCTGGCGTCGTCCTCACCGAAATCACTGGGKCAGATCGAGATGACCCAAAGCGCTCCGCACTTCATCCATTTGTACTGCGTCAGGCATTCGGCAAAGGGTCGTAAACACCAGCGTGTCACCGGTTCAATCGCTAAAAACAAACTCAGCAGACAATCGGCTAATCGTGAACGAGAGCCTTGGTTATTGGCCAGCAACCTGCCGGAGGATCAATGGAATCCATCGAGAATCGTGGCCATTTACAAGCAGCGTATGCAGATAGAAGAAGGCTTCAGGGATGTAAAAAACGAGCACTTTGGAGTTGGCGTGGCTCGCCATCGGAGTCACTGCCCGCACCGAATCGAAGTGCTTTTACTGATCTCAGCTTTGGCTAACTACATCATTTGTTTAACGGGGTTGCAGGCCCGTGAAGCGGGTCATGAACATCGCTTTCAAAGCAATAGCCTTAAACGCCGACGGGTGTTGTCGCTGTGGCGGCTGGGTTTGGAATACTGGCGCAGCGGACGCGGCTCGAACTCTCGAAAAACCTTGGAGAGACTTGAGCACGTATCGCGAGCCGAGGTACATCAACAGGCGCAGGCGCTGGGGTAGATTTGTGGGGATCCCTCAGGATCTGACCCCATTTCTCCGGATCCTGAACCTTCTGCCCAAAACACAGATTTCAATCTCAGGCGCATACTTTTCTGCTGCGGAAACCGAAGCCGACTTTTTCAACAGAACCGGCCGAATGTGGCCCTTCAGGGAAAGATTGAGCGGCTACGTTGCACTAGTATCGCGTCCACTTCAGCGGCCTCATCAAAGGTCATCAGAGCTAGATGAAGCGGTAGTAAAAAAGCATCAGGATCTATTGCTTGTCGAAGTGCGTCGGCTTGGTGATCATCCTTGCAGAGAATCATCAAGTCGATGTCAGCAGCGCCCGCTTCGTCCCGGTCGACTGAGCCGAAAAGATGCCACTGAGTTCCTTCGGCCTTCGCTCCGAGATCGACCGCAAGCTGGCGAAGGCTGGTGATTACACGCTGGCGAATCATTTCTTAGCCAGGCGCGACATCAACTCTCCGAACATCAAGGCCTCTGCGCCCATCGACTTGGCAGCTGCGTCTGCTTGGCTAGTGATTGAGCCGTAGCTCGTTGACTTGAGGGCAATATCAAAGTGACCGTAGTACGTTTTGGCGTTGCGTATGTCTTCGGCGCTCATATTGTATGCATCGATAATCGCAACGATGAGGCTTGGGCCGAACTTGCGATCGACCTTAAAAGCCGTCTCGTAGACGTAGGAGACACGGGACACATGTGAGTGCTGATTCATCGCGGTGAAGTAAAAGTCCATGTTTTTTTCCCGATAGCTGCCAGGGTCATGGTAATAGGACGCTTGGGCGACTTCGCGCAGCGTTCCGAACGCAGCAGACGCCGCATGAACGTAATTGATAGCCGCGCCGCTCCACCTTGCTTTAGACGGAATATTCACTACGAACTGAGGCTTGTTGGCGCCGGCGAAGAGAGGCTCAACGTCCGAAAGCTCTATTATATTTTGCACACCGAGGACTGCGACTATGAATGAATCGCCACCCTTGCTCTTGACGACCAAAAAGTCCTCAGGGGTGCGCTCGACAATCTCTAGCTCTTCCTTGGTAACAAGCTTATCGGCGACCCAATTGGTTGCGCTATTGCTCATTCGCTAGCCTCCAAAATCTTGGACAACTCGGTTGGGAAGCGAGAAGCATCTTCCCGATTGCCTTCGATATGGAAGGCTTCCAAGTCGTTAATGTGTTGCCGAAATTGCTCCAGCGTCGCTTTTTCGTCGCCTACAAGCAGGTGGCGATTGGCATCAAGGATCGCGAGCATTCGTCTATTGTTGGGTAGGATGCACGCCAGCATCTTTCGCTTCCACTGCTCGGCCGCTCCGCTCTCCGGATTGTGGGCGGCGTCAATGTGAGGACCGTAGTGTTTGAAGATCGCGTGATTTTCCGCGAGAAGCGGTTCCACCACTCCGCGAGCACTGGCGCGATCGCCGAATTTCACTGCGCCGAAAAGCCCTTGAAGCTTGTTCGCGTGCTCGCGCTTCCAGCTCAGCATAGTCTTGTCTGGAAAGGCGCTCGGTGCCTTGTCCACGATCGTATGGCAGTTGGCGCAGAGCATAACCAAATTCTCGAAGGCTCCGCGCTCCTCAAGACTGAGGTCCGGTTTAGCGCGAGGCCCAGCATCGTTGGCCGCAAATACATGAGCCATCTCAGCGATGTGGACGGACTTGCCTGCCGCATTGATGAACAGCTCATTAGAGCATCCGGGGTTCTGGCAGTAGCCCGCCGATGCAGCGAAGAGTCGCCGCTGTGTTTGCGCATCAGGTGACGCTGCGCCTCTAGAGCACGACATTTTTTTACTCCTGCTTTGAAAGTGTTATCACTATCTTATCGGCTGAAAGCGAGCCGGCCAGAAGTGTGCTTTCGTACACCGCAGAAGGCTTTTATGCCAGTCTGGGCATTCGAAAAATATGTGATGAATTCCACGGTGCCGAGTGCACAAGCATCATGCAGAAGCTGTTGACGGAGTAGCGCATCCAGCTCTTGGGTACGTCCATGATGTACCTTTGTCGCCAGCGCGTTCTTTATCTCGCAGTTCCTGTTGCTTGATAGCTAATTCCGTCAAGCCGATCATCCGCTGATAACGCACTACGTAGACGTTAGCCAAGGTACCCAGTAAGAAGAGACCGATGTTTGCCCCAGCGACAGCTGTCACCCACGTTGATTGTTCGCCCAACTTTTGCAGGCTGACCAAGACAGCTAAGCACCCGGGGACGATGCCAATCTTATCGATTGAGCCGACGACCCAACTAATGCGCTTTTCCAAGAATTGAGCTTCCATTTTCAACGCAAGGAGCCCGAGTTCCAATTCGATCCTGGGAAGCTCAATGAGCAGTGGTAGGTGGCGGCTATCTACGTCCATCGGTTGTGTCACGTTGGCACGAAGGAAGGCTGCGAAAGGTCCGGAGATTACTTCGCGTAGTGTTTGTCGGTGGAACCAAGCGAGCAATATTGGTTGCAACAGAATGGTTAGATAGCCTAGTCCAAGAGCCCCAACGGCGGCGAGCTTTGCCCACGCTGGCCCTCCGAGTTTGACCCACGCCACGAATCCAGCGGCCATCAAGCAAGAGCTGACCAGCCCGATCCAGAAAACGTAACGGGGGATGCGACTACGAGATCTATTCCGCTCTTCAGCACGTATGGATCGCAGTAATCGTTTTTCGTCTTGTTCGATGTTCGCGAGGATGGATAGGAATTGGGACGTTTCCTGTGTCATAAGATACCTGTCTGGCAGTTGACAATTGATGTGGAAAAGGAAGCGCCCCGAGGTGGCTTCCTAAAATCGACACATACTCAGTGAGTTCTGTCTAGCCAGTTACACCCTTCCTCAATCGCGTTGACCGCTGCCACATAAGCATCATTGCCGATTTCAATAGGTTGAAGCACCTTTCTCAGCGACCGCTTTTGGCCGATTCTGTTGAAAAAGTCGGTTCTTCCAGACTCCCCGGATACTGACCGCTGAAAACGCCTTTTTTTGCGCGCCGCTACACGAAATCTGAGTCCGGAATCCTCTGCTCAATGCAAAGATTTTAATCTCAAGCGCGTACTTTTCTACCGTGGAAACCATGGCCGACTTTTTCAACAGAATCGGCCGAAAGCAGCTCGCTCGCCATAGAACGTATAATTGACCATCGTTACGCCCCCACAGCACTTGCTCATCGAAGAACATCGAATCACTACTCAGCATCACCACTCGCCAACCCTTTCAACTTGATCTCAGCCAACGGATGCCCGGCCTTCAAGGCAATACGCCAAAACCGCGCCGCTTCCACCGGATCCGGTGCCTTGCTCGGCGTCCCCGCGAGGCAGATCACGCCAACCTGATACGCCGCCTTGCCATCCCCCGCCAATGCAGCCAGGCGCAGTAGTCGTACGCCTTCCTCGCGAGCCCCAAGACCGACCCCGCGAAAGGTCAGGATGTGGCCGTAGAAGCTCTGGGCGCCGACATCCCCCAGGTTCGCCATGCGCGCGAACTGGCCCTCGAGCCAGCGCCAGCCGCGCGGCTGGCGCACAAACCACGACCAGTGGAACAATCGGCGGGCCAGCCAGTAACCAGTCCGCGCCTTGAGTCGTAGGAACACTCAGGCTTCCGCCGACTCGGGGTACTCGTATTCGAACACCCGCACCACTTCCGAGGCATGCCAGGATGCGGCAGCCACTCCATCGGACGGTCCGGAGAAGCGCCCGAGGCGCTCGACACATTCGAAGAAGCCGGTGCGCGGCAAACGACTGGCGCCCTGGCTGATCACCAGCGAGCTGCGCAGCGGCTGCTCGGCTCTGGCATCCAGCGCGGCCAGGTGCTCAAGGGCGGCGGTCAGGGTTTGCATGGCGGGCGTGGGTAGCTGCAATCGCTCCAGCAATGCCCGATAAGTCAGAAGATGGCGCTGACGGCGCGCCTGATCCAGTTCCCCCAGCAATCCATCCCAATGTTGACGACTGATGCGTACGCTCACGATTCATCCCTCCATCCCGGCACCGTCAATTCCCAGGCGAGGCTGCGGCGAATAGCAGCGTCGGGTTGACGCTCACCGCTTTCGATCAAGGCGAGATATGACGGGCTGATGCCTACCGTGCGGGCAAGCGCCTCAATGGCGATGCCCTTCCCTTCGCGCAAACTGCGTAGTTGATCCAGACCCGGAAGAGTCTGGTCTGATGTGGCCGCGGGACGCACTGTGGCTTCGCGCGGTGGTTGTTCGTTGATGCCTGCTGCTTTCAGTAGAGCCTGATACTGAGCCCATGGCAGAACCGCATATTCTGGTTCGCCTTCGCGTGTAATTATCTGAATATCCATGACTACCCCGTAGGACAACGACACTTAGCGAGTCGGCACTTTTCCTTAGAAGTGTAATCCTAACAGCGGCCAAGGTCGCGGGGGGCATGAATATGGATGATCCTGAATCGGTTCAGTTTTTTTTCGGGCCCTGAAGTTGCAGTTGTTCCGGGGTATCGGGCAGGCGTTCAACCACCGCGAGTTTTTCCGGCGCCTGATGTTTGCGCCAGGCGCGGAAGGCGTTGAGTTCGTCATCGAGGACTTTCATCAGCCAGGCCAGCACGGCAATGTCGTCGAGCATGCCGAACACCGGGATGAAATCCGGAATCGCATCCACCGGGCTCAGGAAATACATCAGGCCGGCCACCACCGAAACTATCGCTTTCGGGCTGATGGCTCGGTACTCGCCACGCCAGTAGGCCAGGCAGAGTGCCTGCAACAAGCGCAGATCGTCCTTAAGTTTGCCCAGACGATTACCTTGGCGCGCGCCTTTGCTGGCAACCGCAAACAGCAGGGTCGGCAAACGACCACGGGCGAGCAGGCGCCCGGCCAGTGGCAGGAAGCGGGCGAAATTCCAGGGCATTTTCATCTTTTCCTCCCACTGAAATGTTATCCACACAAATTGTGGATAACCTTGTGAACAGAGCTATATTTCACCGCTGGAAGCCCCGTTTCACAAGGGTCCTGCTCAGATCGGGCGTTTTTTACTCACATAAAAAAACCCAAGATTTCATTGACTTGGCGCACTGGTCCGTCTAGCTCGGACGCTCTCACTGGCTATGACTGCAGCGTACCGCATCCGTTCGCTTTGTTTACCCTTCACTGAACCCCAGATGCAACAACGCCCCGCATAAGCGAGGCGTTGTTTTTTCGAGCAGACGCGGATTACTTGGCGTCGTCTTGTTTCGCTGGATCCTTGATGCCCAGCAGCTCCAGGTCGAATACCAGCACCGAGTTGGCTGGAATCGCCGGGCTAGGGCTTTGGGCGCCGTAAGCCAGGTCGCTAGGGATGTACAGTTTGTACTTCTCGCCAACGTGCATCAGTTGCAGGCCTTCGACCCAACCCGGAATCACACCGCTGACCGGCAGATCGATCGGGCTGCCGCGCTCGACGGAGCTGTCGAAAACGGTGCCGTTGGTCAGTTTACCGGTGTAGTGAACAGTCACTACGTCGGTCGGCTTAGGCTGTGCGCCATCGGCCTTCTTGACCACTTCGTATTGCAGGCCGGAAGCCGTGGTGACGACACCGGCTTTCTTGCCATTCTCTTCGAGGAATTTCTTGCCGGCGGCTGCCGACTCTTCGCTCATCTTGGCCAAACGCTCTTCGGCACGCTTCTGCAGCGCTGCGAAGGCTTCAACCAGTTCCTCATCCTTCAGTTTCTGTTCTTTTTTGCCGACGGCATCTTCGATGCCTTGGGCTACGGCTTTGGAGTCCAGATCATCCATGCCTTCCTGAGCCAGGCTTTTGCCCATGTTCAGGCCAATGCCGTAGGAAGCTTTTTGCGCCGGGGTTTTCAGCTCTACGCTGGTCTGCGAATCACAACCCGCAAGTACCAGGCCAACCAGGGCCACCGCCGCCGCCAACCGATGCTGTTTCATGCTATTTCCTTGTTCATGCGCCTAAAGGGCAATCGAGTAAAGCCGCGAGCTTATCAGGCGGCCACGACCAATGGCTACCGGCATGAGAGCAGGAAACTTCCGATAAGTTCAGGTGTTTAAACGCATTTCGGGATTAGAAGGATGAAGCTTCTGTCATCTGGCTCTCACAGACCCCGATGCCGGTTCCCACAGCCCTTGGCGTAATGGCCTCTTGCCGCACTTCATCAGCTGAGGCATAAGAGAGGTACAAATTGACAAGGATGTTTATCGTGCGCCTCATAATCCGCTTGCTGATTCTGATCGTAGCACTGCTGGGGCTAGGCCTCGCCGTGGTGCTGTACTACGTCGCCAACCCGAAATTACCGGCCTGGTCACCGGCGCAACAGGTGCATTACCTGGAGCAATGGAGCGCCGCAGACCGCCAGGCCTACTACTTCACGCCCCAAGGCACCCAGGTCAAAGGCTTGCGCTATGACTGGTTCAACGCGCTCGAACTGCCCTTCTCGCAAAAACGATTCGCCGCTCCCGAATACCTCGCACGCTTTGGTTTTCTGATCGATCCGAGCCAGAAAGCCACGCCAGACAACCCTGGCAACCTGCCCGTCGGTTTCGCCCGTCATCAGAATCCGGGCAGCCAGGAAGAGTTTCTGGACATCACCTGTTCCGCCTGCCACACCGGCGAATTGCGTTTCAACGGCCAGGCCGTGCGCATCGACGGCGGCTCGGCCCAGCATGTGTTGCCGTCCAGCGTCCCGACCCTGCGCGGCGGCAGCTTTGGCCAGGCACTGGTGGCCAGCCTCGCCTCGACTTACTACAACCCGTGGAAATTCGAACGTTTCGCGCGCAATGTCCTGGGCCAGGACTATGACGCCCGGCATCAACAGCTACGCCAGGATTTCAAAAGCTCACTCGATACCTTCTTGAAAGTGGCCTGGAACGACACCCATCGCGGGCTCTACCCCACCGAAGAAGGCCCCGGCCGTACCGACGCCTTCGGACGCATTGCCAACGCCAGTTTCGGCGACGCCATTTCGCCGGCCAACTACCGCGTGGCCAACGCGCCGGTGGACTACCCGCAACTGTGGGATATGTGGACTTTCGACTGGGTGCAGTGGAACGGTTCGGCGCAGCAACCGATGGCCCGCAACATCGGCGAGGCCCTGGGTGTCGGCGCCACGCTGAATTTCTTCGACGCCAGCGGGCAGCCCCTCAAGGGCGACGACCGCTATCCGTCCAGCGTCCAGGTGCGCGATCTGCACCGGATCGAACAAACCCTGCAACGACTCAAGCCGCCCGTCTGGCCGGAAGCCTTGCTGGGCACCATCGACAAGCCGTTGGCCGCAAAAGGCCGCGCTCTATTCGCTGAAAACTGCGCCGGGTGCCACGTCCCCCGCGTCACCCAAAGCGACGACAGACCGGTGCACCACCTGAAATTACTGCCCGTGGAGGTGATTGGCACAGACCCCGGCGCCGCCAACAATATTGCCGACCATCGCTTCGATCTGACAGCCCTGCAGTGGGATCCCGCAGAGCTTGCGCAACTGGACGTGCAATTGCATCCAAAACCCACGGAGCCCTTGGATTTGAGCCAGTTGTCAGTGGCCAAGGGGCTGGCCTACGTCACTGCTTTCGTGGGGAACCAGGCCTATCGCGCAGCCAATGTGACGCCGGCGGAGCGGCCAAACCTGGACGGTTTCGGCCTGCCTATCGGTGTCCAGGAATTACGCAGCTATAAAGCCCGACCACTGGCAGGCGTCTGGGCCACGCCGCCGTTTCTGCACAACGGTTCGGTGCCGAGCATTTATCAACTGCTCTCGCCCCAGGATGAACGTGCAACAACGTTCTACAAGGGCACCTTCGAATACGATCCCAAACACCTGGGCTATCGCACCGAAGCCTTCGCCAACGGTTTTGTGTTCGACACGCGTATTACCGGCAATCACAACAGCGGCCACGAATTCCGCGCCGGCGAGCGCGGTAATGGCGTGATCGGTCGCCTGCTGCAACCGCAGGAGCGCTGGGCGCTGCTGGAATACCTGAAAGTGTTGGGCGGCCCGCTGGAGTCGCAATTGCCAGACCACCTCATCAGTCAAAAGGATTGACCCATGCTGATCATGCTCTGGCTACGTCTGGGTGCCTTCCTTGGTAAAACCCTGCTGTGGTTGCTGGGGTTGGGGGTACTCGGCTGGGCGCTGACCATGGCATGGCTCGCCTGGCAACATCGCGGCCCGGTATCGGCCGAAGAACTGATTCCGGACGGCGAAGCGGCGATGACCCGGGACATCATCCAGACAGCGGTGCGGATCGTCGATCAACACCGCGAAAGTACTCGCTATCTGCGCGACGCTCACGCCAAGGCCCATGGTTGCGTGAAGGCCGAGGTTCAGGTGCTGCCGGATCTGGCGACGGCGTTGCGCCAAGGCGTGTTCAGCGAACCCGGCAAAACCTGGCAAGCGACGATGCGGCTGTCCAACGGCAATGCCTATCCGCAGTTCGACAGCATCCGCGATGCCCGGGGCATGGCGATCAAGTTGTTCGATGTGCCGGGTAAACAGTTACTGAGTGACCGACAAGGGCGCAGCGAACAGGATTTCGTGATGTTCAACCATCCGAACTTCTTTGTCAGCGATGTCGCCGAGTACCGTCAGAATGTGGCCGCTCAGGCTGACGGCAAAACGATAATGGCGTTCTTCCCGGCTTGGGATCCGCGCACCTGGCAGGTTCGTCATCTGTTTATTGCGCTGGCGACACTCTCCCCTGCCCCGGCAAGTCCGACCCAGACCACCTACTTTTCGGTTTCGCCGTACAAGTTTGGTGAGGCCAACGTCAAATTCCGGGTAATACCCGATCCGGAGAGCTGCCCGACCTACACGCTGCCCACGCAAAATCAAAACCTGCCGAACTTCCTGCGCAGTGCGCTGAACCAGCAGCTGTCGACTGACCGGGTGCCGGCCTGCTTCGTGTTACAGGTCCAGCGCCAGGATCCGAGCCAATATATGCCGATCGAAGACACTAGCATCGAGTGGCGTGAACACGACGCGCCTTTCGAAACCGTGGCCAAGATCAAGCTGCCCGCCCAGGATTTCGACACCCCGGCGCTGAATCTGCAATGCGACAACCTGTCGTTCAATCCATGGTTCGGCCTTGACGCCCATCGGCCGATTGGCGGGATCAACCGGTTGCGCAAAGCGGTGTACGAAGCCGTCAGCGACTATCGACACAGCCGCAATACCGAACAATAAGTAAGGCAGAAACGAAAAAAGCGACCCGAACAGGTCGCTTTCTTCAGTGAATCCGGCAAAAAGCCAAATCCCAGACAGCAAAAAGCCCGCATTAAGCGGGCTTTCTGTGGTGATCTGGCGTTCAGTGTTCCAGATACCGAATATGGCGCAGCGGACGGGACTCGAACCCGCGACCCCCGGCGTGACAGGCCGGTATTCTAACCGACTGAACTACCGCTGCGCGAAACGCTTGAAACGAATGGTGGGTGATGACGGGATCGAACCGCCGACATTCTGCTTGTAAGGCAGACGCTCTCCCAGCTGAGCTAATCACCCTTCGCTTCGTTACGGGGCGCATTATGCCACAAGTTTTCGTAAAGTGTTGATTTAATTGAAGTTTTTTTCAAAAAAATCCGAAAACCGGTGAAACGACACAACCCGATGGAACAAGGTACAAACTTGAGACAGAAAAAAACCCGCCTCAGCGGGTTTTTCCGTGGTGACCTGG
Organism: Pseudomonas sp. P1_A1; assembly: GCF_056406935.1. NCBI lineage: Bacteria > Pseudomonadati > Pseudomonadota > Gammaproteobacteria > Pseudomonadales > Pseudomonadaceae > Pseudomonas > Pseudomonas sp. P1_A1. Next base: position 56,449 of record NZ_JBFTZE010000010.1, on the reverse strand, counting down.
CGTTCAGTGGTCCAGGTTACCGAATATGGCGCAGCGGACGGGACTCGAACCCGCGACCCCCGGCGTGACAGGCCGGTATTCTAACCGACTGAACTACCGCTGCGCTAAACACTTGAAACGAATGGTGGGTGATGACGGGATCGAACCGCCGACATTCTGCTTGTAAGGCAGACGCTCTCCCAGCTGAGCTAATCACCCTTCGCTTCGGTGTGGCGCGCATTCTACGGAGCGACCCAACCTCTGGCAAGCACTTTTTAAATTAATTTTCTCAGGCCTTCCAAAGGCTTAGAGAAGGGTTGGCCTATGACCCGGCGAAGACAATAATGCCCCCCTTTGTATAAAGGAGAGACTCACCCCATGTGGTTCAAAAACCTGCTTATCTATCGCCTGACCCAAGATCTGCCTTTTGATGCCGAGGCGTTGGAAACTGCACTGGCCACCAAACTGGCGCGTCCATGTGCAAGCCAGGAGTTGACCACCTACGGTTTCGTCGCGCCATTCGGCAAGGGCGAAGACGCACCGCTGGTACACGTCAGCGGGGACTTCCTGCTGATCGCCGCCCGTAAAGAAGAACGCATTCTGCCGGGCAGCGTCGTGCGTGACGCAGTGAAGGAAAAGGTCGAAGAGATCGAAGCCGAACAAATGCGCAAGGTCTATAAAAAGGAACGCGATCAGATCAAGGATGAAATCATCCAGGCCTTCCTGCCCCGCGCCTTTATCCGTCGCTCGTCGACCTTCGCCGCCATCGCGCCGAAACAGGGCCTGATCCTGGTTAACTCGGCCAGTCCGAAGCGTGCCGAAGACCTGCTGTCCACCCTGCGGGAAGTGATCGGCTCGCTGCCGGTACGTCCGCTGACGGTGAAGATGTCGCCGACCGCGACCATGACCGAGTGGGTTACCACCCAGAAAGCCGCAGACGATTTCTTTGTGCTGGACGAGTGCGAACTGCGCGACACCCACGAAGACGGCGGCATCGTGCGTTGCAAGCGTCAGGACCTGACCAGCGAAGAAATCCAGCTGCACCTGAGCACCGGCAAAGTGGTCACTCAACTGTCGCTGGCCTGGCAGGACAAACTGTCGTTCGTGCTCGACGACAAAATGGTGGTCAAGCGCCTGAAGTTCGAAGACCTGCTGCAAGATCAGGCGGAACAGGACGGTGGCGACGAAGCACTGGGTCAACTGGATGCCAGCTTCACCCTGATGATGCTGACCTTCGGCGACTTCCTGCCGGCACTGGTTGAAGCGTTGGGCGGTGAAGAGACCCCACAGGGTATCTGATTGCCTTAGGGCGCCGGCCTTGATCGGCGGCGCCTGGTAAGAAAAGATCGCAGCCTTCGGCAGCTCCAGAGGATCGCATTTCAAATGCAGGAGCTGCCGAAGGCTGCGATCTTTTTGCAGGCAACCCAAGTTCCAAGCCCTACCCGCTTTTAAACACATAACAAGGATCAGGCCATGCGCGCACTCGCTGCATTGAGTCGTTTTGTCGGCAACACCTTCGCTTACTGGGTACTGATTTTCGCCATCGTGGCGTTTCTGCAGCCGGCTTGGTTCATCGGTTTGAAAGGCGCCATTGTGCCGCTGCTGGGGCTGGTGATGTTCGGCATGGGCCTGACCCTCAAGCTCGAAGACTTCGCCGAAGTCGCTCGCCATCCGTGGCGCGTGGCCTTGGGCGTGGTCGCCCATTTCGTGATCATGCCCGGTATGGCGTGGTTGCTTTGCCAGGTGTTCCACCTGCCACCAGAGATCGCCGTCGGGGTGATTCTGGTCGGCTGTTGCCCGAGCGGCACCTCGTCGAACGTGATGACCTGGCTGGCTCGCGGCGACCTGGCGTTGTCGGTGGCCATTGCCGCCGTCACCACCCTCCTCGCACCATTGCTGACACCGGCGCTGATCTGGCTGCTGGCCTCGGCCTGGTTGCCGGTGTCGTTCATGGAGCTGTTCTGGTCGATCCTGCAAGTCGTGCTGTTGCCGATCGTACTTGGCGTGATTGCCCAACGCGTGCTCGGTGATCGGGTTCGTCACGCGGTAGAGGTGTTGCCGCTGGTGTCAGTGGTGAGCATCGTGATCATCGTCACGGCCGTGGTGGCTGCCAGTCAGGCGAAGATTGCCGAATCCGGGCTGCTGATCATGGCCGTGGTGATGTTGCACAACAGCTTCGGCTACGTGCTGGGTTACTTCACCGGGCGCCTGTTCAACCTGCCGCTGGCCCAGCGCAAATCCCTGGCACTGGAAGTCGGCATGCAGAACTCCGGCCTGGGTGCGGCGCTGGCCAGTGCGCACTTCTCGCCACTGGCGGCGGTGCCGAGCGCGTTGTTCAGCGTCTGGCACAACATTTCCGGGGCGCTGCTCTCCACCTATTTCCGTCGCATGAGCGAGAAAGAGGATCGGAAAATCGCTGCTCAGCAGGTGGCTGACTAAGCCGAAAACTTGATCCTCGGGTTAATGATGGGCACTCTATTGCGCAACGCGGGGACGACCTCGCGGCTCGTTCGAGTCATTAGTCCGGGGACGACCCCATCCATCGATGGAGGTCTCCAATGTCCTGGATCATTCTGTTTTTTGCCGGCCTGTTCGAAGTCGGCTGGGCCGTAGGCCTGAAATACACCGACGGCTTCAGCCGCCCTCTTCCCACCGCATTGACCGTTGCCGCCATGGCCATCAGCCTTGGCCTGCTCGGCCTTGCCATGAAGGAATTGCCGCTAGGCACGGCCTATGCGATCTGGACCGGCGTGGGTGCGGTGGGCACGGTGATTGCCGGGATCATTCTGTTTGGTGAATCCATGGCGCTGTTTCGGCTGGCCAGTGTGGCGCTGATCATTACCGGGTTGGTCGGGCTCAAGGTCAGCGCTTAAACCACTGACACGTCTTCGCGGGCAAGCCCGCGATGACGCCCGCAAAGTCACCGACTACCTGACAGTCCCCCGCAAATCCCCCACCAACACCTGCAACTTCGCCGGCTCCGCCACCTCGACCGCCACCGCCGGCCCTGCCACCAAGGTCACCCGCGACCACAACCGACGGAACATCCCCTTGTTCGGATCGCGGCTGAAGAAACTCCCCCACAACCCCTGCAACGCCAGCGGAATCACCGGCACCGGCGTTTCTTCGAGAATCCGCGTCAGCCCACCCTTGAACTCGTTGATCTCGCCATCAGCGGTCAACTTGCCTTCAGGGAAAATGCACACCAACTCGCCATCCTTCAGATACTGGGCGATCCGGGTGAAGGCCTTTTCGTAGATTTGAATGTCTTCCTGGCGCCCGGCAATCGGAATCGTGCCGGCCGTGCGGAAGATGAAATTCAGCACCGGCAGGTTGTAGATTTTGTAATACATCACAAAGCGAATCGGCCGACGCACGGCCCCACCAATCAGTAACGCATCAACGAACGACACATGGTTGCAAACCAGCAGCGCAGCGCCCTCATCGGGAATCAGCTCCAGGTTGCGATGCTCGACGCGGTACATGGAATGGCCGAGCAGCCAGATCATGAAGCGCATGCTGAATTCCGGGACGATTTTGAAGATGTACGCGTTAACGCCGATGTTCAGCAGCGACACCACCAGGAACAGCTGCGGGATCGACAGTTTGGCGATGCTCAGCAAGACGATCGACACAATCGCCGACACCACCATGAACAGGGCGTTGAGAATGTTGTTGGCGGCGATCACTCGGGCCCGTTCGTTCTCGACGGTGCGGGACTGGATCAGCGCATACAACGGCACGATGTAGAAACCGCCAAAGACTCCCAGCCCGAGGATGTCGATCAACACCAGCCAGGTGTGACCGAACCCAAGGATTTCTATCCAGCCATGGCCGGTAACGCTGTCCGGAATTCCACCGGAATGCCACCACAGCAACAGGCCAAATACCGTCAGGCCGAATGAGCCGAACGGCACCAGACCGATCTCGACTTTACGCCCGGAGAGTTTCTCGCAGAGCATCGAACCCAGTGCGATGCCGACCGAGAACACGGTAAGAATCAGCGTCACCACGGTTTCGTCGCCGTGCATCCACTCCTTGGCATACGCCGGGATTTGCGTCAGATAAATCGCCCCGACAAACCAGAACCATGAGTTGCCGACAATCGAACGCGAGACCGCAGGGGTTTGCCCCAGGCCCAGCTTCAACGTGGCCCAGGACTGACTGAAGATATTCCAGTTCAGGCGCATTTGCGGCGATGCCGCCGCGGCCCGGGGAATGTTGCGGCTGGCCAGGTAACCGAGCACCGCAATGCCGATGATTGCCGTGGACACCACCGGCGCGTAGTTGCTGGCGGACATCATGATGCCGGCGCCAATCGTCCCGGCGAGAATTGCCAGGAAGGTGCCCATTTCCACCAGGCCGTTGCCACCCACCAGCTCTTCTTCGCGCAAGGCCTGGGGCAGGATCGAGTACTTCACCGGCCCGAACAGCGCCGAGTGGGTACCCATGGCAAACAGCGCCAACAGCATCAGCGACAGGTGATCGAACATGAAACCGACCGCGCCCACCGTCATGATGACGATTTCCCCGAGCTTGATCAGACGGATCAGCGCGTCCTTGGCGAACTTCTCCCCGAACTGCCCGGCCAGCGCCGAGAACAGGAAGAACGGCAGGATAAACAGCAACGCACACAGGTTGACCCAGATCGAACGGTCACCCTCGATGGTCAGCTTGTAAAGAATGGCGAGGATCAGCGACTGCTTGAAGATGTTGTCGTTAAAGGCCCCAAGGGACTGCGTGACAAAAAAAGGCAGGAAGCGCCGAGTGCGAAGCAAGGTGAACTGCGAGGGGTGACTCATCTTCCATGTGTCCCTGATATTGGGTAGCTGATTTTGGGTAGAGAGCGGCGTGAATACTGTTATTGGAATGTCGAACGTCGATCCAGGCCACACACATTACCTAATCTTTGCCGGTTATTTCTTTAATCCTGCGATGCACGGCGAGACAAACAACTCACCCCGCCACGCGCCCTGTAGCGTGCGTTTGGCAACGATCAGCCACATCACCGCCAGCATGGCCACCAACATACAACCAAAGACACTGAAAAACGTCAGGTTCAAGATGCTGGCCAGTTTCAGCGTAGTCAGGGAATAGACACCCAGCGGGAACGTGAAACCCCACCAGCCGAGATTGAACGGGATACCGGCGCGCAAGTAACGCACGGTGATCAGCAGCGCTATCAGCATCCACCAAAGCCCGAAGCCCCACAGCGTGATCCCGGCCACCAGCCCAAGCCCCTCAGCTATTTCACCGATCCCCGGCAGACTGTTGGCGGCAAAGATCGCCGGCGCGTCGGCGCCCATCAACAACATGCCCAGCGCACCCGTGCCAATCGGCCCAAGCGCCAGCCAGCTCGAGGCGGCCATGTTTTCGTGGGGTAATTTATGCAACGCCATGCGCAGCAACAGGATAGTCAGAATGCTGAACGCCACCGGCAGGGAAAAAGCCCAGAGCACGTAGCTGGTCACCAGCACCACTAACTGCGAATGAGCATCGGCCAGGTGCGGCGCCAACAAGCCACCACTGGCAGCCGCCACTTCCGCAGCCACCACCGGCAACAGCCAGACGGCGGTCATCTGGTCGATGCTGTGTTCTTGGCGGGTGAACATCATGTAGGGAATCAGTACGCCGCAGGCCAGCGACATCGCCACGTCCAGCCACCACAGCACTTTGGCGACATGAATCACACTGTCGCCCCAGCGCGGCAAGCCGAACAACAGAAAGCCATTGATGATGGTCGCAAGGCCCATGGGAATGGTGCCAAAAAACATCGAAACCGTGGAGTGGCCGAAAATCCGCCGCGCCTCGTCGAAGAACATGACCCAACGCGCGGCATACATAGCCGTGAACAACACAAACAGGCCAATATTTAATAGCCACAAGCCTTCGGCCAATGCATGCAGACCGGGAGTCGACACCGGCAGTTGCGCAAGCGCAAGCGCCAATACACCAGTGCCCATGGTCGCCGCGAACCAGTTCGGGGTGAATTGGCGGACGGCTTCTCTTGGGTGCTGCAGATGACTGAGCGGTTTGATACCGGGTTTAACGCTACGGGTGCAGGTCATGGCGAACTCCTGTCCTCTAATGAGGTAGGCGCTCATGATAGATCCGAATAGAATATCGATATAACGGGTAATATCTCTAACTGTTATCTGATTTGCAGATATAGCATCAGACGCTGCCTTCAGTCTCGATCACCAATATCCTCGCCACGCCCTGCGGATGAGCCACATGTTCGGTGCCCACCGAGGCATAAAAAATATCGCCGACCTCCAGCAGGGTTTCCTTTTCGAGGCCTGCTTCGCGATAACGCATCTGCACCTGACCGTCGAGCACCACGAACACTTCCTGGCCATCGTTGACGTGCCATTTATACGGCTGATCGGTCCAGTGCAAACGGGTGGTGATACCGTTCATGTTGGCGATGTCCAGCGCCGCCCAGGCGCGGTCACCGGTGAAGGATTTGCTGCGGATGATCTTCATGGGTCGGTCCGTCGAAATGAATGGCGGTGCCAAGGCTAACGGTCATCTGACATCGACGCCACAGACTTTGACAGACCGCTCACGAAGCAACCCGATCAGCGCACCGAGCGACAGGATGATCAGTACCGCGCCGTAACCGTCGGTGGTCGCCACCAGCCCAAAGCTGCGGGTCAGATTACCGGCCAGCAACGACGGCAAGCAAAACGCCAGATAACTGAGCACATAAAACGCCGACATCAACCCGGCCCGCTCATGAGGCAAGGCCAGCGGCACGATGCTGCGCAAGGCGCCAAGGAAACCCGTACCGAATCCGCTGCCCGCCACCAGCGTGCCGAAGAAAAACAATGGCAGGCTGGCGCTGTGGACCGCCAGCAGAATCAGCGCAACGCCTGCGGGTAGCAAGCTCGCGCCCAGCAGCAAGACCTTGTCGGCCGGCCGATTGCGCAAGGTGTAGATCATCGAGGCACCGGTCACCGTCAACACGGCCACCGTCGCACCGCCAATCAGGTTCGACGTGGACCCGGTGGCCGTCCGCACCAGGGACGGCGCCAGGGAGGCGAAAAAGCCGCCAAGCGCCCACACCGCGAGGTCTATCGGCAGCACCCGCCACAACATTCGCCGCGCCTGAATCGGCACATGCAGGGTCGGGCGCAGCGAGGCCCAGGCACCCGGTTGTCGACTGACGCTTTCCGGCAGGCGCCAGACGTACAGCGCTTGCATCAAAAACAGCGCGAACAACACCCAATAGGTCAATTGCAGCGGCAGGGGCGCAAACTCGGCCAATAATCCGCAGCCCATGGCCCCCAGCGCCATGCCCAGCAACGGCGCAACACTGTTGACCATCGGCCCTTGCTGGCGATTGGTGTCCAGCAACGCCGCACTCAAGACGGCGGTGGCCATTCCCGTCGCAAACCCCTGAAGTACTCGCGCACCGATCAACCAGGCGACGCTGTCGGCGTTGATGAACAGCAACATCGCCAGCATATTCAGCAACACGGCGGTAAAAATCACCGGTTTGCGCCCCAGATAATCCGACAGCGAACCGACCGTGAGCAGCGCCGCCAGCAAGCTGAGGGCGTAGACACCGAAAATCAGGGTCAGGGTCGCGGCCGAGAACTGCAGGTGCTCCTGATAGAGGTGATACAACGGGGTCGGCGCGGTGGAAGCGGCGAGAAAACTGAGTAAGGTGATCGCCAGAAACCACAGGCTGGAACGATTTGTCGCTGGAAGAGACATGAGCACACTCCGCAAAAGCTAATTTTTTGCTTTTGCGGAGTCTGCTACTGGTCAGCGCTTAAAGCAAATTCTTTGTGTTAAGGTCCGCCGCATGGCTATTAAAGAAGGTTTACGCCCCGGTGGCAGAAGTGCCAGGGTTCAAGAGTCGATTCATTCGGCTGTCCGCGCGCTCCTCGAAGAGCAGGACCGCGCCTGCGTGACTGTGCCGCAGATTGCTGCACGGGCCGGAGTGACGCCGTCGACCATTTACCGGCGCTGGGGTGATTTGTCGGCACTGCTGGCCGATGTCGCCCTCGCCCGCATGCGTCCCGACAGTGAGCCGGCCAATACCGGCAGCTTGCGCGGGGACGTGCGAGCCTGGGCGGAGCAGTACCTGGATGAAATGAGTTCCGAACCCGGGCGCAACATGATGCGCGACGTGCAATCCAGCGCCACGCCGGGCTATTGCGTGACGATCATTGGCGGGCAGTTGCAGACGATTCTGGATCGCTATCCCGATCAATCACGGCCAAGTGTCGACCGGCTGATCAATATGGTGGTGGCACCAACGGTGTTTCGCATCCTGTTTGCGGCGCAGGCGCTGGAGGTTGAAGAGTTGCATCAGCTGATCGATATTGCGTTGAATCAGTAACCCCGCCTTCGCAGGCAAGCCTCGCTCCCGCAATGACGACTAGGATCTGACGGATACACAACCTGCGACACCCCGCCACGCCACGACCTTGGTCGACACTGACTAACTCAGGCGGTCATGCGAGACTGTCTGGATCGGGCGCAGTCCCGGATGTCTTTTGTCTGGAGTTACCATGTCGCTGTCCACCGGGCTGATCGCCATTGTCGCCCTGGCCTATATGGCCATCCTGTTCGCCATCGCCTTCTACGGCGACCGTCGCAGCACGCCGTTGCCGCCACGGGTGCGTGCCTGGGTGTACAGCCTGTCGCTGGCGGTTTATTGCACCAGCTGGACGTTCTTTGGCGCCGTGGGGCAGGCAGCCGAACAACTCTGGTCATTCCTGCCGATCTACCTCGGGCCGATCCTGTTGCTGGTGTGCGCGCCGTGGGTCCTGCAAAAAATGGTGATGATCAGCAAACAGGAGAACATCACCTCCATCGCCGACTTCATCGCCGCCCGCTACGGAAAATCCCAGTCCCTGGCGGTAGTCGTTGCGCTGATTTGCCTGGTCGGCGTGCTGCCCTACATCGCTTTGCAGCTCAAGGGCATCGTGCTGGGCGTGAACCTGTTGATCGGCGCCGGCGCCGACGCCATGGGCACGCGCGCGCAGGACACGGCGCTGATCGTCTCCCTGGTACTGGCGCTGTTCACCATCGTTTTCGGTACCCGCAACCTCGACGCCACGGAACACCACCGCGGCATGGTGCTGGCGATTGCCTTTGAATCGCTGGTCAAGCTGTTCGCTTTTCTCGCGGTCGGCGCGTTCGTGACCTATGGCCTGTACGACGGTTTCGACGACCTGTTCGACCAGGCCATGCTCGCCCCGCGCCTGGAAGAGTACTGGAAGGAAACCATCAACTGGCCGTCCATGGTGGTGCAGACCGGTGTGGCGATGATGGCGATCATCTGCCTGCCCCGGCAGTTCCACGTGACCGTGGTGGAAAACATCGACCCCCAGGATTTGCGCCTGGCCAAGTGGGTGTTCCCGACGTATCTGGCGCTGGCGGCGCTGTTTGTGGTGCCGATTGCACTGGCCGGTCAGATGTTGCTGCCCAGTTCGGTGCTGCCGGACTCATTCGTTATCAGCCTGCCTCTGGCCCAATCTCACCCTGCCCTGGCGATGCTGGCGTTTATCGGCGGCGCTTCGGCGGCGACCGGCATGGTGATCGTCGCCAGCGTGGCGCTGTCGACCATGCTCTCCAACGACATGCTGCTGCCATGGTTGTTGCGGCGCAACAACGCCGAACGGCCATTCGAAGTGTTCCGCCAGTGGATGCTTTCGGTGCGCCGGGTGAGCATTGTGGTCATTCTGCTGCTGGCCTACGTCAGCTATCGCCTGCTGGGCTCGACCGCGAGCCTGGCGACCATCGGCCAGATCGCCTTCGCCGCCGTGACCCAACTGGCCCCAGCCATGCTCGGCGCGCTGTACTGGAAACAGGCTAACCGCCGTGGCGTGTTCGCCGGACTGGCCACCGGGACATTCCTCTGGTTCTACACCCTGGTGTTGCCGGTTGCCGCCAACAGCCTCGGCTTGCCCTTGAGCAGTTTTCCGGGCCTGGCCTGGCTGCAAAGCAATCCGCTGAACCTGCCGATCACGCCGCTGACTCAAGGCGTGGTGTTGTCCCTGGCGGGTAACTTCACCCTGTTCGCCTGGGTCTCGGTGCTGTCACGCACGCGGGTATCGGAGCACTGGCAGGCCGGTCGTTTCATCGGCCAGGAAATCAGCCCCCGCCCCAGCGCCCGCTCGATGCTGGCGGTACAGATCGACGATTTGCTGCAACTGGCTGCCCGGTTTGTCGGCGAAGAACGGGCCCGTCAGAGCTTCATCCGTTTCGCCTACCGCCAGGGCAAAGGCTTCAACCCGAACCAGAACGCCGACGGCGAATGGATCGCCCATACCGAACGCTTGCTGGCAGGTGTACTCGGCGCCTCTTCGACTCGGGCGGTGGTAAAAGCCGCCATCGAAGGTCGGGAAATGCAACTGGAGGACGTCGTACGGATCGCCGACGAAACCTCGGAAGTGCTGCAATTCAACCGCGCCCTGCTGCAAGGCGCCATCGAGAACATCACCCAGGGCATCAGCGTGATCGACCAGTCGCTGAAACTGGTGGCCTGGAACCGGCGCTACCTGGAGCTGTTCAACTACCCCGACGGTTTGATCAGCGTCGGCCGGCCGATTGCCGACATCATTCGCTACAACGCCGAACGCGGCTTGTGTGGCCCCGGCGAAGCGGAAGTGCATGTCGCCCGCCGCTTGCACTGGATGCGTCAGGGCCGCGCCCATACCTCCGAGCGACTGTTCCCCAACGGCCGAGTGATCGAGCTGATCGGCAACCCGATGCCCGGCGGCGGTTTCGTCATGAGTTTCACCGACATTACCGCGTTCCGCGAAGCCGAGCAGGCGCTGACCGAAGCCAATGAAGGCCTTGAGCGGCGGGTCGCCGAACGGACCCACGAACTGTCGCAACTCAACCTTGCCCTGACCGAAGCCAAGGGCACCGCCGAATCGGCCAACCAGTCGAAAACCCGTTTCCTGGCCGCCGTCAGCCATGACTTGATGCAACCGCTGAACGCCGCGCGGCTGTTCTCCGCCGCCCTCTCCCATCAGGAAGAGGGTTTGTCCACCGAAGCGCAGAAGCTGGTTCATCACCTGGACAGCTCACTGCGTTCGGCCGAAGACCTGATCAGTGATCTGCTGGATATTTCCCGGCTGGAAAGCGGCAAGATCAACCCTGATCGCAAGCCCTTCGTGCTCAATGAGTTGTTTGACACACTGGGTGCCGAGTTCAAGGCACTGGCTCAGGAGCAGGGGCTGAAATTCCGCGTCCGGGGCAGCGCGCTACGGGTCGACAGCGACATCAAACTGCTGCGACGGATCTTGCAGAACTTCCTGACCAATGCCTTCCGCTACGCCAAAGGCCCCGTGCTGCTCGGCGTTCGCCGGCGCCACGGCGAGCTGTGCCTGGAGGTCTGGGACCGTGGACCGGGCATTCCGAAAGACAAACAACAGGTGATTTTCGAAGAGTTCAAACGCCTCGACAGCCACCAGACCCGGGCCGAGAAAGGCCTGGGCCTGGGACTGGCGATTGCCGATGGGTTGTGTCGCGTGCTGGGTCACACTTTGCGCGTACGCTCCTGGCCGGGGCGCGGCAGTGTATTCAGTGTCAGCGTGCCGTTGGCTCGGGCACAAGCCGCGGTGCCGGCCAAGGTTGCCGAACTCAATGGCCATTTACTCGGCGGCGCGCAGGTGCTGTGCATCGATAACGAGGACAGCATCCTGATCGGCATGAACAGCCTGCTCACGCGTTGGGGTTGCCAGGTCTGGACCGCGCGCAACCGTGATGAATGCGCGACGCTGCTCAACGACGGGATGCGCCCGCAGTTGGCGCTGGTGGATTACCACCTGGACGATGGCGAGACCGGAACCGACTTGATGGCGTGGTTGCGCACGCAATTGGGCGAGCCGGTGCCGGGGGTGGTGATCAGCGCCGATGGGCGGCCGGAGACCGTGGCCCAGGTGCACGCAGCGGGCCTGGATTACCTGGCCAAACCGGTGAAGCCGGCGGCGTTGCGGGCGTTGTTGAGTCGGCATTTGCCGTTGTAGCGTGATGATTGAAGTTTGTGTCGCCTTGAAAAGATCGCAGCCTTCGGCAGCTCCTACAGTGACCGCGTGATCTTTTGCTCTTTATTCCGGCAGCTCGGCCAAGCCATCGACATCCGTCATCGCCCGCTCCAGCAGGTCCGCCGGCAAGCTCTTGCTGGCCCGCGCGCCAAGCAATTTGAGCTGTTCGCTGCGACTGACCAGGTTGCCACGGCCCTCTGTCAGCTTATTGCGGGCAGAGCTGTAGGCCTTGTCCAGTTGCTGCAAGCGATTGCCGACCTCATCCAGATCCTGAATGAACAACACGAACTTGTCGTACAGCCACCCGGCGCGCTCGGCGATTTCCCGAGCGTTCTGGCTCTGGCGTTCCTGCTTCCACAGACTGTCGATGACCCGCAAAGTGGCCAGCAACGTGGTCGGGCTGACGATCACGATGTTGCGGTCGAAAGCCTCCTGAAACAACGTCGGCTCAGCCTGTAACGCCGCGGAAAACGCCGCTTCGATCGGGACGAAAAGCAGGACGAAATCCAGGCTGTGCAACCCGTCGAGCCGCTTGTAGTCCTTGCCGGCCAGGCCTTTGACATGATTGCGCAGGGACAGCACGTGCTGCTTGATGGCGATCTGGCCGATGCCATCGTCTTCGGCGGCCACATATTGCTGATAAGCCGTGAGGCTGACCTTGGAATCGACCACGACCTGCTTGTCGCCGGGCAGGTAAATAATCACATCCGGCTGGAATCGCTCGCCGTCCGGCCCCTTTAGATTGACCTGGGTCTGGTACTCGCGCCCCTTCTCCAGGCCCGCGTGTTCAAGCACCCGTTCAAGAATCAGTTCACCCCAATTGCCTTGGGTTTTCTGCCCTTTCAAGGCGCGGGTGAGGTTGGTGGCTTCGTCGCTCAGGCGCAGGTTCAGTTGTTGCAGACGCTCCAGTTCCTTGGCCAGGGAAAAGCGCTCGCGGGCTTCGGCCTGGTAACTTTCCTCGACGCGCTTTTCGAATGACTGGATGCGCTCCTTCAACGGATCGAGCAACTGCCCCAGACGCTGTTGACTGGTTTCGGCAAAACGCTGCTCGCGCTCGTCAAAGATCTTGCCCGCCAGCTCGGCAAACTGCGCTCGCAACTCGTCTCGCGAGCCTTGCAGGTCGTTGAGGCGCTGCTGATGGCTTTCCTGCTGTTCACGCAACTCGGCGTTGAGGGACGCGGCTTGGGCGTCCAGGCGACGCAACTCAGCTTCTTTGCCGGCACGTTCGATGTTCCAGGCGTGGGCTGCGTCGCGGGCATCGTCGCGTTCGATCTGCAGCAATTCGACTTCACGGCGCAGGGCGGCCAGATCGGCCTGTTTGGCGGCGTTGGCCTGGCTCAGGTCAGCGACTTCATCACGGCAGGTGTCGAGCTGGGCGTTCAAGCCATCCTGCGTCAGCTGGGCCATGGCCAGGCGCTCTTCCAGCAATGCCAGTTCAGCCTGCCCCGTACTCGCCCGACGCTGAAGTTGCCAGGCCAGTACCAGCAACGGCAGTGCAGCGCCCGCCAGCCCCAGCAATGCGCTGGTCAAGTCCATCGCCATAGCCACTCCTGCCGATTAGATAAAGCGTGAAGGTTAACCAAGGCGTCAGGTCTTGGACAGCTCAGTCTTCGATCAGGCCGAGTTCCTGCTGGGCGCGTCGGTCCCCGGCGCGCGCAGCCTGGCGCAACAGGTCCTGGCCAATACGACGATCCCGGGCGTTCCCGCATTCGCGGCACATCAACTGGCCGAGGCGGCTTTGCGCGGCCACTACGCCTTCACGGGCAGGTTGCTTGAGTAAACGTCCGGCGAAGTGTTTGACGTTGGGGTTTTCGCCCAGGCGCGGGCTGTCCAGTAGCCACTCGGCCACACGCATCGAAAACCGCTTGGGTGGGTTAATGCTGGAGGGTGTTGAGGCAGCAGAGACTGGTACTGAGCGAAACTTCATAAAGCACTGTGGGGCAGATCGGAAGGCGCGCCACTCTACTCTATTTTTCGCACAGGTAAAGTCGAAAAAAGCCTGCACGCCCGTCCTAGAGCAAGCGCTCGGGACAATCCACAGAAGCTGTGGATAACTCAGTGGACAACCGCCCCTGAAGTCGCGCAAAGCCGTATGGAATGGGGCTCGCAGTCAAACTGACGATTTTTTCACCAGTAAAAAAAAGCGATGTTTTTCATTGACTTAAATTTTCGTTACAGGCACCCACCCTCGATGAAGCGAGGATGACAGTGGGATGACAGTCCGCGCAACTAATGTGCACAAGTACCGGCGAGGCGGTTATATCGGTGCGCTTTTTCGGCGCGTTTTTCCGGTAACGCCAGGGGATAAACCCGGCAACCCGCGCCACAGATTGATCCTGGCTCGATCGCCCTCTCGGATCAACGGCCGTTTTTTGGGCTATTGCGGGGCACGTGTCGGCCGATGACATTTTCCGACAGCACTTGTGGATGTGGCCGGCCGGCACTCCAGTGTTTTTTTTGCGAACAGGCTTCCCTTCGGCCATTCAATCCGTTAGTATCCGCGGCGTTAGTACCAAGCTGAAAGTCAATTCTGGTCGAACAAATCCCCCCGGTCAGCCTTCCCTGAGAGAAGCCTTCACCGACAAAGCGGGATCGACCACCTCGATGGTTTCCAGGTAAATCTTGCGCCAACACAGCCTTTGAATCGAAAGCAAAGGGTGTTGCGAAGTTCACTTACTCTGACCGAACCAACCTGCAAATTGATCAGGATCTTCACCCCGGGCCCAGAACCTTTGCCCTTGATGTGTTGCCTGCCCTCCTAAGTACCTACCTGCCAGCCCAAGCGCGCCAATTTATAGCGCTTCAAACTGGCTGCTTTGTTCCAGTCGGGTTCTTCGTTCGACCAACGGTGGTCGTCGTCACTGGAACGTTTTAATTTTGCACGGTTCTTATCCGTGTCGCTTGTAGGAACACCCGATTATGTCTACTCAAATCCACACTCAGGATGCCATTCGCACCCTAACCAACGCTTTTGCTCCAATGAACTGCCTGATCATGGCCGCTCGCAAAGGCTGCTTCAGCTTTACCCTGGTCAACGAACATGGCATCGCTCGTCACAGCGAACGCCTGTACCCTGATCAATACTCCAGCGCCGAGCCGCTGCAGGCTGTGATCGAGCGTACTCGCCAGGCACTGGTTGCCTGAGACGCCAGAAAGGCTGAAAACCTCAAGAGCCCTGCTGAAAAGCGGGGCTTTTTATTGCCCGATATTTCTCTTTTAGTCCCTATTGCCTAAGCACTAACCGATATAACAGTTATAACTCGAAGCCGGAAATATTTTAAAAACAGTCCTTTACAGCAAAATAATGACACTACACTTCAACTCAAGCGGCTTGATCCGCTTCCGGCGAGCCTGATTCGATCCACAGCTGCCAAGGCCCCCTTCAGGTTTCGCCGACCACTTGATGTTTCGAGGGCGTTATGGGTATCGCTGCCAGCGAACTGTGCCGTTATGTGATCCGTCCGACATTGATCTACCTCGGACGCCATAGCGCGACTGCCGAATCCCTGCTACTGGGCATCGCCGCCAGTCAGTCAGCCCTTGGTTCAGCCCTGCATGACCGCCGTGGACACGGCTTGTACCGGATCGCCGAACCCCGCCACCAGGCCCTCTGGGATCACTACCTGGCCCTGGACCCGGAACGGGCGAGCCTGGTTCGCGGCCTGGCCAGCCAGCATGCTTTTCTCAGCGGACCGCACCTGGAATTGACCGTCAACCTTCGTTACGCCACAGCCATCGCCTGGCTGCTGGTAGAAGAACAGAACACTCCCCTCCCCGCCTCCGATGACTTGCTGGGAATGGCCCGAATCTGGCGCCAGACCTTCCAGCCCCAAGGTCGTTTGCGAGACTTCACCTACGCCTGGCAAACCTGTGTTTCATCGTTGAATCAGGTCGCCTGCTGACCCACCCCCGCTTGAGAAGATCGCGCAACATGTCGCGATTTGGTCGGATTGTCCTACAAAACCGCTCTAAATCAAGCAATACAGGCTATGGCGCCCGGACGAAAATGTTGGTAATTTTCGCCCCGGTGATCACCAGGAGTTCTAATAATGAAAAAAGTAATGCTCAAAACCACCCTTAGCCTCGCCGTTGCCTTGGCATCCACCCAGATCTTCGCCAGTGGCTTTGCCCTCAACGAACAAAGCATCAGCGGGATGGGTACAGGTTTTGCCGGGCGATCTTCCGCTRCCGACGACGCAAGCACCATTTTCGGCAACCCTGCCGGCATGTCCCGCCTCAAGCGCGAACAAGTGACCGGCGGCGTTGCGCTGCTCGACGCACACACCGACATCAGCCACGCCAGCTCCCGCCCGAACAGCGGCAGCAACGATGGCGACATGGTTCCCATGGTCGCCGTGCCGATGGGTTACTACGTCAAGCCAATCGATGACCATTGGGCATTCGGTATCGGCATGTACGCCCCGTTCGGCCTGGTGACGGACTACGAGAACGGCTTTGCCGGCCGTTACTTCGGCAGCAAGAGCGAAGTAAAAATCGTAACCCTGCAGCCAACCGTCAGCTACGCCTTCAACGACAAGGTATCGATCGGTTTCGGTCCGACCATCAACCGCATTGACGGCACCCTGGAATCGAACCTGTCGCTAAACCCTCGCGCAGCGGACGGTAACGTCAAGATCAAGGGTGACGACACCGCGCTGGGCTACAACATCGGCATCATGGTTCAAGCCCTCGAAAGCACTCGCCTCGGCCTGACTTATCACTCGAAAGTGAAGTACAAGCTCGAAGGTGACACCAAGGTCAACTACAACCTCCTGGGAGCCCTTGGTCAGAACCCGAGCCAGAAGTACGACGCGTCGCTGGACATCACCACGCCTGAGTCGGTCGACTTCTCGGTTACTCACCAGCTGGACGACAAATGGACTCTCTACGCAGGCAGCACCTGGACTCGCTGGAGCCGCCTGAAAGAAATCTCCGTTGAGAACAGTGGCGTTCCTGCCGCCCTGAACAGCCGCTTCGGTACCATCACCGAAGAACAGAACTGGCATGACACCTGGGCTCACGCCATTGGCGCTTCGTACCAGTTGAACAAACAATGGGTTCTGCGTACCGGCCTGTCCGTCGACCAGGCACCGACCAACAACGTCAACCGCTCCCCACGCATCCCGACCGGCGATCGCAAGATTTTCAGCCTGGGCGCTGGCTGGAGCCCGACCGACGATCTGACCATTGACGTGGCGTACTCGTACCTGCGTGAAGAGTCGGTCAAGATCAACAACAGCAACGGCCGCCAGAACTACAGCGCCGAGTATGAAAACTATGCGAACGGTTTCGGTGTAGGCGCGACCTACCGTTTCTGATGATTCACGGCGAGTTTGACTGCATCGCCACCTGAATTGAAAAAGCCCCGCACTCTTGTACAGAGGCGGGGCTTTTTAGTGCGCGTCGATCAGGGTTGCGAGGCCAGGGCTTTCTCCACCGCCTCGATGAACTCGGGATTGTCAGGTTTGGTCAGGCTGGAAAAATTGGCGATCACGTTGCCTTGGCGATCGACCACGTATTTGTAGAAATTCCACTTCGGCGAACTGCTTTGCTTCGCAAGAACCTTGAACAAATGCGTGGCGTCATCGCCGCGGACTTTCTGCGGCTCGGTCATGGTGAAGGTCACGCCATAATTCACGTAACAGACCTTGGCAGTCTCTGCGCCATCCTTGGCCTCTTGCCTGAAGTCATTGGACGGAACACCCACCACCTCAAGCCCTTGATCCTTGTAGCGCTGATACAGCGCCTCAAGACCTTTGAACTGCGGGGCGAAGCCACAGAAGCTTGCGGTATTGACCACCACCAGCGGCTTGCCGGCGAATCGCTGGCACAAATCAATGGATTCCTTGGCGCGCAGCTTCGGCAATGAGCCTTGCAACAGCTCCGGGCATTCCGCTGCCTGAGCCAGCCCGGAAAAAACCATCAGCAACGCAGGAACTGCAAGCCAGCGCATCGGCATGTCGGTGCATCCTTGAGCAAACGTCAGAACGCGAAACTACTCGCCTTCGCCGCTCGCTGGCAAGCAGCTCGCTAGCAAGCAGCTCCCTAGCAAGCAGCTCGCTAGCAAGCACCCATGCCCAGCTGCATCAATGCCAGCCCACCCTGATGCCAGCCCCACCAAACCAGGGCCAGCAGCAATACGCCGACGGCGATGGCTGCCATCCGCGGCCAAAGACTGTTCATGCGGCACTCACTTGGGTTTGCAGGCGCGCCACCGGCTGCTCGCGCACCGGCCAGTTCAGGGCTGCGGCCATCAGACTCAAGAGAATCGCCACCTGCCAGATCAAGTCGTAGCTCCCGGTTCGGTCATACACCACGCCACCCAACCAGCCGCCGAGGAACGAGCCCAGCTGGTGGAACAGGAAAACAATCCCACCCAGCATGGACAGATTTCGGACGCCGAACAAGGTTGCCACCGTGCCGTTGGTCAAGGGCACCGTCGACAACCAGAGAAAGCCCATCGCCATGCCGAACAAATACGCCGTGACCTGAGTGACCGGCGCCCAGAGGAACAGCGCAATCACCACCGCCCGCAACAGATACAAACCGGTCAGCAAACGCGGCTTGGACATCCGTCCACCAAGCCAGCCTGCAGTATAGGTACCGAAGATATTGAACAGCCCGATCAGCGCCAATACCGTGGTGCCGACTGAGGCTGGCAAGTGTTGATCCACCAGATACGCCGGCAGGTGCACACCGATGAACACCACTTGAAAACCGCAGACAAAAAAGCCGAACGCCAACAACCAGAACCCTGAATGGGAGCAGGCTTCGTGTAGCGCTTCAGAGAGGGTTTGCTCATGCCCGAGCACCGGCAACGGCTTGTCTTTAAGCATGCTCACCAGCGGCACGATCAGCGCCACCAGCAGACCCAGCACCAGCAATGCCGCAGACCAGCCCAGCCAGCCGATCAGCCCCAGCGTGCCGGGCAACATGGCGAATTGACCGAAGGAACCGGCAGCACTGGCGATCCCCATGCCCATGCTGCGTTTTTCCGGTGGTACGGCACGGCCGACCACGCCGAGGATCACCGAGAACGAGGTGCCGGACAGACCGATACCGATCAACAACCCGGCGCTCAAGGACAAGGTCAGCGCCGAATCGGACAACCCCATGAACACCAGACCCAGGGCGTACAGAACACCACCGATCAACACCACCTTCGCGGCGCCAAAGCGGTCGGCCAATGCGCCGGTGAATGGCTGCGCCAGGCCCCAGATCAGGTTCTGCAGGGCAATGGCGAAGGCAAACACTTCGCGGCCCCAGCCGAATTCGGCACTCATCGGCGCCAGAAACAGCCCAAAGCCGTGGCGCACCCCCAGGGACAACGCCAAAATCAGCGCACTGCCCAACAGCACCCAACCGCACGTACGCCACATCGATGTCATTGTTGTTCTCCGGTAGCGGGTATATACCCGCTTAAGATCGAAAAAACTGGCCTCACGCCAGTTCGTCCAGCAGTTTCAGCAAGGTTTCACGCTTCTCGGCACCCAGACGGTCGATCAACCGCTGTTGCGCCGCTTCCCAAGCCGGCAAGGCTGCTGCCAGACGTTCGCGCCCTGTCTCGGTGAGCAGGACGATGCGATTGCGCATGTCTTCGCCCTCGACCAGCGTCACCAGACCTTCACCTTCCAGCACCCGTAGATTGCGCCCCAGGGTGCTGCGATCCAGGCCCATGGCCTCGGCCAGTGTCGAGATGCTCGGTTGATCCAGCCGCTGCAGGTTGCACAGCAGAGAATACTGGGCAACGTTGATCCCGAAGCCGTCGAGCGCGCCGTCGTAATGCCTGCTGACGCCACGAGCGGCGCGACGCAGGTTAGTGCACAAACATTGAGAAGGAAGCATGGTGCGTGTATATACCCGCGGTTAAATGAAAGCAAATATTTCGACACATTTTACCTGTAAGAACGAGCAGTGCAGCGAACCGACTTGCCCGCCCCCCCCACAGGAATTCAGAGCAGCACCAATCCCACCAGCAACGCCACTTCCAGCAATTCCAGCAACGCCCCGGCAGTGTCGCCAGTCGTCCCGCCCAATCGCCGCATCATGACTTGCCGCAACCCGACAAACACCACAGCTGCCAGCGCAAGCGCCCACACACCGCTGAGGCCCGCGATCAACACACAGGCCACCGCACTGATCACCAACACCTGTTTCCCGGCCGAACGTGGCAGATGATCGGCCAGCGCCTGCCCCAATCCACCGGGACGCACGTAAGGTGTGGTCAGGAATAATCCCAACAGCGCGCTGCGAGCAATCAGTGGAACGATGATCAGCACTACGCTGTGCTGCTGCTCGATCAACGCCAGCAATGCGGCGAACTTGAGTAGCAACACCAGCACCAGCGTCACCACCGCGATCGGCCCACTGCGTGGGTCTTTCATGATCGTGAGAGTGCGCTCACGGTCGCCATAACCGCCGAGCCACGCATCGGCGCTATCGGCCAGGCCATCCAGGTGCAACGCCCCGCTGAGCACGACCCAAACGGTCAGCAGCAACGCCGCGTGAAGCAACGACGGCGCGCCCAGCAACAGCCCGTTCAGCGCCCACAGAATGGCACCGAACAGCACGCCGACCAGCGGATAAAACAACAATGACCGGCCCAACTCCTCGGGCGTCGGCATGCCCGGCAGACGAATCGGCAGGCTGCTCAGAAATTGCAGGGCGATCCAGAACGGCAACATGGTCAGATCGCTTCCCTTAGCAAGGCGCCGGATTCAACCGTCAACGAGAACAACGCGCCATGGCCGACCTCAACGTTGAGCAACTGCTCACGCGGCAATCCGCGCGCTTGCGCCAGCAACAATCGCATGACGCCGCCATGGCTGATCAGCAGGACCCGCTCACCCGAATAGGCCGCGTGCAACCGCTCAATGGCCGCCAACACCCGCGTCGAAAAGTCGGCAACCGGCTCACCATCAGGCGGCGTGAACGAGTAGGGATCGGCCCAGAACAAGCCCAATGCCTCGGCACTGGTTTCCATCAGCGCCCCGGCGCTCTGCCCTTCCCAGGCGCCGAAGTGCAGCTCTTGCAGATCCTTTTCCAGCTGCACCGGCAGCCCCAGCTGCACTCCAAGTTCTTCGGCAAAGCGTGCACAACGCTGCAACGGCGAGCTGACCAAGCGATCCCAAGGCCCCTGCTCGACCACCGCGGCGCGCATCTGCTCCCAGCCCTTGCCGGTCAGCGCGTCGTCGAGACTGCCGCGCAGGCCGCCACCGAGCTCGGTTTCGCCATGACGCAACAGGTCCAGGCGCAAGGTCATGCCGGGCGATCCGCCACTGCGGCTTCGGCGAATGTTGCCATCTGCCCGTGCAGGTCGCAGGCCAGGCGCAGCAATGGCACGGCCAACGCCGCACCACTGCCCTCGCCCAACCGCAGACCGAGGTCCAGCAACGGTTCAGCGTTCAGGGTTTCCAGCACATGGCGATGACCCGGCTCGGCACCACGATGACCGAACAGCAACCACTCACGACAGGCCGGATTCAGACGCACCGCCACCAGCGCGGCAACGCTGCAAATAAACCCGTCGACCAACACCGCGACACCTTCCTGAGCACAAGCCAGGTACGCGCCGACCAGCGCAGCGATTTCGAAACCGCCGAGGTTGAACAAGGTTTGCAGCGCATCGCCACGCTGAGCGCCATGCAACGCCAAGGCGCGTTCGATGACCTGGGCTTTATGGCTGACACCCGCCGCGTTCAGGCCAGTGCCCGGCCCGGCCAGGTGCACCACCGGACAATCGAGCAAGGCACAAGCCAAGGCGCTGGCCGCCGTGGTGTTGCCGATGCCCATTTCGCCACCGATGAACAACTGCGCGCCTGCTGCGATGGCGCGTTGCACACTGTCGCGACCTGCCTGCAAGGCGAGTTCGCCCTGGGCCTGAGTCATCGCCGGGCCCTGGACGAAATTCACCGTGCCCGGGCCGATGCTCAGATGCCGCACACCCGGCAGATTCAACGACGGCGTAACGGTGCCGAGGTCGACCACTTCAAGGGACGCGCCCAACTGCCGCGCCAACACGCTGATCGCCGCGCCGCCGCTGACGAAGTTGTGCAGCATCTGCCCGGTGACTTCCTGCGGAAACGCCGACACCCCTTCGGCGACCACGCCATGGTCACCGGCAAAAATCGCGATCCACAGCTGATCGAGGGTCGGCTTGACCTGCCCCTGCAACCCGGCCAGTTGCACCGCCACCGCTTCGAGCTGGCCGAGGGAACCGGCAGGCTTGGTCAGTTGCTGTTGACGCGCCTGCGCCTGTTCGACCACTTGCGCATCGATTGGCTTGCACGGGTTCAGCCACCAGGTGTGAGTCATAACGCAGTTCCTTTCAAAGTCAGGGGCAGGCCGGCGACGGTCAGGACGACACGTTGGCAGCGCTCGGCCAAGGCTTGATGCAGCCAACCGGCTTCATCGACATAGCGGCGAGTCAATTCGCCCAGCGGCACGACACCCATTCCGGTCTCGTTGCTGACAAAAATGATTTCACCCGGCAACGACGCCAGGCAGTCCAGCAGGGCTTCGCGCTCGGCCGACAGGCGCTCGGCGTCGTCGAGCATCAGCAGATTGGTCAGCCACAGCGTCAGGCAATCCACCAGCAGGCAGCGGTCGACGCCGGCGCTTTCGCGCAGTACGCGAGCCAGCTCCAGCGGTTCCTCGATCAACGCCCATTCGGCCGGACGACGGGCACGGTGATGGGCCACCCGCTCGTTCATTTCACCGTCCAGGGGTTGGCTGGTGGCGATGTAAGTGACGTGGAGCTGACTGTCAGTCGCCAGCTTTTCAGCCAGACGACTTTTGCCGGAGCGGGCGCCGCCGAGGATCAGTTGCAGCATGGTTCATTCCTTAAAGTCTTCGATGAGGCCAGTGCAGCCACCTCAAAACCCGCAGAGCTCACGCAACAGCGAGGTATCCAGATGCTTCTCCACCAGATCCGCCAACCGCTCGATATCGCGCTCGCGCAACCCGTGGTAATCCACCTCCTGCACCTCCTGCAAACCAGCCCAGCGCAACAGTGCACTGCACGCCTCCGGTGATTCGAACAGGCCATGCAGGTACGTACCGAAAATCTGCCCATCGGCACTTTGCGCACCATCGCAGCGACCGTCGTCCAGCTGCACGGCGGCGTTTTCCAGCGCCGGCCCGGTGGTCACGCCGGCATGAATTTCATAGCCGCTGACCTGCGCATCTTCCAGCCCCAGACGCCCACGTACGTTGCGCAACTGCTTCTCTTCTTCGAGCTGCGTTTCGAACGCCAGCAAACCCAAACCGGCACTGGAACCCGGCGCGCCTTCGAGGCCCAGCGGGTCATGCACCTGCTCGCCGAGCATTTGCAGGCCGCCGCAGATTCCCAGCACTTTGCCGCCGTAGCGCAAGTGCCGTGCGATCGCCGAGTCCCAGCCATTGCTCCGCAGGTACGCGAGGTCGCTGCGCACGCTTTTCGAGCCAGGGAGAATTATCAGGTCGGCCGGCGGAATTGCCTGGCCGGGGCCGATGAATTGCAGGTCCACTTGCGGATGCAGGCGCAGTGGATCGAAATCGGTGTGGTTGCTGATGCGCGGCAGCACCGGCACCACCACGTTGAGCACTTGATCGGCCTTGTCGGTCTGGCGCTGATCGAGGCCGTCCTCGGCCTCAAGATGCAGGTCCATCACATAAGGCAACACGCCGATCACCGGTTTGCCGGTGCGCGCTTCCAGCCAGTCCAGCCCCGGTTGCAGCAAGGCGATGTCGCCGCGAAAACGGTTGATGATGAAGCCTTTGACCCGCGCCTGTTCGCTGGGCGACAGCAGCTCCAGCGTACCGACCAAATGCGCGAAAACCCCGCCGCGATTGATGTCGGCAATCAGCACCACCGGGCAGTCCACCGCCTCGGCAAACCCCATGTTGGCGATGTCGCCGGCACGCAGGTTGATCTCGGCCGGCGAGCCCGCCCCTTCAACCATCACCAGCGGATACGCCGCGCTCAGCCGTTCATGGGAGGCCAGCACCGCCTGCATGGCGATGGCTTTGTAGTCGTGATACGCGACAGCATTCATGGTGGTGACGGCGCGACCATGGATGATCACTTGGGCGCCGGTATCACTGTTGGGTTTAAGCAGCACCGGGTTCATGTCGGTGTGCGGCTCAAGGTTTGAAGCCTGGGCCTGCACCGCCTGAGCGCGACCGATCTCGCCACCGTCGGCGGTCACCGCACTGTTGAGGGCCATGTTCTGCGGCTTGAATGGCACCACCCTCACGCCTTGGCGCGTGACCCAGCGACACAGCGCCGTCACCAGTGTGCTTTTACCGGCGTCGGAGGTGGTGCCTTGCACCATCAACGTTGTCATGGGTTTTCCTTGGCATAGATTTGCAGGGCTTGTTCGAGGCGCGACCAGTCCGTTTTATCCGCAGGTAAACCAAAACGCAGGCTGCTGTTGTGGGTGAACAACCGCAGCAGAATGCCGCGCCGGGCCATGAACTCATGCAGCGCTTCGGCGCGCTCGGTGATCAGCCACTGGAACAACGCGCAACCGCCCTGAGGCTTGAAACCATACTGCTCAAGCAGCAGCGCCAGACGCTCGCCAGCCTCGTCAGTGCGAATGCGCTGTCGGGTGTGCCCGTCCGTATCCGTCAGGCAAGCCTGGCCCAGTACGCGGGTCGGCCCACTGACCGCCCAGGGCCCGACTTGCTCGGCCAGCAGTTTGAGCAACTTGCGCTCGGCCAGTACAAACCCTAGCCGCACACCGGCCAGGCCGAAAAACTTGCCGAAGGAACGCAGCACGATCAAGCCGATCTGGTTGGTGAACGGCGCCAGACTCAAATGCGGTGTGTTGTCCATGAACGCCTCGTCCACCACCAACCAGCCACCGCGCTGGGCCAGCCGCGCATGCCAATCCAGCAGACGGGCCGGGGTCAGGCTCAGGCCAGTGGGATTGTTCGGATTGACCACCACCAGCACGTCCAGGTTGTCGAGAAAGAAATCGACTTCCGACTCCAGGACCTCACGCACGACATAACCGTTGCGGCGCCAGGCTTCGGCGTGCTCGGCGTAACACGGCGACAGCACGCCGACCTTGCCGGCCCTGCGCAAACGCGGCAGCAACTGAATCGCCATTTGCGAACCGGCCACGGGCAACACCTGGGCCGCACCGTAATAGTCGCAGGCGGCTTGCTCCAGACCGTCATCGGTTTCCGGCAGACGTGCCCAGGCCCGCAGCGGGATATCCGGAACCGGGAATGGCCAGGGCGCAAGACCACTGGACAGGTCGAGCCAATCGGCTTCGGCGATACCGTATTCAAGTGCTGCCTTGCGCAACCGGCCACCGTGTTCAAGCATAGAATTCAGCCCCCACGCAGAGAATCAGCAGCCATAACCATACCCCGCGCTGGACCAATTGCCAGCCACGGTCGATGGAATCGGCATCCGCCGGCACGCCTTCGCCCAACTGCGGACGCTGATGCAGTTCGCCGTGATAAATCGCCGCCCCGCCCAACTCGACACCCAACGCGCCGGCACCAGCCGCCATCACCGGCCCGGCATTCGGGCTGTCCCAGGTCGGCCCCTGGGTGCGCCAGCATTTCAGCGCCAGTCGGGTTTTGCCCAACAGTGCGTAGGTCAACGCCACCAGGCGTGCAGGAATGTAGTTCAGGACATCGTCGATCTTTGCGGCAGCCCAGCCGAAACGCTCGAAGCGCTCATTGCGATAACCCCACATCGCATCCAGGGTGTTGCTCAGACGATAGAGCACCACACCGGGCGCACCCGCCACAGCAAACCAGAACAGCGCGGCGAATACTGCATCGCTGCCGTTTTCCAACACCGATTCGGTGGCGGCGCGGGCGACTTCGGTTTTGTCCAGTTCGCTGGTCTGGCGGCTGACCAGATAACCGACACGTGTGCGCGCCTCAACCAAATCATCGCTGCGCAGGGCCTTGGCCACCGGCTCGACATGCTCGCCGAGGCTGCGCATGCCAAGGGCGCAATAGAGCGCGAGAATCTCGACGACCCAGCCAACGTAAGGTGCCCAGGACAGCGCGGTGACCAGCAAGGTCAGCGGCACGACCGCCATCACCCAGGCCGTCACCCCGTGACTGCGCCAGCCGCGGCCAGCGGAGTTGAAACGTTGTTCGATGCGATCGGCAAAACGACCGAACGCCACCAGCGGATGCCAGCGTTTGGGTTCACCCAGCAGCGCATCCAGCGCGACCGCGGCGACACTCAACAACGCCACACTCATTGACTCACTCCCCAATAATTTTCATACAGCAACTCGTTGAGCGGACGCGCTTGCGCCCAGCCTTCGAGTATCAGCATCGGCGCCGGATAGAATTCCTTGACCGGCCCCAGGCAAAGAACGGCCAAAGGCTTGGCCCCGGCCGGCAAACCCAACAGGTTCGCCAAGGCTTGCGGCTCGAACAGCGACACCCAGCCCATGCCCAGGCCTTCGGCGCGGGACGCCAGCCACAGGTTCTGGATGGCACAGGACAGCGAGGCCATGTCCATTTCCGGCAACGTACGACGGCCGAAGATATGCCGTTCGCGATCGTCCATCAGCGCAGCGACCAGCACTTCGGCGCAGTCTTGGATGCCTTCGACCTTGAGCTTCATGAATTCGTCGGAGCGCTCGCCGAGGGCTTCGGCGGTGCGGACGCGTTCTTCCTCCACCAGTTGCTGGATCTTGCCGCGCAGCGCCCGGTCGCTGATGCGGATGAACCGCCAGGGCTGCATCAGGCCGACGCTCGGCGCCTGGTGCGCGGCTTCGAGCAGGCGTCTCAGTAACTCGGGCTCGACTGTGCCGCCACTGAAGTGGCGCATGTCACGGCGTTCACCGATGGCTCGGTAGACCGCATCGCGTTCGGCTTCGGAAAAGGCGTTTTCTGTCATGGCCTGCTCGCGATGACGGCTTCACGATCGGGCGCCAACAACGCAGCAATCGCCGCCGGATTGGACGGAAAATAAAAGTGCACATAAGAGGCCGTCATCCGCCCCTCACGATAAACCGCCTCCGCCCCTCGCCCGCCATTGGGGCTCAGGCCACGTGCAATCGGCTCAAGCTCGGTGCTGGTCAGCGAGTGGTGATAGGTGTGCCCGCGCAGCAAACCTTCGGGCAATTCCACCGCCTGCAAGGCCAACGCCGCCAGACGCTTCTGCATCACCGCATTACCGGTCAACAAGCCAACCAGCTCGGCGCGAGCACCCTCGACATCGGTCAACGAGTCCAGCAGGTACAACATGCCGCCACACTCGGCCAGCAACGGTTTTCCCGCCGCGTGGTGAGCGCGGATGGCGGTCAGCATTGGCGTGTTTTGTGACAACGCCACATGGTGCAATTCAGGGTAACCGCCCGGCAGATAAAGGCTGTCTGCCTCTGGTAACCCGCTGTCGCGGATCGGCGAGAAGAAAGACAATTCGGCGCCCATGGCCCGCAGCAGATCCAGGCTCGCGCCGTAGGTAAACGCGAAGGCTTCGTCCCGAGCCACAGCAATCCGCACACCGGCCAGCAACGGTTCGGCCGCAATCATTTCAGGCGCGGCGAATTCCACGACAGGTGGTAACGCCACGTCGCAACTGCTGGCCAGCGAGGCGGCGGCGGCATCGAGGCGCAGATCTAAGTCATTCAGCTCACTGGCCTGTACCAGGCCAAGATGCCGACTCGGCAATTCGATGCCGGTTTCCCGGGACAACGCGCCGTACCAACGCAAGCCTTCTGTCAGGCTGCCTTCGAGCAATTGCGCATGACGCAGGGTGCCAACCCGGTTGGCCAACACACCGGCAAACGGCAAATCCGGCTGATAGCGCGCCAAGCCCAAGGCCAGCGCGCCAAAGGTCTGCGCCATCGCGGTGCCGTCAATCACGCCGAGCACCGGCACACCAAAATGCCGCGCCAGGTCGGCACTGGACGGCGTACCGTCAAACAGCCCCATGACGCCTTCGATGAGGATCAGATCGGCTTCGCCAGCGGCTTCCCACAACAGACGACGACTTTCCTGCTCGCCGACCATCCACATGTCCAGTTGATAAACTGGCGCACCGCTGGCGCGCTCGAGAATCATCGGGTCGAGAAAGTCCGGGCCGCATTTGAACACGCGCACCTTGCGCCCCTGATTGCGATGCAACCGGGCGAGCGCGGCGGTGACGGTGGTCTTGCCCTGACCGGAGGCCGGCGCGGCAATCAGTACCGCCGGGCATTGACGTGGTTGACTCACAACTCGACGCCTTTTTGCGCCTTGATCCCGGCCTGGAAGGCGTGCTTGATCATGCCCATTTCGGTGACGGTGTCAGCCAGTTCGATCATCTCCGGTTTGGCGCCACGGCCAGTGACCACCACATGCTGCATCGGTGGACGGGCCTGCAAGTCGCTGAGCACCTGATCGAGATCGAGGTAACCGTGCTTGAGGGCGATGTTCAATTCATCGAGTACCACCAAGCCAATCGACGGATCGCTCAGCAGTTCGCGGGACACCGCCCACGCAGCTTCGGCGGCGGCGATGTCACGCTGGCGGTCCTGGGTTTCCCAGGTGAAGCCCTCGCCCATCACATGAAAACGCACCTGCTCCGGAAAGCGCCGGAAGAACAACTCCTCGCCGGTGCTGCTGCGCCCCTTGATGAACTGCACCACGCCGCATTGCATGCCGTGGCCCATGGAGCGCGCAAGCATGCCGAACGCCGAACTGCTCTTGCCTTTGCCGTTGCCGCTCAGCACCAGCAGCAGGCCGCATTCATTCGGCGAGTTGGCGATGCGTTCGTCGATCACGGCTTTTTTGCGCAGCATGCGCGCCAGATGGCGTTCGTCACGATCGGGGGTATCAGTCATGGGGGAGCTCTCCGTTGAGGCTGGATAACGGCGGGCAGGCACAAGAATAGACGGCAAGAAGCCTGGCATCGCCCACCGTGATGCCGCTGAATGGATCAGGCCGGTCTCCGGGCTCATGAGCGGCACTTGGCCCGACTGCGCGCCTTCCCATGTCAATCGTCGACACAGTGGCTCAAGGCGCAGTCTTCACTCATTTACCGTTGCGGGGGCAGCGCCGGGATCGCGATCGTTCTTCGCTGGAAGAAACTCACTCACCGGCTTCCCTGTTTCACTCTGTCGACCAAGGCCACAGAGCACCTGAAACAAGCCGCGAAGGTTAGAGGGTTGGGGGTGGAGCGTCAATTAAAGACGGGACGCCTTCCGGCGAATAACTGCCGCCGATCAATTATCTGACGCCAATCTTGTGCCACACTGCCAGCAGTGATATCAAAGAGCCACAACCTCATAACACAATAACAAGGGTGAGCCACATGCAAGGCATGATCATCAGCAATCCGAAGCTGGAATTCCTGCGCCCGGTGCTGGAACGCTGGTTTGACTGTATCGACCGCTACAACGCCGTGCGCGGCGATAACGATACGCCTTACTGGTACGACGAAAACGCCAACCTCGGCCTGCTCTCTGCCGCAGCCTGGATGGCGGAAATGGTCACGCTGCAGCAAACACCGACGCGCAAACAGACCGAAGAAGGCGAACGCAACGCCCGCGCCGATCTGTTTATCGCCACCAGCGAAGAACGCGCGTACCTGCAGGCCACTCAGCGCTGGCCGCGGGTCAATAGTTTGAACCTGACCCAGGCACTGGCGGACATCACCAGCGACGCGAAGCGCATCAGCTACGCCAGCGACCTGAAACTCGGCTGCCTGTTTGTCGCTCCACAAAAAGCCCAGCACAGCGCCACCCCGGAAGAACTCCAGGACATGCTCGACGACCTGCAAAAGGAACACACCTGTGCGGTGGCCTGGTATTTCCCTTACGCCTACCGCAAGTTGCGCAATGAAGCCGGCAACTACCACCCGGGTATCGCCGTGCTGTTCAAGGAAGCCCGCGGCTGACTGGTTGAACCATCGGGTGTCTACGCTTCTCTATGATTACGTCAATGCATTCATAGGGAAGATCAGTAATGCGCAAACCCCAACTCGTTTTCATCATCGCGCTCGCCGGAGGGCTCGCCGCCTGTGGTGAAACCTCCAGCCTGCAAGTCTCGGACGGCACCGGACCGTCGCCCAAGCTGCCGGAACCGAACAAAACCCTGATCCCGACGGTGAACATCGCCCCGGCGATCGGCTGGCCTCAAGGTAAAAAACCCACTGCCGCGCCAGGGACTCAGGTGGCGGCGTTTGCCGAAGGCCTCGATCATCCCCGCTGGCTCTACGTATTGCCCAACGGCGATGTGCTGGTGGCCGAAACCAACTCGCCGCCCAAACCCGACGACGGCAAAGGCATTCGCGGCTGGGTCATGGGCAAAGTCATGGGCCGTGCCGGGGCCGGCGTTCCCAGCCCGAATCGCATCACTCTGCTGCGGGACAAGGACCACGACGGCGTCGCCGAAACCCGCACGGTGTTCCTGGAAACCCTCAACTCGCCCTTCGGCATGACCTTGGTCGGCAAAGACCTGTACGTCGCCGACACCGACCGCTTGCTGCGTTTCCACTATGAAAACAGCGAGACGGCGATCAAGTCGCAGCCGATCAAAGTGGTCGATTTGCCGGGCGGCACACTGAATCACCATTGGACCAAAAACGTCATCGCCAGCAAGGACGGCAGCAAGCTGTACGTCACCGTGGGTTCGAACAGCAACGTCGGTGAAAACGGCATGGATCAGGAGGAAGGTCGCGCGGCGATCTGGGAAGTGGATCGCGCCACCGGCAACCATCGAATCTTCGCCTCGGGGATTCGCAACCCGAACGGCCTGGCCTGGGAGCCTCAGAGCGGCGCTTTATGGACCGCAGTCAACGAGCGTGACGAAATCGGCAGCGACCTGGTGCCGGACTACATCACGTCAGTGAAGGACGGCGGGTTCTATGGCTGGCCTTACAGCTATTACGGGCAACATGTCGATGTTCGCGTCGAGCCACAAAACCCTGATCTGGTCGCCAAGGCCATTACTCCAGACTACGCGGTGGGGCCCCATACCGCGTCGCTGGGCCTGACGTTCGCCGAAGGCAGCAAGTTGCCCGCGCCGTTCACCCAAGGGGCATTCATCGGCCAGCATGGCTCGTGGAACCGTAAACCGCACAGCGGCTACAAAGTGATTTTCGTGCCGTTCAGTGCCGGCAAACCGAGCGGCCAGCCGCTGGATGTGCTTACCGGCTTCCTCAACGACGAGGGAAAAGCCATGGGTCGGCCGGTGGGCGTGGTGATCGATCAGCAGGGCGGCTTGTTGGTGGCGGATGATGTGGGGAACAAGGTGTGGCGCGTTTCCGCGGCTAAATAAACGTCAAAAGATCGCAGCCTTCGGCAGCTCCTACAGGGTCTACGTCATCCAATGTAGGAGCTGCCGAAGGCCGCGATCTTTATTCAACAGGCGCCTACGCTATGGGTTATGTGCCAAGTGCTCGGGCTGCAGGACGCGCTTGGCGCTCAGGTAGGCTTTCTGCCAGTAAGCCTTGGACAAGCTGTCCAGCTTGACCGTACCGCCCGTGGCTGGTGCATGGACGAAGCGCCCTTCGCCGACATAGATCCCGGCATGGCTAACCTGGGAGCCGCCATTGGTGGCGAAGAAAATCAGGTCGCCGGTTTGCAGGCCTTCCTTGCCGACGTTGGGAGCCTGCATGCCGATCATCTCGCGTGTGGACCGCGGCAAGGAAATGCCTGCGACATCGCGATAGACGTAACCGATCAAACCGCTGCAATCGAACCCGGAATCCGGCGTGTTGCCGCCCCAACGATAAGGCGTCCCCACCAGACCGAGCGCGCGAAACATCACGTCTTCTGCCGCAGGGGAAAAGGCTTGGGGAGAACCGAAAACAATCGGTGCGCGAACCACCGGCGCAGGTGGCGGTGTGCGGCTGGCGCAGGCGCTGAGCAGCGCTGCGAAGAACATGAGTGCGAGGCGGGCCGACATCGTCATAAACAGAACATCCTGATCTGGCTGCGGCTTTTTTCTGCCACAAAGACAGAAAAGAAAACCGCCTGCGCAGAACGCAGGCGGTTTGCCATCAATAATAGATCAGGATTCTAGCGGCTACGCGGCAAACTTCAAGTAAGACTTTAAGTTCGCCTTATAAACTGTCCGCTTATTTGCGCGCAGTGACGATAGGCGCTGCAGCCGGTGCCATTGCGAGTGCACGCTTGGCTTCGATGAAGGTCTTGCTCCAGTAGCTGTCGCCCAGGCTATCGACCCGGACACCACCGCTTTTGCGGCTGCTGGAGTGGATGAACTGGTTGTCACCCACGTAGATCCCGGCGTGACTGACACGACCGCGACGGCCATTGGTGGCGAAGAACAGCAGGTCACCCGGCTTGAGGGCGCTGCGAGCCACCAACGGAGCGTCAACGTTGATCATTTCGCGAGTGGAGCGCGGCAGGTTCATGCCAGCCTCTTCACGAAACAGATAACCGATGAAGCCGCTGCAGTCGAAGCCAGCCTCGGAGGTGCCGCCGAAACGGTAACGGGTACCGATCAGGGACATGCCACGTTCGAGGATGCTGTCAGCCAGAACCGGAAGCTGGTACGACTTGCCGCCGGCGAAGTCTGCCAGTTCTTTATTGGTTGCTAGCTCTTCCTGGAAAAGAATGGAAGAAGACTGCGCGGTAACTGAATTTGAAACCTGTTGTTGTGGCTCTTGCTGGGACACTGGAGAGTGAGCAGCGCAACCGAACAACAGGGTGACGAGTGCGAGAGGCACGAGGGGTGCGAAGCGATTTAGCATGGGCACGACCGTGGCTGATAGTTGTAAAGAAGCCGAGACTATGCCCGCTATCGATCTCATTTGCAAATTCAATCGATCTTTATGTGACTTATCGGTTTCTCGTTTCCATCTAAGCGCTTAAGCCCATTTTGAACCTTTGCGCAGCCTGCTCCCCTGCAGGAAAGCGGATTTGTTGACGCCTGGAATATGCCGGAACCCGCGAAAAACCTGGCTTTTACCAGCCCAACGTCTCTTTCAGGAACGGGATTGTCAGCTTGCGCTGAGCTTGAAGGGAGGCCTGATCGAGGCGTTCAAGCAGCTCGAAAAGCGCACTCATGCTGCGGGTACCGCGAGTCAAAATAAAATGCCCGACTTCGTCAGTCAGGTGCAGGCCACGACGGGAGGCACGCAACTGCAAGGCACGCAATTTGTCTTCGTCGGAGAGCGGACGCATCTGGAAGATGAGCGCCAGTGTCAGCCGCGACTTGAGGTCCGCCAGCTTCACCGGCAGTTCGCGCGGGGATGTCGACGCAGCGATCAGCAGACGCCGACCGCTGTCACGCAGACGATTGAACAGATGGAACAACGCCTCTTCCCAATCCGCCTTGCCGGCGACCGCCTGCAGATCATCCAGGCAAACCAGTTCGTATTGTTCGAGGTTGTCGAGGATTTCGATGCCACGGTCCATCAACTCGGCCAGCGGCAGGTACACCGCCGGTTCACCCATCTGCTCGAAACGCAGGCAAGCCGCCTGCAACAAATGCGTGCGCCCTACCCCGTGCTTGCCCCAGAGGTAAATCAGGCTTTCCGTCCAGCCGGCGTCGGCTTCGCACAGCCGCTCGACATAGCCGAGTGCAGCGGCATTGGCGCCTGGGTAGTAATTGATAAAGGTGGCGTCATCACGCAGACGCACACCTAGGGGCAGCTGAATCGGTTTCATGCTGACTGAACAGTTCCAAAGGAACCGTTAGTGGCCTCTGTGTAAAGTTTGCGAAGTTTATACCCGTGAAGCTGACCGCACAATGCGACAGACCACAAGCAAAATCAAAGGTTTGCGTTAACGTCCTGGTTTTATGACAGTTTCTTTGGCGGTGCATGTGACAGCCGTGCAAGGGACAGGCAAACCTGGCATGAAACCAGATTGCCTGTCATGAGCGATCAAAATCCATTACAGCTTAGGCTCGTCGCTACCGCTGTAGATATCCGAATCCTTATACAAATCATGCATGTGGCGCACCAGGACCATGATCACCGCCGCCACCGGCAATGCCAGCAGCACACCGGTAAAACCGAACAGCTCGCCGCCGGCCAGAATCGCAAAGATCACCGCTACCGGGTGCAGGCCGATCCGGTCCCCCACCAGCAACGGCGTCAGAACCATGCCTTCCAGTGCCTGGCCGACCATGAACACCGCGACGATACCGATCATGGGATACAGATCGCCACCGAACTGGAACAGGCCGGCGATCAACGCCGCACCAATCCCGATGACAAATCCCATGTACGGCACGATCGCCGCCAGACCGGCAATCAGACCGATCAACAGTCCCAGCTCCAGCCCTATCATCATCAAGCCCGCGGCGTAAATCACACCCAGCGCCAGCATCACCAGCAACTGCCCGCGCACGAACGCCCCAAGCACTTCATGGCATTCCCCGGCCAGGATCATGACACGCTCTTCACGATCACGGGGCAGCAGGCTGCGGATCTTGGCCATCATCAGGTCCCAGTCGCGCAACAGATAAAAACTCACCACCGGGATCAGCACCAGATTGGCCAGCCAACCAATCAGCGCAAGGCCTGAAGCCGTCGCCTGACTCAGCACCACGCCGACAATATCGGTGGTCTGGCCCATGTGCTCGCTGATCGCCGCCTTGAGCTTGTCGAACTTCCAGAAGCCCTCGGACAAGCCCAACTTCGATTGCGCCCACGGCAACGCGGTGTGCTGCAACCAGTCGAGCATCTGCGGCGCCAGTTCATACAAGCGAAACAGCTGCTTGGCGAGCATCGGCACCAACACCAACAACAGCGTGGTGAGGATCATGGTGAATAACGCGAACACCGCCACCACGCCCCACGTCCGCGACAAACCGAGCGTCTCCAGCCGATCCACCAGCGGATCGAACAGATAGGCCAGCAACAGCGCCACCAGGAACGGCGTCAAGATCGGATGCAACAGGTAAACAAACGCGCAAAGCAGGGCCACCCCACCGAGCCAGAACCAACGCCGCGTATCGGCCATGTACCACTCCTGCTTCTATATAAAGAAAAAACTCACCAACGGAAACGCAACTGCGGCGTCGGGGCAGGTGCTGGCGCTGCGGCCGGCGCCGAACCCGCAGTCACGGGCTGAACAGGTGCCGGCGCCTGACCGGCCGGAACTTCCTGCAATTGCGCCAGGGACAACTGAGCTCGCAGCTGATCGGCGCTGCCGTTGACGCGATAAAGCACGCGGTCGCCATCGACACTTTGCAGACGCGCGCCAAAAGGCTCCAACAAACGCCCAAGCGTCGCATAACGCTCCAGATTCATGCCCTGCACTTCCAACAATTGCTCGCCCGACGCACCTGGCTTGGCGACGAAACGCGACGCCAGACGCTCGCTGACCGCCAGCATCACCGCATCGGCCACGGCGGCGGTATCGGCGCCCTGCACGCTACCGGCCTCTTTCTGATCGCCCAGCCACAGTCGCCACTTGGCTTGCCATTGCCCCCCTTCTTCACGGGCATGCACCGCCAGCAAGGCATCGGCATTGTAACGATCGGAGGCACTGCGCAGTGGCGCAGGGTCGGCACCTTCCAGATTCGGTGCCGTGGCGACGATCTGTTCATTCAGGTCAGCCAGCGGCAAACGCAGCGGCAGGCCCCGGTGCTGAGCCGCCCGACGCAGGGGCGCAGCGCTGGCCTGACCATCGCCGACCAGGCTCGAACCTTCGGCGGAATCGTTCAACCACCAGCCGAGGATCGATGGCCGATTGGCGCCCCACACGGCCAACCCGGCACGACGCAAGGCCTGCTCGGTGGTGGCCGGATCGAAATCGACTTTCAGCACTTGCGGCGGCCCGGCGTCGTAGCCGAACTGACTGATGATCTGCTGAGGGTCTTTGCGCACGGCCGCAAGGCCTGGGCTTTGCGCCGCCTTGGGATCGCCGGTCAAGCGCAACACCAGCGTTTCCAGCGCCTGCTGAGTCGCCTGATCGCGCTCCTCCGGTGTCTGGCCGGTGACCGGTTGGCGCACTTGATAGAGGCCTTTGACTGTTTCGGCATGGCTGGCCAGGCTGACCACGGATAAACAGCCCACGAACAAGAATTTAAGAAAACGCATGAAAGATTCCTGACGACAAGAGCGGCTGGAACAGACCGCATGAAGACGATTGAGCCAGGGCTGTGACCACACGCCCAAGCAAAACATTCACGCGATCGCGGTAAGTTTTCGCACTGTCATAACGATAGACGGTTAACGTCGTACCTTATACAGCCATGTGGGACGCCGCCAACACGGGCAATATCAGTTTTTTTAACGCGATATGCCCCTGCCCGTCGGCACGAGGATGGCCGCTGCCCCTCAAGCCTGATAAAATCGCGCGCCTTCGCAGACCGGCTACAGCCGGGTAGTGTCGAAATAGCGCGTGAGGCTATTGCCTCATCAATTTCGACAGACCCGCTGAGCTCGGTCGTTACCCCTGAATCCCCCCTAAAGGCCTGGATCATGAGCAAGCAACCCTCCCTGAGCTACAAGGACGCCGGTGTAGACATCGACGCCGGTGAAGCATTGGTCGAACGCATCAAGAGCGTCGCCAAGCGCACTGCGCGCCCGGAAGTCATGGGCGGCCTGGGCGGTTTCGGCGCCCTCTGCGAAATCCCGGCCGGTTACAAACAACCGGTGCTGGTATCGGGCACTGACGGCGTCGGCACCAAGCTGCGCCTGGCGCTGAACCTGAACAAGCACGACAGCATCGGCATCGACCTGGTGGCCATGTGCGTGAACGACCTGGTGGTCTGCGGCGCTGAGCCGCTGTTCTTCCTCGACTACTACGCCACCGGCAAACTGAACGTCGACACCGCCGCTCAGGTTGTGACCGGCATCGGCGCCGGCTGTGAACTGTCCGGCTGCTCCCTGGTCGGCGGCGAAACCGCTGAAATGCCTGGCATGTATGAAGGTGAAGACTACGACCTGGCCGGCTTCTGCGTCGGCGTCGTGGAAAAATCCGAAATCATCGACGGTTCGAAAGTCGCTGCCGGCGATGCCCTGCTCGCCCTGCCGTCTTCCGGCCCGCACTCCAACGGCTACTCGCTGATCCGCAAGATCATCGAAGTGTCGGGTTCCGACATCGAGAACATCCAGCTCGACGGAAAACCGCTGACCGACCTGCTGATGGCTCCGACCCGTATCTACGTGAAGCCGTTGCTCAAGCTGATCAAGGACACCGGCGCCGTCAAGGCCATGGCCCACATCACCGGCGGCGGCCTGCTGGACAACATCCCGCGCGTACTGCCAAAAGGCGCTCAAGCGGTAGTTGACGTCGCGAGCTGGACTCGCCCTGCGGTGTTCGACTGGCTGCAAGAGAAAGGCAACGTCGACGAAACCGAAATGCACCGCGTGCTGAACTGCGGCGTCGGCATGGTCATCTGCGTTGCCCAGGAGCACGTTGAAACCGCGCTGAACGTCCTGCGTGAAGCTGGCGAGCAGCCATGGGTCATCGGTCAGATCGCCACCGCTGCCGAAGGCGCAGCTCAGGTCGAACTGAAGAACCTCAAGGCTCATTAATGTCCCAGACCTGTGATGTTGTGGTGCTGCTGTCCGGCACCGGCAGTAACTTGCAGGCCTTGATCGACAGCACGCGGACCGGCGACAGCCCGGCCCGCATTGCTGCGGTGATTTCCAACCGCGCCGACGCCTACGGCCTGCAACGCGCCAGGGACGCGGGTATCGACACCCGCACCCTGGATCACAAGGCTTTCGAGGGCCGCGAGGCCTTCGATGCCGCGCTGATCGAACTGATCGACGCCTTCAACCCCAAACTCGTGGTATTGGCCGGCTTCATGCGCATTCTCAGCGCTGACTTCGTGCGCCATTACCAGGGTCGCCTGCTCAATATCCATCCCTCGCTGCTGCCCAAATACAAAGGGTTACACACTCATCAGCGCGCGCTGGAGGCCGGCGATACGGAACACGGCTGCTCCGTGCACTTCGTCACCGAGGAACTCGATGGCGGACCACTGGTCGTACAGGCAGTAATACCGGTAGAGTTGCACGATTCGCCGCAGAGTCTGGCGCAGCGAGTCCATACCCAGGAACACCTGATCTACCCGATGGCCGTACGCTGGTTTGCCGAAGGCCGTTTATCACTCGGCGAACAAGGTGCTTTACTGGACGGACAGTTACTCGCGGCCAGCGGCCACTTGATTCGAACCTAGGAGATTTTATGCGTCGTGCCCTGCTCTTCGCTTGCGCTCTGCTCGCCCTGCCGTTTGCGCAGGCCGCGGACCTTCACCCCTTCTCCGCCAGCTACACCGCCGACTGGAAGCAACTGCCCATGAGCGGCACCGCCGAACGCAGCCTGACCAAGGAAGCCAACGGCGTCTGGAAACTCAGCTTCAAGGCGTCGATGATGATCGCCAGCCTGACCGAAGAAAGCACGCTGACCCTGGACAAGGACACGCTGCTGCCTCAGTCCTACCACTTCGAACGCGGTGGCCTGGGCAAAGCCAAGAAGGCTGATCTGGACTTCGACTGGACCAACAAGATGGTCACCGGCACCGATCGCGGTGACGCCGTCAAGCTCCCGCTCAACCGCGGCATGGTCGACAAGTCCACCTATCAACTGGCGCTGCAGCATGACGTGGCCTCCGGCAAGAAAAGCATGAGCTATCAGGTCGTCGATGCCGGCGAAGTCGATACCTATGACTTCCGCGTGCTGGGTTCGGAGAAAGTCGACACCAAGGCAGGCCAGATCGATGCGATCAAGGTCGAGCGCGTGCGCGATCCGACACAAAGCAAGCGCATCACCGTGCTGTGGTTCGCCAAGGATTGGGATTACCTGCTGGTCCGTCTGCAACAGGTCGAAACCGACGGCAAGGAGTACAACATCATGCTCCTCGACGGTACGGTCAACGGCAAGACGGTCAAAGGCAGCTGATCCGGATCGACATGAAAGCCCCGCAAACGCGGGGCTTTTTTTCGTCTGGTGTTTCGTTGGGCTGGAGCGATCAGCGCACAGTAAAACGTTGCTGGGCCAGTAGACGATCACTCTGGAACACCATGAAACGCCAAAGGGATCAAAAAGTGGAACGCCCGACTTGAGGAATACTCTATAAATTCAGGGTCTTTTTTGATCGAATGACTTTTCCTGATCCCTGCGAGGTTTCCCATGACTGTTACCGTCAATACTGTCTCCGCCGAAGGTTTTCGTCACAGCGTCCAGATCGATGACCATGAACTGTTTGCCGATGTTCCCAAGTCGTCCGGCGGCGAAGGCACCGCGCCAGAGCCCCATGACTATTTCGACGCGGCCCTCGGCACCTGCAAGGCCCTGACCCTGAAACTGTATGCGAAGAAGAAGGGCATCCCACTGACCGGCGTCGGGGTCGAGGTCAAGCGCGACAACAGTGAAGAACAGAAAGGCAAATATGTCCTGCACGTCAAACTCACGCTCAAGGGCGTGCTCACCGACGCCCAGCGCGACGAGCTGCACCGCGTGGCCGACCGCTGCCCGGTACACAAGCTGATGACCACCTCTGAAGTCAGCATCGAGACTCATCTGTCCGAAGGCGCCTTCAGCCAATAGCGGCAACGGCTGCGCAAGCGGGTTATGCTCCCTGCGTCACCCGCTCAGCCTGGAATGCACCATGAACACTCCGCTCGTGATCCGCCCCCGCGCCGAAGATGTCGAAGGCCAGCCGATCCTTCGCCCTTTGCCGTCAGCCAAATGCCGCAATGTCGGGCCTTTCGTGTTTTTCGACCACATGCTCGAAACCCGTTATCCACCAGGCAAAGGCATGAACATCCGTCAGCATCCGCACATCGGCCTGTCCACCCTCACCTACCTGTTCGAAGGGCAAATCCAGCACAAGGACAGCCTCGGTTCCGATCAGGTGGTGAATGCCGGCGATGTCAGCTGGATGACCGCCGGCAGTGCGATTGCCCACGTCGAACGCACGCCCGAAGCCTTGAAGAACAGTGGCGGTACGATGCACGGCTTACAGATCTGGCTGGCTTCGCCCAAGGACCGTGAGCACGGTCCAGGACACTACAGCCACCATCCAGCAGCCACGCTGCCCGTCAGCGAAAACCTTGGCGTGAAGATACGAATGATCGCCGGGACGGGCTTTTGCCTTGAATCACCGGTCCCGGTGCTTTCTCCTACGCTATATGCCGAATTGAACCTGCAAACGGCGACGACGCTGCTGATTCCCACCGAGCATGAAGAACGGGCGCTGTATGTGTTGAGCGGCGAGGCGCAGCTTGACGGCGAGCTGCTGGAGCCCTACACGCTAGTGGTGCTGCCGGCCGGGGAAGAGATGACGCTGTCCGCCGAGAGTGACTGCCATGCCGTGCTGTTTGGCGGAGCACCACTGGACGGGCCACGACGGATCAACTGGAACTTCGTGGCCAGTGATCCGGCATTGATTGATGAAGCACGTCGGCGCTGGGCGGCCGGGGATTGGCCGACGGTGCCGGGGGAAAGTGAGCGGATTGAGTTGCCGAAACACCGAAGCCCGCCAACGCCCCTGTAACTGATCGTCTGATCGTTTCCACACCGCGAGCTTCCCTGGAGGCATTCCCACGCAGAACGTGGGAACGATCAGTGTCCGGACCGAGGGCAGCTATCAGCCCTTGAACACTTCATCCAGCAAGTTATGCATCGACGTGAACGCGCGAGCCGCGGTTTTCGCGTCATACATCATCATGCCCGGCACGTTGGCATGCGGGTCGGTGAACGAATGCACCGCGCCGCCATAGCTCAGCAATTGCCAATCCACACCGGCGGCATCCATCTCAGCTTCAAACGCTGGCAGTTGCTCTTTCGGCACCAACGGATCGGCAGCGCCATGCAGCACCAGCACCGAACCCTTGATGCTTTTCGCATCGTTCACATTCGGCGTATCCAGCGTGCCGTGGAACGACACCGCAGCCTTCACCGGCGCACCGCTACGCGCCAGCTCCAGCGCGCAGCAACCACCGAAGCAGAAACCAAAAGTCGCCAGTTTCGAGGTATCGACCGCCGCCTCGCCCTGCCCTTGCAGTTGTTCGAAGGCGGCCTGCATGCGTTTGCGCAGTACGGCGCGATCATTCTTCAGCGGCATCATCGCCGCGCCTGCCTCGTCGCCGTTCTGCGGACGAACCGATTGCCCGTACAGATCCGCGATCAGCACCACATAACCCTTGGATGCCACCGATTTGGCAATCTCCTCGGCACCGACGCTGACGCCCATCCAGTTCGGCGCCATCAACAGACCCGGACGCGGGCCTTTATGGTCGGCATCGAAGGCCAGACGGCTTTCATACGATTGGCCGTCGATCTGATAGGCGACGGATCGAACAGTGATTTGGCTCATGACTGACTCCCAGTAAAAAAGCACCAGAATGAAAAAACCCGCCGAAGCGGGTTTTTATACAACGTGGTTAAACCGACAGTTCAACCAACAGCTTGTTCAGACGGCGCACATAAGCGGCCGGGTCTTTCAAGCTGTCGCCGGCCGCCAGGGCCGCCTGATCGAACAGAATGTGCGACAAGTCGCCGAAGCGCTCGTCGCTCTGCTCGTTGTCGAGCTTCTCGATCAGCGGGTGAGCCGGGTTGAATTCGAAGATTGGCTTCGAATCCGGAACCTTCTGACCGCTGGCTTCCAGGATCTGACGCATTTGCAGGCCCAGGTCTTGCTCGCCGATGGCCAGAATCGCCGGGGAATCGGTCAAGCGGTGGGAAACCCGCACTTCAGCAACGGACTCACCCAAAGCGGTCTTCAGACGCTCAACCAGGCCTTCTTTGGACTTGGCGACTTCTTCCGCGGCTTTCTTGTCTTCTTCCGAATCCAGGTTGCCGAGGTCCAGGTCACCGCGTGCCACGTCGACAAAGCTCTTGCCGTCGAAGTCATTGAGGTAGCTCATCAGCCACTCGTCGATACGGTCGGTCAGCAGCAGCACTTCGATGCCTTTCTTGCGGAAGACTTCCAGGTGCGGGCTGTTTTTGACTTGCGCGTAGGTTTCGCCGGTCAGGTAGTAGATCTTGTCCTGACCTTCCTTGGCACGGGTCAGGTAGTCGGCCAGACCTACAACCTGCTCACCGTCGTCGCCCTGAGTGGAGGCGAAACGCAGCAGACCGGCAATTTTTTCTTTGTTGGCGAAGTCTTCTGCCGGGCCTTCTTTCATGACCTGACCGAAGTTCTTCCAGAAGCCCTTGTATTGCTCAGGCTCGTTCTTCGCCAGTTTTTCCAGCATGTCCAGAACGCGCTTGGTC
The DNA here is from genome assembly GCF_056406935.1 of Pseudomonas sp. P1_A1. Taxonomy (NCBI): domain Bacteria; kingdom Pseudomonadati; phylum Pseudomonadota; class Gammaproteobacteria; order Pseudomonadales; family Pseudomonadaceae; genus Pseudomonas; species Pseudomonas sp. P1_A1. The sequence goes on along the minus strand of NZ_JBFTZE010000010.1, from coordinate 14,352 downwards.
AGCGCCGACTTCATGGAGTCGATGATCGGGTCTTTCTGCAGGATTTCCCGCGACACGTTCAGCGACAGGTCGTTGGAATCGACCACGCCTTTGATGAAGCGCAGATACAGCGGCAGGAACGACTCGGCCTGATCCATGACGAACACGCGCTGCACGTACAGCTTCAGGCCTTTCGGCGCTTCACGCTGGTACAGATCGAACGGAGCACGGGCCGGCACATAAAGCAGCGAGGTGTACTCGAGCTTGCCTTCGACCTTGTTGTGGCTCCAGCTCAGCGGATTCTCGAAATCGTGAGCGACGTGCTTGTAGAACTCCTGGTATTCCTCGTCCTTCACTTCAGTGCGAGGGCGAGTCCACAGGGCGCTGGCGCGGTTGACGGTTTCCCATTCAACGGCAGGCTTTTCTTCACCCTCGGCGGCTGCCACTTCTTTCGGCAACTCGATCGGCAAAGCGATGTGGTCGGAATACTTCTTGATGATGTTGCGCAGACGCCAGCCATCGGCGAATTCGTCTTCACCGGACTTCAGGTGCAGGACGATACGGGTGCCGCGATCAGCTTTCTCGACGGTGGCGATTTCAAATTCGCCTTCGCCCTTGGACGACCAGTGCACACCTTCGCTGGCAGCGAGGCCGGCACGGCGGCTGAATACGTCAACTTTATCGGCGACGATGAACGCCGAGTAGAAACCGACACCGAACTGACCGATCAGGTGCGAGTCTTTTTTCTGATCGCCAGACAGGTGCTTCATGAAATCGGCGGTACCGGACTTGGCGATGGTGCCCAGGTGAGTGACCGCATCTTCACGGCTCATGCCGATGCCGTTGTCTTCGAGGGTGACGGTTTTAGCGTCCTTGTCGAAGCTCACACGGATTTTCAGTTCAGCGCCGCCTTCCAGCAATTCAGGCTTGGCCAGCGCTTCAAAACGTAATTTATCGACAGCGTCAGAGGCGTTCGAGATCAATTCGCGAAGGAAGATTTCCTTGTTGGAATACAGCGAATGGATCATGAGGTGCAGCAGCTGCTTCACCTCGGTCTGGAAGCCCAGGGTTTCCTTTTGAGTTTCCACACTCATGGTCATCAAACTCCAATCAGATGGCAGTGGCCGCGACCTTGAGGGTCGGCGGCGGGTTGTCCTCAGAGTTGGGGGCTGAGATCAGGATTTCAAGGGCTCTTCGATTTTGAAGTGCGCCCGGGCCATGGCAATGGGCTCGGCTTCAGTGCTTTGCCAGGCGGTAATCGCCACGTTTGCCACCCGCCGCCCCTGCCGGCAAACCTGGCAACGAGCCCAGGTATCGCGAAACTGCCCCACGCGCAGGTAGTCGAGGGAGAAGTCGATAATCTTCGGTACGCCGGGCGAGCCGGTGAAAATCAACAGGTGCAGCGCTGCCGAGAGCTCCATGAACCCGGCAATCACCCCGCCATGAATCGCCGGCAGTAAAGGGTTACCAATGTTGTCTTTGTTGGCCGGCAGACGAAACAGCAGCTCATCTCCTACCCGCGAACATTCGACGCCGATCAGCTCGGCGTAAGGAATCAGCTGCAGCAGCGCGGCGTAGTCCCTCTGCGCATGAGCCTGTTGAAGCTGTTCCTTAAACGTGTCGGTCATTTCGTACCTCCGGCAATGACACCGCCAAAGCTTTTAGTACCTTTGACGCCCTTGCCCATGCGCATGAAGGTGCCCACCACGTGGGCGATGGGCTGTTCGGGGTCGTCCTGATAGGCAAAACCGCGTGCGAAGATCACGTCAGTGGTCACTCGGTAGCATTGGGCGAAGCCGAACACGTCCTTGTGCGGCTCGGCGGCGTGCATGTAATCGATGCGCAAGTCGAGCGTCGGGCAGACCTCGAACTCGGGCAGCACACAGAGGGTGGCCATGCCGCAGGCGGTGTCCATCAACGAGGTCAGCGCACCGCCATGAATCACCCCGGTTTGCGGGTTGCCGACGATCTGCCGGCTGTACGGGAGAATTACCGTCAGCCCTTCGCCGCTGGCGCTGTGAACGCGCATGCCGAGTACCTGACAATGGCGCAACGCCGACAGGAATCGCGTCGCACGCTCAAAAACGGGGTTTTCGGCCATTTGATAAAGCGCTCCTTAGTGTCCGGGCAAAGTAGCAGGCTAAAGGGCAAAAGTTCCGTGGCAAAACAAACTTATATATCTGAGTGATTTGAGGAACTTAACCCTGATCGCTGTGCTCGAAAGGCCAGTAGATATTTTCCATCAGGAGAAACACCCCATGCGTAAGACTTTAGCTATTGCCTTGATGTTGACCGCTTCCCTCGGTCTCGCTGCCTGCGATAAAAAATCCGAGGACAAAGCTCAAGATGCCGCCAAACATAGTGAGCAAGCTCAGGAAAAAATGAGCGAAGCTCAGGATAAAGTGAACGAGGCAGCGAAAGAAAACGCCGATGCTGCCAAAGCTCAGGCCGAATCGAACGCAGCAGCGGCAAAAGAAGCCGCGCCGGAAGCACCTAAAAACTAAAAGCGTTTTTTTGTGATAAAAGAAAACCCGCCAAGTGCGGGTTTTCTTTTATCTGCAGCTTTTGTTCGCAACGCAGTCTTAGAGCAAAATTGTCCTAAAAGTCGGACTAATCATCAGCAACAACGAACACACTAATCCGACGAACCACACCAGGCTGCGCTGCCAGGCCAGATCAGCCCAATAACACAGTAAGTAGATAACGCGCGCGATCACGAAGATGATCGCCAGTGTATCGATCAGCCATCCCGCCGTTTGCGTGGTGTGCGCCATCAACACCCCTACCGCAAACAAAATGAACGCCTCGAAGCTGTTCTGGTGGGCCGCCAATGCCCGAGCGCCGAAACCGGTAAGTTGCGCCTGTTGTTGACGCGGCAGGTGATTGTTGTAACCGCCCTGCTCGTTCATGGCTTTGGCCACCGGGATCTTTGCCAGGAAAATCAACAAAGCACTGATAAACACACACCAGAATGGAATACTCATCAAGCCGCCTCTTTGTTCAGCTCAGGCAATGGCGCCTCTGTAGGTGTATAGACCATCACGTCAAGAACATCGGAGTGAAACTCGCGGCGATACAATACCAACACGACACCGGCGCTCATCAACATGAACAACCAGGGGCTGACAAACCACGCCAGCATGCTCATGCCGAAGTAATAGGAACGCAGACCGAAGTTGAACTGGTTGGCCGCCATGGAGATGACACGGGCGGCTCGGGAAGCAAAGGCGTTACGCTCTTGCTCGGACACATGCCGCTCACCGATCATCGGTGCCGAACCCACGAGAATGGCCGCAAAGTTGTACTGACGCATGCACCAGCTGAACGTAAAGAACGCATAGACAAACACCAGCGCCAGGCACAACAACTTGATCTCCGACATGCCTTGGGAAGCCTGTTGCACCATCGGGATATCCGCAAGCAACGACACGGCTCTTTCGGATGCACCCAACACCGTGAGAATACCGGCCAGGATAATCAATGTGCTGGAAGCAAAGAACGAGGCGTTGCGCTCCAGGTTACCGATCACGCTGGCATCGGCGATGCGGTTGTCGCGCAACAGCATGCGGCGCATCCAGTCTTCGCGGTACAGGTGCAGCACACTGGCCAGGCATGCGGTGTCACGGCCCTTCCATGTCGCGTAACGGGTGTAGCCACCCCAGCAGACGACAAACCAGAGCGCGGCGAGGATGTGGATCAGATTGGCGTGGATGAACGACATGCAGTTCCTTGTGATGTGTAGACGATGATGAAACCTGCGGATAGTGCTTCGACGTTAACCCAAGGAAAAAGACACTGCATCACGCGCATAAAAAATGCCCCGTATCGATTGATACGGGGCATTTCCATTTGTAGCTCAAGCCCGCTTGTGGCGGGTCATGAAGCGGCTTAAGCCAGCGCTTCTTCGCGCTTGCCCAGCAGGCGGTCGCAAGCCACGGCAACCACCAGGGTCATGACCGACGGCACCAGCCACGCCAGGCCCTGCTCGCTCAGCGGCAGGTGAGCCAGTTGAGCCGGCATCCAGTCGGCGAGACCGGCGCCCTTGAGGGCGTCGATCATGCCGAAAATGAACGACACCAGCATCACCGGACCGACGATGCGGCCCTGCTCATGCCAGAAGTCCTTGCAGAAGCTCAGGGCCACCAGAGCGATGCACGGAGGGTAGATGGCGGTCAGTACCGGGATCGAGAACGCAATCAGCTTGGTGAGGCCCAGGTTGGACACCAGCAGGGAAAACGCAGCCAGGATGATCACCAGGGTCTTGTAGGACAGTGGCAGCACACGGCTGAAGTATTCGGCACAGGCGCAGGTCAGACCGACCGCTGTCACCAGGCAGGCCAGGGAGATCAGCACCGCGAGGAAACCACTGCCCAGAGAACCGAAGGTGTGCTGCACGTAGGCGTGCAATACCGCCGCGCCGTTGGAGGCACCGGCGGCCACTTCATGGCTGCCCGAACCGAGACGGAACAGGCTGACGTAAACCAGCGCCAGGCCTACACCGGCAATCAGCCCGGCAATGATCGCGTAACGGGTGATCAACACCGGCGACTCCACGCCACGGGAGCGGATCGCGTTGACGATGACAATGCCGAATACCAGCGCGCCCAGGGTATCCATGGTCAGGTAGCCATTGATAAAGCCCTGGGAGAACGGTGCCGCCACGTATTCAGGGGTCGCCACGCCGACGTCACCGGCCGGCAACGCGAACGCTGCGATGCCGAGAACGGCCAGGGCGATGATCTTCAGCGGTGCGAGGAACCGTCCTACGGTGTCCAGCAGACGGCCCGGATAGAGCGAGATGAAGAACACCACCAGGAAGTACACCGAGCTATAGAGAAACAGCGCCAACGGGCTTTCGCCGGTCAGTGGCGCCAAACCCACCTCGAATGACACGGTCGCAGTGCGCGGCGTGGCGAACAGCGGGCCGACAGCGAGGTAGCACGCGGCTGCCAGCAGGCCACCGGCGATTTTACCGATCGGGCCGCTCAAGGTATCCATTGCACCACCGACCTTGGCCAGGGCAACAACGGTGATCACCGGCAGACCGACTGCGGTGATCAGGAAACCCAGCGCCGCCATCCAGACATTAGGCCCGGACTGCAAACCGACGATAGGCGGGAAGATGATGTTGCCAGCCCCGACGAACAGGGCAAATGTCATGAAGCCCAATGCCAGGATGTCCTGGCCTTTCAACACTTTCATTAAGGAAATACCACACTACTGAATCGGAATTTAGAGAGGGATTTCCCTTATGGGTGAGGGAAATGCTGTCGATCCGTATAGGACTGACCCGTTTAGCGCGCCGCAGCCTTGTGAGCCGCAAACGCAAAAATGGCGGCTAGCCTAACGAATTTGCCCGCCAAACGCACTATTACAGGGCGAACTATCCGATACGCGACATTTCAATGTCGTGTTTACCTATCTAATTTTCCTTGAAGATCAAAAGATCGCAGCCTTCGGCAGCTCCTACAGTGAATGCGATTCCATGCAGGAGCTGCCGAAGGCTGCGATCTTTTGATCCGCACAAACGACAAAGGCCACCCGAAGGTGGCCTTTGTTTGGTGAAGCGTCAGTTAAGCGCGAGGCTTACTTGACGGCCCAACCGGTCAGCTCGGCCAGGGCCTTGCCGATGTCTGCCAGCGAACGCACGGTTTTAACGCCTGCGTCTTGCAGCGCAGCGAATTTCTCGTCTGCAGTGCCTTTGCCGCCAGAGATGATTGCACCAGCATGGCCCATGCGCTTGCCCGGAGGAGCAGTCACACCAGCGATGTAGGAAACAACCGGCTTGGTCACGTGTGCCTTGATGTAGGCAGCCGCTTCTTCTTCAGCCGAACCGCCGATCTCGCCGATCATCACGATCGCCTCGGTCTTCGGGTCTTCCTGGAACAGCTTCAGGATGTCGATGAAGTTGGAACCCGGGATCGGGTCACCACCGATGCCGACGCAAGTCGACTGACCGAAACCGGCGTCAGTAGTCTGCTTCACAGCTTCGTAGGTCAGGGTGCCGGAACGGGAAACGATACCGACCTTGCCTGGCAAGTGAATGTGACCTGGCATGATGCCGATCTTGCATTCGCCTGGAGTGATCACGCCTGGGCAGTTAGGACCGATCAGGACTACGCCCAGCTCGTCGCACTTGACCTTGGCATCCAGCATGTCCAGGGTAGGAATGCCTTCAGTGATGCAAACGATCAGCTTGATGCCGCCGAAAGCTGCTTCCAGGATGGAGTCCTTGCAGAAAGGAGCTGGAACGTAGATCACGCTGGCGGTGGCGCCAGTGGCAGCTACAGCGTCTTTCACGGTGTTGAACACTGGCAGACCCAGGTGCTCGGTGCCGCCTTTGCCTGGAGTTACGCCGCCAACCATCTTGGTGCCGTATTCGATGGCTTGCTGGGTGTGGAAACTACCTTGCGAACCGGTAATACCCTGGCAGATAACTTTGGTGTCTTTATTGATCAGGACGCTCATTATTTGCCCTCCGCAGCTTTGACAACTTGTTGAGCAGCGTCGGTCAGGCTGGTAGCAGCGATGATGTTCAAACCGCTTTCTGCCAGTACTTTAGCGCCCAGCTCAGCGTTGTTGCCTTCAAGGCGAACAACAACCGGGATTTTCACGCCGACTTCTTTCACAGCGCCGATGATGCCTTCGGCAATCATGTCGCAACGAACGATGCCGCCGAAGATGTTGACCAGTACTGCAGCGACGTTAGTGTCGGACAGGATGATCTTGAACGCTTCGGTTACGCGTTCTTTGGTAGCGCCGCCGCCCACGTCGAGGAAGTTGGCTGGTTTGCCGCCATGCAGGTTGACGATGTCCATGGTACCCATGGCCAGGCCAGCACCGTTGACCATGCAACCGATGTTGCCTTCCAGCGCTACGTAGTTCAGTTCGAACTTGGCAGCGTGCGCTTCGCGCGGATCGTCTTGCGACGGATCGTGGAAAGTCTTCAGCTTAGGCTGACGGTACATGGCGTTGGCGTCGATGTTGATCTTGGCATCGAGGCAATGCAGATCGCCGTCAGCCTTGATCACCAGCGGGTTCACTTCCAGCAGAGCCAGGTCGTGATCCTTGAACAGCTTGGCCAGACCTACGAAGATCTTGGCGAACTGAGCAACTTGCTTACCTTCCAGACCCAGCTGGAATGCCAGCTCGCGACCCTGGAATGGCTGAGCGCCAACCAGTGGATCGATAGTGGCTTTCAGAATTTTTTCTGGAGTGTCGTGAGCGATTTTCTCGATGTCCACGCCACCTTCGGTGGAAGCCATGAACACGATGCGACGGCTCGAACGGTCAACGACAGCGCCCAGGTACAGCTCTTTAGCGATATCAGTGCACGATTCAACCAGGATTTTGGTGACTGGCTGACCATTGGCGTCAGTCTGGTAAGTCACCAGACGCTTGCCCAGCCACTGCTGTGCGAATGCTTTAGCGTCTTCTTTGCTGCGAACCAGCTTTACGCCGCCCGCTTTACCGCGACCACCGGCGTGAACCTGGGCTTTGACAACCCATTCGCTGCCGCCGATTTTGTCGCAAGCTTCTGCTGCTGCTTCCGGGGTGTCTACCGCGTAACCGGTGGATACTGGYAGGCCGTACTCAGCGAACAGCTGCTTACCCTGATACTCGTGAAGATTCATGCTTATTACCGTCTTCGTTAGGTACTGCGCATTCGGTGCTGCACTCATTCAAGTGCCGCACCACCTGTGACTGCTGCTTGCGTAACCTTTCCGGGTACCCGGTGCAGCTACGCAAGACTGCGTCCAGCGGACATTCCGCGGTGAGTCTTGCTCGCAAGGCTCACGACGGGCCGTACCGCCGTGGTTTCTTATTATCCGCTTAGCGTTTCTTGCGGTTGGCGATGTGGATGGCGCCGCCATTCACTGCCAACGCTGCTTCGTGCAAGGCTTCAGACAGGGTCGGATGGGAGAAAACCATCATGCCCAGGTCTTCAGCGCTGGTGCCGAATTCCATGCCGATCGCGCCTTGCTGAACCAGTTCTGCTGCGCTCGGGCCAATCACGTGGACGCCCAATACGCGGTCAGTCTTGGCATCAGCGATGACCTTGACGAAACCACCGGTATCGTTGGCGGCCATGGCACGGCCAGAGGCTGCGAACGGGAAGGTGCCGACGTTAACTTCTACGCCTTCAGCTTTCAAGGCCTGCTCGGTTTTACCGACCCACGCGATTTCCGGGTGAGTATAAATAACCGAAGGGATCAGATCATAGTTCATCTGGGCTTTGTGGCCCTTGATGCGCTCGACAACCATGATGCCCTCTTCCGAGGCTTTGTGAGCCAGCATCATGCCGCGAACCACGTCACCGATGGCGTAAACGCCCGGTACGGTGGTGGCGCAGTGATCGTCAACGTGCACGAAACCGCGCTCGTCGAGGGTCACGCCGCAATCGGCAGCCAGCAGATCAGTGGTCACCGGACGGCGACCAACGGCTACGATCAGCTTGTCGAAAGTGATGTTCTGTTCGCCGTTGGCATCGGTGTAGTTCACAACGACTTCGTCGCCGTTCACTTTGGAACCGGTCACGCGAGCGCCCAGCTTGATGTCCAGACCCTGTTTGGTCAGGGTTTTCAGCGCTTCCTTGGAAACAGCGGTGTCCGCTGCCATCAGGAAGGTATCCAGTGCTTCGAGAACGGTGACTTCGGCGCCCAGACGGGACCATACCGAACCCAGTTCCAGACCGATAACACCAGCGCCGATTACACCCAGGCGTTTTGGTACGGATTGGAATTCCAGAGCGCCGGTAGAGTCAACGATCACATTCTGGTCGACCGGAGCCGGTGGAATATCGATCGGACGCGAGCCCGGAGCCAGGATGACGTTTTCGGCTTCGATGACTTCAACCGAACCGTCAGGCTTGGTGACTTCGACTTTCTTGCCAGCCAGCAGTTTGCCGTGGCCCTGGATCGAAGTGACGCCGTTAGCCTTGAACAGCGTTGCAACGCCGGAGGTCAGGCCTTTGACGATGTTGGCTTTACGGCCGACCATTGCTGGCACGTCCATGGTCACGCCAGCGTGGTTGATACCGTGGATCGCGAAGCCGTCTTGCGCTTCGTGAAACTTCCAGGAGCTGTCCAGCAGCGCCTTGGATGGAATGCAGCCGACGTTCAGGCAAGTACCGCCGAGGGCCAGTTTGCCTTCCTTGTCGGTGTATTTCTCGATGCAGGCAGTGGTGAGGCCCAGTTGCGCTGCTTTAATGGCAGCCACGTAGCCGCCAGGGCCCGCGCCAATCACTACCACGTCGAATTTCTGAGTCATGTGTCATTCCTTCTCGAATCAAACCGGACGGCCCCTTTTGAGGACCGTCGTGGGACGAAGCTGGTCATTACAGAAGGGCCGTCCATCATTGAACGGCCCGTGCAACGAAATCAGATATCCAGCAGCAAACGAGCCGGGTCTTCCAGCAGGTTCTTGATGGTCACCAGGAAGGTCACAGCTTCTTTGCCATCGATCAGACGGTGATCGTAGGACAGCGCCAGGTACATCATCGGACGGATAACGACTTGACCGTTGATCGCCATAGGGCGCTGGATGATGTTGTGCATACCCAGAATCGCAGCCTGCGGCGGGTTGACGATCGGAGTCGACATCATCGAACCGAAAGTACCGCCGTTGGTGATGGTGAACGTGCCGCCGGTCATTTCTTCCATCGACAGTTTGCCGTCACGGGCTTTCTTGCCGAAGGTAGCGATGCCGCCTTCGATTTCAGCCAGGCTCATCAGTTCGGCGTTACGCAGAACCGGTACAACCAGACCGCGGTCGCTGGAAACAGCCACACCAACGTCGGCGTAGCCGTGGTAAACGATGTCGGCACCGTCGATCGACGCGTTGACAGCCGGGAAGCGTTTCAGCGCTTCGGTAGCCGCTTTCACGAAGAACGACATGAAGCCCAGGCGTACGCCGTTGTGGGACTTCTCGAACAGGTCCTTGTACTTCGAACGCAGGGCCATGACTTCGGTCATGTCGACTTCGTTGAAAGTGGTCAGCATGGCCATGTTCGATTGAGCTTCAACCAGACGCTCGGCAACCTTGGCACGCAGACGGGTCATCGGAACGCGTTTTTCTACGCGGTCGCCAGCAGCGAATACCGGAGCCGAAGCAGCCGGTGCGGCAGCCTTGGCAGGTGCAGCAGCCGGAGCGGCTTTCTTGGCGGCAACAGCTGCTACCACGTCTTCCTTGGTCACACGACCGCCTTTGCCAGTGCCGGCAACGGAAGCGATGTTGATGCCGTTTTCTTCAGCCAGCTTGCGAGCAGCCGGTGCAGCAACAGGATCGTCTTCGCCTACTTCGGCAGGAGCAGCGGCAGCAGCGGCAGGTGCAGCAGCGGCGGCTGGAGCGGCAGCAGCACCGCCCTCACCGATGGAGCCCAGAACTTCGTCGGACAGAACGGTGTCGCCTTCGTTCTTGACGATCGCGCCCAGCACGCCATCAGCGGTGGCCAGAACTTCCAGTACGACTTTGTCGGTTTCGATGTCGACGATCAGTTCGTCACGCTTGACGGCGTCGCCCGGCTTTTTGTGCCAGGTGGCAACGGTGCCATCGGCAACCGATTCCGGGAAAGTGGGGGCTTTGATTTCGATAGCCATTATCTGTGGGTCCTTAAATTCGGTTTCAGGTGCGCGAAGGCGTTAAACAGTGAAAGCATCTTGCAGCAGTTGTTCCTGCTGCTCGGCGTGCATCGAAGCGTAACCGCAGGCAGGTGCGGCAGACGCCTCACGACCAGCGTATTCCAGGACCAGGCCTTGTTTGTGGTTGGTCAGGCTGCGACGCATGTGATGCTGGCTGCTGTACCAGGCGCCCTGGTTCATCGGCTCTTCCTGGCACCAGACCACGTTTTCGAGGTTGGTGTAAGGGGCGAGCGCCTCCATCAGGTCGTCCTCAGGGAACGGATACAGCTGCTCGATACGCACGATGGCGATGTCTTCACGACCTTCGGCACGGCGTTTTTCCAGCAGGTCATAGTAGACCTTGCCGCTGCACAGGATCATGCGAGTGACCTTTTTCGGATCAAGCGCATCGATTTCCGGGATCACGGTCTGGAACGAACCTTCGGCCAGATCTTCCAGGGTCGAGATGGCCAGCTTGTGACGCAGCAACGACTTCGGAGTCAGGACTACCAATGGTTTGCGCAGCGGGCGAATCACCTGACGACGCAGCAAGTGGTAGATCTGGGCCGGCGTAGTCGGCACGGCTACCTGAATGTTGTGCTCGGCGCACAGCTGCAGGTAACGCTCCAGGCGAGCCGAGGAGTGCTCAGGACCCTGGCCTTCATAACCGTGCGGCAGCAGCATGGTCAGACCGCAGAGACGGCCCCACTTGTGCTCGCCACTGGTGATGAACTGGTCGACAACCACCTGGGCACCGTTGGCGAAGTCGCCGAACTGGGCTTCCCAGATAACCAGAGCGTTCGGCTCGGTGGTCGAATAACCGTATTCGAACGCCAGAACCGCTTCTTCGGACAGCAGCGAGTCGTACAGATCGAAGCGCGGCTGACCTTTGTACAGGTGCTGCAGCGGAATGTAGGTGCTGGCATCTTTCTGGTTGTGCAGCGCCGCATGACGGTGCGAGAAAGTACCGCGGCCTACGTCCTGGCCAGTGATGCGAATCGGGTGACCTTCGAACGCCAGGGTCGCGTACGCCATGGTTTCAGCGTAACCCCAGTTGATCGGCAGGCCGCCGGCTTGCATCTTCTGACGGTCTTCGTAGATTTTCGAGACCTGGCGCTGAACCACGAAGCCTTCCGGAATTTCCAGCAGCTTGGCGGACAGTTCCTGCAAGGTTTTCAGATCGAAGCGAGTGTCGTGACGCGCGGTCCAGGCGTGGCCCAGATACGGACGCCAGTCCACGAACAACTCTTTGTTCGGCTCTTTGACCAGGCTTTTTACAACATGCAGACCGTTGTCCAGCGCGTTGCGGTATTCGTCGACTTTCGCCTGAACACGCTCTGCGTCCAGTACACCGCTCTGGGTCAGACGATCGGCATACAGCTCACGGGTGGTGCGCTGTTTGGCAATCTGCTGATACATTAGAGGCTGGGTACCGCTTGGCTCGTCGGCCTCGTTGTGGCCGCGACGACGGTAGCAGACCAGATCGATCACTACGTCGCGCTTGTACTGCATGCGGTAGTCGATGGCCAGCTGGGTCACGAACAATACGGCTTCCGGATCATCACCATTCACATGGAGGATCGGCGCCTGGATCATTTTCGCGACGTCGGTGCAGTACTCGGTGGAACGCGAGTCTTCCGGATTGCTGATGGTGAAGCCGACCTGGTTGTTGATCACCAGGTGGATCGTGCCGCCAGTCTTGAAGCCGCGGGTCTGCGACATCTGGAAGGTTTCCATGACCACGCCCTGACCGGCGAATGCCGCGTCACCGTGGATGGAGATCGGCAGAACCTTCTCGCCGGTAGGGTCGTTACGACGATCCTGACGGGCGCGAACCGAACCCTCGACCACTGGAGAAACGATTTCCAGGTGAGACGGGTTGAAAGCCATGGCCAGGTGAACTTCACCGCCGGTGGTCATGACGTTGGACGAGAAGCCCTGGTGATATTTAACGTCACCGGAACCCAGCTCGACCTTCTTCTTGCCTTCGAACTCGTCGAACAACTCGCGCGGGTTCTTGCCGAAGGTGTTGACCAGCACGTTCAGACGGCCACGGTGGGCCATGCCGATCACGATTTCCTTGGTGCCGTAGGAACCGGAACGCTGGATCAGCTCGTCGAGCAGCGGAATCAGGCTCTCGCCACCTTCCAGACCGAAACGCTTGGTGCCCGGGTATTTGGTGCCCAGGTATTTTTCCAGGCCTTCAGCGGCGGTAACGCGCTCAAGCAAATGGCTCTTGATGTCGGCGGAGTACGTCGGACGGCCGCGCACGCTTTCCAGACGCTGCTGGAACCACTGGCGCTGCTCGGAATCGACGATGTGCGTAAATTCAGCGCCGATGGTGCGGCAATATGTCTGCTGCAACGCTTCGTGAATTTCGCGTAGGCTCGCCTCCTCTTTGCCGATGAACAGGTCGCCGGCACGGAAGGTCGTATCAAGATCGGCATTGGTCAAGCCGTAATGATTGATTGACAGGTCTGCAGGTGCAGGACGCTGCCACAGCCCCAGCGGGTCAAGCTGGGCTGCCTGGTGGCCACGCATACGGTAGGCCTGGATCAATCGCAGCACTTCAACTTGCTTCTTCTCGTGCTCACTGCTCACGCTGCCGGCGGAAACCGGTTGGGCGCGGCGCTGGTTCTTTGCCAGCAAGACGAAATGATCGCGAATTGTGGAGTGCGAAACATCGGTGGCAGTGTTGCCATCAGCAGGCAACTTCTGGAAGTAGGTGCGCCACTCTTCTGGCACAGCGTTAGGGTCGTGCAGGTAGAGCTCGTAGAGCTCTTCCACATAGGCAGCGTTACTACCGGAAAGGTAGGCGCTGTTCCACATGCGCTGCATCACGCTTTCTTGCATGCTTGGTCACCCTCGGTTAGGGGAACACCACCGGCGTCGACACCGAGCAAACTTGCAGAAGTCCGAATGCAGCGACTAAAACAAGCCACTTAGGATCACGCTGATAGTCCGGGTACCAGCCCGGATGCCCCTGCTTGTCTCATTTCTTCAAAATAAGAGCCGCAGCCTTATGGGCTGCTGCTCAGGTTAAAACTACGGCGCCGGTTGAAGCCTGCGCCGTAGCATCTACGGGTACAGCGGTTCTACGGGTACAGCAGCTGAATCACACGCCGCTTTGCAGCAGCATGTTACGGATGTGACCGATAGCCTTAGTCGGGTTCAGGCCTTTCGGACAAACGTTGACGCAGTTCATGATGCCCCGGCAGCGGAAAACGCTGAACGGGTCATCCAGCGAAGCCAGACGCTCGGACGTCTTGGTGTCGCGGCTGTCTGCCAGGAAGCGGTACGCTTGCAGCAGGGCAGCCGGGCCCAGGAACTTGTCCGGGTTCCACCAGAAGGACGGGCACGAAGTCGAGCAGCAAGCGCACAGGATGCACTCGTACAGACCGTCGAGCTTTTCACGCTCTTCCGGGGACTGCAGACGTTCGATGGCCGGAGCCGGCGTGTCGTTCTGCAGGTATGGCTTAACCTTTTCGTATTGCTTGTAGAAGATGCTCATATCGACGACCAGGTCACGGATAACCGGCAAACCTGGAAGAGGACGAACGATCAGCTTGTTACCTTTTACGACGGCAGACAGCGGCGTGATGCACGCCAGACCGTTTTTGCCGTTGATGTTCATGCCGTCGGAACCGCAAACACCTTCACGGCAAGAGCGACGATAGGAGAAACCTTCGTCCTGCTCTTTGATCAGGGCCAGCACGTCCAGCACCATCAGGTCTTTACCACCGGTATCAACCTG